>CAJXSW010000079.1 GCA_913060645.1 uncultured Dokdonia sp. | reverse complement strand
CACTATCCTCTTCGTCGGCAGCGTCAGATGTGTATAAGAGACAGCTTGAACACTGGGGCTTTCATATTTCTATTAATAAAGTTTTTTACTTCAACTAGACTGCTCTAATAACAAAGTAGTTTTTCTTACCCCTTTGAAGTAATACAAAGGTTCCATTTATTAAATCTGTAGTCTGGATGGTATAATCCTCTCCTACTTTTTCTTTATTTATTGAGATTGAGTTTTCTTTAAGTGCACGTCTCGCTTCTCCATTAGATTTTAAAAATCCAGTCTTTTCTGCAAGTGCTGCGATAATATCTAACCCACCTTCTATTTCAGATTTTTCTATCTCTGCTTGTGGTACACCTTCAAAGACATCTAAAAATGTTGCCTCATCAAGAGACTTTAGATCATCACTTGTACTTTTACCAAATAATATATTTGAAGCTGCGATTGCTTTTTCTAACGCCTCTGCATCATGAACCGTAGTGGTTACCTCCTCTGCTAGTCTCTTTTGTAAAGCTCTCTGATGTGGTGCCTCTTTATGAGCTGCAACAAGTGCTTCAATCTCTTCTCTATCTAAAAAAGTGAAGATTTTAATATACTTCTCTGCATCCTCATCTGTTGTATTTAACCAGTACTGGTAAAATTTATATGGAGATGTTCTTTTTGCATCTAGCCATACATTACCTCCTTCACTTTTTCCGAATTTACTTCCATCGGACTTGGTGATAAGCGGGCATGTAAGTGCATATCCTTTTCCGCCTCCTATGCGACGAACTAATTCTGTACCTGTAGTAATGTTACCCCACTGGTCACTTCCTCCCATTTGGAGTGTAATTCCTTCGTTTTTATATAAATGCAAGAAGTCATATCCTTGTACCATCTGGTACGTAAACTCTGTAAATGACATACCATCTGCATCTTCACCAGTAAGTCGGTTTTTTACAGAATCTTTTGCCATCATATAATTAACAGTGATATGCTTACCTATGTCACGGATGAAATCTAGAAAAGAAAACTCCTTCATCCAGTCATAGTTATTCACTAAAAGTGCCTGATTTTCTGCACCCGAAGTAAAGTCAAGAAATTGCGACAATTGCTTTTTCACACACTCTTGATTATGACGCAATGTTTTTTCGTCAAGAAGGTTACGCTCAGAAGATTTTCCAGATGGATCTCCTATCATACCTGTAGCTCCTCCTACTAGTGCAACAGGTCTATGACCAGATCTCTGATAATGTGCCAGTAACATAATAGGAACTAAATTTCCAATGTGTAATGAGTCTGCCGTAGGGTCAAAACCTACATATGCAGAGCGCATTGCTTCCATTAAATGTTCTTCGGTTTGTGGCATCACATCGTGTATCATCCCACGCCACTTTAATTCTTCTACAAAATTCTTAATCATTGCTATTGTATTTAGGCAGTAGCAAATATAAAAAGAAGGATGTGACCATGGCTATTGTTTCTATTAAAAAGACAAATCATGTATACACTCCATATAATCAAGAATTAACTCATGAGATGTATCTTTACCATATGATTTTAGTTACTGGGAGTACTGGACTTGCAGGCAAACATTTACTGTTGAGCCTCACACAAAAAGATCAAAGCGTTAGAGCTTTGTACCGAAGCGAATCTAAGAAGGCGGAGGTTGTTTCTTTTTTTGCTTTCGCGAAAGCGGAATCTCAATTACACCGTATAGATTGGGTTCAAGGAGATATTACAGAAATACCCAGCCTCACTGCCGCTTTTAAAGATGTAACCTATGTATACCATTGCGCGGCACTCATTTCATTTGACCCTTACCAATTTAAGGAGCTCACTAAAACAAATATTGAAGGAACAGCAAATGTTGTAAATCTAAGCCTAGCAAATAATATCAAAAAACTAGTGCATGTAAGCTCTATTGCCACGCTGGCAAGCACACCAAACAATCCAATTACAGAAGATAATTTCTGGGATCCAGACGCCCAAAACTCAGTATATGCACTCACAAAAAATGGTGCAGAGATGGAAGTATGGAGAGGAACACAAGAAGGATTAAACGCAATTATTTTAAATCCCGGAATCGTAATAGGTGAAGGAAACTACCAGACCGGTAGCGGAAAGTTCTTTAATCATATTCTTGAAGGAAAAGCTTTATATCCCACTGGAGGTAGCGCAGTGATAGATGTAAAAGACTTAGTAGCATTAATGGAGAAGGCTATGAATAGCACCCTAGCACAAGAAAGGTATATTGCGACTGCTTATAATGTCACTTATCGTGATTTACTAGAAGAAATAGCAAAGACCTTAGGCAAGAAAGCACCCAGTAGAGCTCTAAACAACGGCTTACTGCAATTTTTAAACTTCTTAGACTCTATAAGAGGCATATTTACTCGTAAAAGGCAAATAACTAAAATAGGCTACAAGTCATTGCAAAGACAGACATTGTACAGTAATAATAAAATAATAGAAGCGTTTGATTACATTCCCACTCCGCTAGATGTGACTTTGTCACGTATAGCGCTTCATATTAATCAAGCTCGCTAGAATCTTCTTTAATTTGTATAATTTTTCTACTAAAAGTATCAGTAACTAAACGCCTTGGGATTTCTTTAAACTTAGTAGAGTCTTTTTGTTTGAACTTTACTTTCACCTCTTTTGCTTTTAAAGTCCTCAGGGAATCCTGTTCCTTTTTCTGCACTGTTTCTATAGAGTCATTTACTTTTAACTCTGCCTGTACTCTTGCAAGTACTTTTGCGTTTATTCCTTTATATAAATCTACATCTGATGTGTAATACGCTAGATTTTGTGCGTACGTAAGACTATCAATATCAAACTTATCATAAATGTAAGTTTCTGGCTGAATTCCTAAAAGTTTAAGTTGCGCAATATTATAACCTCTAGCACTAGATATAAGTACAGATTCATATAATATGCTCTCCATGGTATTCTCATCAATAAAGTTACCTGGCTTTTCTACAGGTGGAATGTCTTGACAACTTATCAAGCATAAAAGACCTAGAAATAAAGCATATAATCCTCTCATTATCTATCAAACGTAAGACGTTCACCAAAAAGTTCATCGTATACCTTAAAGTTTTTATGAGCAAGGCGTCCATTTACAAATGTGTGTGTTATTCTAGACTTAAACGTAGTCCCTTCAAAAGGAGACCAGCCACACTTATAAAGAATATTATCTTTTTGTACCGTCCACGGCGCATTTAGGTCTACAAGTACAAGATCTGCTTTATAACCTTTACGTATATATCCTCTTTTTTCTACTTGAAAAAGTATTGCTGGGTTATGACACATCTTCTCTACAATCTTCTCTAAAGAGATTTTCCCTTGATGATAAAACTCTAACATTGCTGGTAAAGCATGTTGTACCAGTGGGCCGCCACTAGGAGCTTTTGTGTAGACGTTATTTTTTTCTTCTAGAGTATGTGGAGCGTGATCTGTTGCTATTACATCAATCTTATCGTCTAGCAACGCTTGGAATAACTCATCCCTATCCTTAGAATTTTTTACTGCTGGATTCCATTTAATCTTAGATCCTTTCTCATCATAATCTTCATCAGAAAACCAAAGATGATGAATACAAACCTCTGCTGTAATTTTCTTTTCGGCTAGTGGAATACTGTTATCAAAGAGCGCTGTTTCTTTACCCGTAGATAAGTGATAAACATGAAGTCTCGCTCCAGTTTTCTTTGCTAGCTCTATTGCTCTAGATGAAGATATATAACAAGCCTCCTCACTTCTAATAATAGGGTGAAGATTCATAGGTATATCATCACCATAGCGCTCTTTGTATATAGCTAGGTTTTTTCTAATAGTTTCCTCGTCTTCACAGTGGGTTGAGATAACCATGTCTGTAGACTTAAAAATCTTTTCAAGCACAGCCTCATTATCAACCAGCATATTACCTGTAGAGCTACCTAAGAACAATTTAAGTCCTGCAACGTTCTTCTTGTCTACCTTTAAAATTTCTTCTAGGTTATCGTTAGTTCCCCCAAACATAAAAGAATAGTTTGCTGCGGAAGAGTTTGCAGCAATCTCAAACTTTTCTTCGAGTTTTTCAATCGTAGTGGTTTGAGGCACCGTATTAGGCATTTCAATAAATGACGTAATACCTCCAGCAACAGCAGCCTTAGACTCTGTGGCTATATTTCCTTTATGAGTAAGCCCAGGCTCTCTAAAGTGCACTTGATCATCAATAATTCCAGGTATAAGGTAAGTACCCTCTGCATCAAAAATATGCACATCACCAGATTTTGCACTTATACTCTCTGCAATTTCTTCTATAATGCCATTATGTACTAACACGTCACCTCTAAAAATGGTTCCTTCGTTAACAATATGAGCATCTTTTATTAAAATCTTTTCCATAATTATTTTTTAAAAAGATGTTGTAATCGCATTTTAACAACACCAAAAATCGCCTCAGAAATAATACCTGAACTCATTTTACTCTCCCCTTTGGTTCTATCTGTAAACACGACAGGAACCTCAACTATTTTAAACTTTTTAAGATATGCTTTATACTTCATCTCTATTTGAAACGCATACCCTACAAATTTTATATTCTCTAGATTTATTGCTCTAAGCACCTTATGATGATAACAAATAAATCCCGCCGTAGTATCATAGATATCCATTCTTGTAATAAACCTCACATATCTTGAGGCACCCCAAGAAAGTAAAACTCTCCCCATAGGCCAGTTTACAACATTAACTCCCGTTACATATCGAGACCCAATAGCAAGGTCTGCACCATCTTTAACACAAGCATTATAAAGCCTTATTAAATCATTAGGGTTGTGTGAGAAATCTGCATCCATCTCAAAAATATATTCATATTCTTGATTAAGTGCCCATTTAAAACCCGCTATGTACGCTTTACCTAACCCATTTTTTTTGGGTCTATTTAAGAGAAATAATTTCCCTTTATATAATTCTTGAAGTTCTTTTACCCTGGCTGCTGTTCCATCTGGAGAGTTATCATCAACCACTAGAATATGGAAAGCGCGTTGTAACGCAAATATATTGCGCAACAGCCTCTCTATATTTTCGATTTCGTTGTAGGTGGGTATGATAACTACAGCGTTTGCCATGCAATCTTGTTTGAGGCAAATGTACTTATTTTAATAAGGTCATTACACCTCAGGAGCACCTTTTGGTATAATTTGTAGTATTTTTAACGCTCTAAAAAAACTCCTCGATTTGGAAAGCAGTCTACGTCTTATTACATATCAAAACTGGATAACAATAATCATTGTAGGTTGTGTGATATTACTAGCCGCTATCAAGTTTTTTTATCAAGCAAGATTCTCAGATTTTATAAATGTAGTAGGTGCAGATCGCTTTTTCAGCACAAGATCCAAGGGGGTTTTTATATTACATCCTTTACAGATCGTGTTACTCGTGATACAATTTACAGGAATCTCCCTTTTGTTTTACCTAGCCTACTGCTCCATAACAGGCCTTCCTTATTCTGAGAACTTTGACATTTTTAAGTATATCTTTTTGGGATACTCCGTCTTTGAGATTGTAAAATTCTTGCTAGAACGATTTATAGCATATGTTTTAAATTTTGACAAAAAAATGCAGTCCTTTTTTTACAAGCGACTTAACGTGAAGCACCTTTTAGGCCTATTTGCGCTTTTAGGAAGCGCCTTTATCGTGTACCAATTGCAAATTCCTTTTTATTTCATTTACAGCATCCTAGGTATAGTCATTACTATTTACACTATTTCGCAATTTTGGCTCATCCGTAAATACAAGAGTGACTTTTTTAGGTTTCCTTTTTATTTTATTTTGTATTTTTGCACTCTCGAAATTGGACCCTACTTTATTTTGTACTCATTCATCGCAAAACAGTAGCCCAATTAAAAAAATGAGTGTTTATGAAAGTGAAAACTATCCTCGTTTCGCAACCAAAGCCTAAGGTTGAAAACTCACCTTATTTTGAGCTAGAACAAAGACAACGCGTTAAAATAGACTTCATCCCTTTCATCCATGTAGAGGGTGTCTCTGGTAAGGAAGTTAGATTACAAAAAGTAGATCTTAAAGACTACACTGCAATCATACTTACAAGTCGTAATGCCGTTGATCACTTCTTTAGAATTGCAGAGGAAATGCGTTTTAAAGTGCCAGATACCTTAAAATATTTTTGTCAGAGTGAAGCTGTTGCTTATTACTTACAGAAATACGTGGTGTATCGTAAGCGTAAAATATATGTAGGTAAACGCACATTCCCAGAGCTTATTCCATTAATTAAAAAGCATAAGAATGAGACATTCTTATTGCCATCATCAGATAAGTTCAAACCTAACGTTCCAGAACTTCTAGATGCTTTAGGTGTAAAATGGATGCAATCTACTTTTTACAAAACAGTAGTAAGTGACCTTTCTGAATATGAAAATGTATTTTACGACATATTAGTATTTTTTAGCCCAAGTGGTATTCAATCATTATTTGAAAACTTCCCTAATTTTAAGCAAAACGACACACGTATTGCCGCTTTTGGGAACACCACAGTAAAAGCTGCCGAAGAAGCAGGACTTAAAGTAGATATTCAAGCTCCTACTCCAGAGACTCCTTCTATGACAATGGCTTTAGAAAAGTACATTAAAGACGTAAACAAGAAGTAATATTCTTCTATTGTATATAAAAAAAACCTGCTCGATGAGCAGGTTTTTTTATGCCTGTTAATGAAATGTACCACCTAGCTAAGCGTAAACCTCCTCGCGTTTTATCTCACTTAATATACCATCCCAAAGATTTAATCGCACTTTTAATGCTTCCTTAGACACAGCAACTACTTCATCCCATTTATTGTTATCATCTCCACATAAATGTTCAATCATTTTCAGCGCCATAGGCCCATGCTCATCTTCATCTAGCTCAATGTGGCGATCAAAATAATACTTAAAATCAGATAAATCCTTTGCCGGGAAGTTCTCCTCTATCTCTCCAATAATTGCGGTAAACATTGCTGGAATTAGGTTTTCACGACCAAAAGTAAATGCCGCAGCTATCTCATGTAAGTTACCCCTATCTATAATATCAAATGTAAATTTCAAAAACTGACGTACACTATCTGGCAGATTTTCGATAGCCTCATGTATTGCAATTACATCAAAATCTGTAGCAACAAGATTATCTATTGCAATGGTACTCGCACCAGCTTTTTGCATAGCATCGATGTACATCTCATAATGACTTTGTCGCTCCCCTTTTGCATTTATATCCGTCTCCTCAGCAAGAACAATTTCATTGATTAAATATCGAGTTTCGGCACTTCCTACTGGCTTCCATGGAGTTTGTGTACACGTTAATCCATTTTGCAAAGCCTTCAGTAAAGACATAAAATCCCAAACAGCATACACATGATGCTCCATAAAGACCAAAAGATCATCTGGAGTTTTTATCTCTTTATACAAAGGATGGTTAAGCAATTGCTCTTGAAGCGGTTGTATTTCTTTTGTGACGTGTGAAATCATTTGTAATCTTTTTTAATATATATAATACGTATATAATCGCACTGTGGTTCTTGTAGACAGACGACAAATTTACGTTTTTAAGAAGGTAAATTGAATTTTTACGCTTTCGCGAAAGCGTAATTAAACCACAAAAAACACTTCCTTAACATTTATAGACAGTTACTGTTTAAATCCCCTTTGATATATTTATTTTTGCACATCTCAAACAGAGCAAGAAATGTACAGAACGCACAATAATGGAAGCCTAAGAGCTGCCGATGTAAATAAGGAAGTTACCCTCGCAGGATGGGTTCAAAAATCTAGAGATAAAGGATTTATTATTTGGGTAGATCTACGTGATCGCTACGGAATGACGCAGCTTGTTTTTGATGAGGAGCGTACCGATGCATCTATCATGGAGCAAGCACGTAAACTAGGACGCGAATTTGTAATTCAAGTTACTGGAACCGTTATAGAGCGTGATTCAAAAAATCCAAATATTGCTACAGGAGATATCGAGATTTTAGTATCAAAACTAGAAGTGCTTAACGCTTCACTCACTCCTCCTTTTACCATAGAAGATGAAACTGATGGTGGTGAGGATGTACGTATGAAATACCGTTACCTAGATATACGCCGTAAGCCAGTGCGTGACAGCTTGATCTTTAGACATAAAGTTGCATTAGAAGTACGTAAATATCTTTCTGACCAAGATTTTATTGAGGTAGAAACACCATACTTAATCAAGTCTACTCCTGAGGGAGCTCGTGACTTTGTAGTTCCTTCTCGTATGAACGAAGGACAATTTTATGCATTACCACAATCTCCACAAACCTTCAAGCAATTGCTTATGGTGGGAGGAATGGATAAATACTTCCAGATTGTAAAGTGTTTCCGTGATGAAGATTTACGTGCAGATAGACAGCCGGAATTTACACAAATAGACTGTGAGATGGCTTTTGTAGAGCAGGAAGATATCTTGAACATCTTTGAAGGACTTACACGCCACTTACTTAAAGAAGTAAATGGTGTTGAGATTGAAAAATTCCCTCGCATGCTGTATGATGATGCAATGCGTTTATATGGTAATGACAAACCAGACATCCGTTTTGGGATGGAATTTGGAGAGCTTAATGAAGTAGCACAACATAAAGACTTTGGCGTTTTTAATAATGCAGAGCTTGTAGTAGGTATCGCTGTCCCAGGAGGAAATAGCTATACTCGTAAAGAAATAGACAAACTCATAGACTGGGTAAAGCGCCCGCAGGTAGGAGCACTAGGAATGGTGTATTCTCGTTGCAATGACGATGGATCATTCAAGTCTTCCGTAGATAAATTTTATGACCAAGAAGATCTAGCAAAATGGGCAGAAGTAACTGGAGCTCAAAAAGGAGATCTTATCTGCATCCTTTCTGGAGAAACTTCAAAAGTTCGCGCTCAAATGAGTGCATTACGTATGGAGCTAGCAACACGTTTAGGACTAAGAGATCCTAAGGTATTTGCTCCATTATGGGTAATAGATTTCCCATTACTTGAACTAGATGAAGAGACTGGGCATTACCACGCAATGCACCACCCATTTACATCTCCTAAGCCTGGACAGATAGAACTACTAGATACAAAACCAGGAGAAGTAAAAGCAAACGCATATGACCTAGTACTTAACGGTAACGAAATAGGAGGAGGATCTATACGTATACACGATAAAGAAACGCAAGCTATCATGCTACGCCACTTAGGCTTCTCTGAAGAAGAAGCTAAGGCTCAGTTTGGCTTCCTTATGGACGCTTTTGAATATGGAGCGCCACCACACGGAGGTCTTGCTTTTGGGCTAGATAGACTTGTTGCTATTCTAGGAGGACAAGAAACTATACGTGACTTTATTGCTTTCCCTAAAAATAATAGTGGTCGTGATGTCATGATAGACGCACCTGCTTTTCTTGATGATGAGCAAATGAAGGAATTGAATTTGAAGTTACGTGATCAAAAGTCATAACACTAACAAACTCCTACTTAACAAAACCAAGTCTTGGAAACAGAAGAAAATCAAAGCAACTCTAAAGTATTTAAAACTGTTTTAAAAACGATAGCAATCACGATGGTTAGCATCTTGGTGCTAGCTATCATTGCTTTTTTTATAACCATTACATTCTTTGAATAAATGAACAAAGCTCGACGTATTTTTATCATTGTTCTTTTCTTTATTCTAGCAGCGATGCTTGCATATGGCTTTTACTGCAAAGACAATGTAGACGCAGCTTTGGGTCATAAATTTATTGGCCTTTCTATTGCAGGTGGTTTTTTCATTTTAATGCCCACTTTTATTTATCACCGCTGGAAAGATCGCAAAGTGGCAGACTATATGCTCACAGATGACGCTTTTAAAAGAATGAAAGAATTTAACAATTCCAAAGATAAAAAGCGCTGAATTTAAAGAGTTTACATTAATATAATATTAGCAAAAGTTTTGGTTACCAAATAAAAGTGTAAGTTTGCACTTTATTAATACATATTTTATAATGGAAGGAACAGTAAAATTTTTCAATGAGTCAAAAGGTTATGGTTTTATAACTAACGACGACACCGGTAAAGACATCTTTGTACACGTTACAGGTCTTAACGGGGAAACTATCAACGAAGGAGACAAAGTTGAGTACGTAGAAGAAGAAGGAAGAAAAGGATTAACTGCTGCACAAGTACGTGTACTGTAGTTATCAAGATAGATAGATACTTTTTTACGATTACAAAAGCTCGCCTATGGCGGGCTTTTTCGTTTACAACATCTCTATAAAAGTATTGTTTAGAATATTCTATTAAGTACCACACTCGCATCTAGAAGTACTATACAGAACACCCCAGCTACAATAATAAACTTCAAAATATTGTGAAGTAGCACATAGTGAGGTCTTGCTACAGATCTCCATAAGATGGCTAGAAACAACAACAACAAAGCCACACTCCCATAAAAGTAATAGCTCATATACCCTAACTTAAAGTGGTTTATTAAGAAAAAGATAGGAACTATTGTAAGACCTCCTAGAATAGTGAGCAACCACTTTGAGGTAGTAGTTCCATAAATAACAGGTATCGTTCTATAGTTCTGAACGAGATCGCCTTTTAAATTCTCTAGATCTTTTACCATCTCGCGCATGGCAATAACTAGAAACAGGAATGAACCGTGCACAAAAATGACCGGCGCTAGATTTCCGTAGTAAATAAACACGGCAAAAAATGGAGTAATAGCGAGTGTTGCCGCTACTAGGTTACCTACAAAAGGATATTTTTTGAGTTTATGTGAGTAAATCCAGATCCCAAAAATATAAAGTGCATAAAACATCACTGCTCTAAAAGACACATAACTAGCAGCTATGGCAGCTAGAAAGTTGAGCACAAAATATATAGACAGCTTTGTGTTTTGACTCACGAGCCTGTCTAACATCGTCTTTTTAGGCCTGTTAATCAAGTCTTTTTCTGAATCGTAAAAGCTATTGATGATGTAACCTGCTGCGATGGTAAAAACGCCAGCGAGCACTAGAAATAAGAGATTGAGGTCAAATATGATTTCGCGTAAGCGTAAATCTGGCGCTAGTATAAATATAGATGTGAGATACTGTGCAATGACGATCACTAGAATATTGTAACCGCGCACCACAGAAAAGAGGCTAATTAACTTAAGGATAAAACGTTTGTTTTTTCTCGAAAGCATTAGTTGCCTTTTAAGTAAATAGTATGAATTATTAGAAGGTGTAAACCACTTCTAGCTTGTGTCCTTTAAGAGCTTGTTGTGCCTTTTCTAAGTCTTCTGTAAAACCAAGCATGTAACCACCACCTCCAGAGCCACAAAGCTTCAGGTAATAGTCATTAGTATCTATTCCTTGCTTCCATAAATCATGAAATTTTGCAGGAATCATAGGCTTAAAGTTGCTAAGCACCACTTTAGATAATTGCTTTACATTACCAAAAAGTGACTTTACGTCTCCCTTTAAAAAATCATCTACACAAGCATCTGTATGTTTTACAAACTGGTCTTTAAGCATTGCTCTAAAACCATCTTGCTTCATACTTTCCATAAAGATGTTTACCATAGGAGCAGTCTCACCTACGATACCACTATCTAATAAGAATACAGCACCTATACCCGTTTGTGCTTGAGAAGGAATCCCAGCAGCCTCAATATGATCTTTACTATTGATAAGAATAGGTAAGCTTAAATAGCTATTAAGAGGATCTAATCCAGAAGATTTACCGTGAAAGAAGGACTCCATACCGCCAAAAATTTGCTTCAAATTAAGCAACTTCTCGCGTGTAAGATTTTCTAACACCGTGATTTTATCTACTGCATATTTATCATAAATAGCCGCTACTAGTGCACCACTACTTCCTACCCCGTAACCTTGAGGTATACTAGAATCAAAATACATACCTGCATCTACATCTTCTTGCATTTGATCAATATCAAATGAAACAAGCTCTGGCTGCTCAGTTTGTAAGTTTTTTAAATAGATAACAAAACGTGCAAGATGCCCGTTTGATGCAATTGCATCATCATTAGGATTCTCTTCTATTTTAAGGGCTCCGTTATAGAAGTTATAAGGAATAGCAAGACCTTTAGAATCTTTTATGATTCCATACTCGCCGAACAATAAAATTTTTGAATAAAAAAGTGGACCTTTCATAATGGGGATCTCCTAATGAGTTACACAAATTTACAGTTTTTTTGCTCCATTACCCACACAATCATCAATATAGTGGCTGTTTTGGCAAAATTTTGAAAGTTCGCTAGCTATAAATTTCTGAACAGACTCCTTTTCATTTTCTGGATATAACACATGAACATTTGCTCCAGCATCAAGTGTAAAGCAAATTTTTGAACTTGTTTCATTACGGTAAGCCCAGATTTCATTTATTATCTCGAGTGTTTTAGGCTTCATCAAGATAAAGTATGGATGACTCGTCATCATCATAGCATGCAGTGTGAGTGCCTCACTTTCCACGATTTTTATGAACTGATCTACATCACCTTGCTTAAAAACTTGCATCAAGCTTGATAAGTTTTCATGTGCTTGGGTAAATCTCGCTTTCGCGAAAGCGTGACCATGCATTAAATCATGCCCTACAGTACTACTCACTTGCTTCTCACCTTTATCTACAAGTAAGATGGTATCTTGATAATTGTGGAATTTCTCATGAATTTCTCCTTCGTAAGATGTTCCATAAAAGTTTGTACTCCCTTCTATCTCCGCATGCTTACCCCAAACCACAAGAGGTCCCTCTATACTTCTACATGCACTACCAGAACCTAGTCTAGCAAGAAAACTTGCCTTCTCATTAAAGAAAGTATCTGTCATGGCTCCCTCCATACCTCGCTCCATTTCCATAAGACAGAGTGCAAGTGCACTCATACCAGATGCAGAACTCGCAATACCAGAACTATGAGGAAAAGAGTTAGATGTCTCAATTTTATATTCATACTCCTTTACAAAAGGCATATAAATAGCTATACGCTCAAAAAATTTGGCAATTTTCGGCTTGAAATCTGGCGCTGCTTCTCCATCTAAAAAAATCTCAAAAGGAATCTCGCCAGAGCCATTACTATTCTTTTTATAAGATAGCGTTGTTGTTGTATGGCAGTTAGACAGGGTAAAACTTATGCTTGGATTTTGAGGTAACTGCTCACCATATTTACCCCAATATTTAACAAGGGCTATATTACTAGGAGATTGATAACTTACAGATCCTGCAGGTAAAACTTGGTAATCACTAGAGGGTATAAAATCGCTTTCGGTCATTGAGTTTGAGTAGAAATTTATACAAAGATAGCAATATCAACGCTTAGAGACGTCTAAGATTATTCACTACCTTTAAGTCTTAACCAATTTATTTTATGGACAAAGATTTATTAATTCGCATTGTTCTGAGTATAATTATTTGCCTTCTTGTAGGTACTATAGGCGCTCTAGCAACCCAAAGCAGTATAGATACGTGGTATGTAGGTCTTATGAAACCTAGTTGGAGTCCGCCTAACTGGATTTTTGCACCCGTATGGATTATACTTTATATCATGATGGGTATTGCCGCCGGTATTGTATGGAATAGAGGCTGTCTCTTATACACATCTCCGAGCCCACGAGACGGACTCCTATCTC
>CAJXSW010000078.1 GCA_913060645.1 uncultured Dokdonia sp. | reverse complement strand
TTTAAATTAGTAATTATAAAATAAAAAATAATGAGAAAAATTATATACTCACTTTTAACGATTTTATTAATATCTGTCTCTTGTACGGATGAGCCTATTGACTTAATCAATCAATCAACTGATACAATTGATATTTTAGAGTTCAAAGGAACACTTGAGAATAACGTTCTTCATTTTGAGAGCGAGAATGATTTTGTAACTTCAATAGATTTCTTAAAACAGTTGAGTAGTGATGACACTGCCGATTTTATGTATAAATTTTATGATATGGGTTTTATGCCATCATATCCATTTTATCATGAAGATGACGATGTGAAAATTGAAAGTTTTTTCAAAGCTAGAAAAAAAAGATCGAGAAAAGAAAAGTCAAATTCTGACAATGATATTGAAGATGATGATGACCTAATTTCTGACGATTATTTCGCTGGTTTATTAAATTTTGACAGAGAGATAGTAGTATCTGGGAAGCTTTACAAATACACCAATAGTGGTGTATTTATCGTTGATTTATCTAATAAACTTCAACTCGATACATATCTATTAGACAATGACATTAATGAAATAAATGTTCCAGATAATAACACAATACCAAGAGGTTTGGTTCAAGTCACTCCAACGATTGAGCGTTACGCTGTGGTAGAAATTTCTTCTTGTCAACAGAATCAAAGAAATTCTTTATCTCCCTATTCCGTGATCTCTGATGATATACTTTCTACTTGCGGCAGTGGTGGTGGCATTAGCAGTGGAGGCAGTGGAGGCAGTGGAGGCAATAATACTAGTGGAGGAGGCACGAATTATACGTCATCTTTAGTTAATTATGTCAAAAATTTAGAACCTTGCGATGCTGCAACTGGTGATTTAAACCTTTTTGGAGCTTTTGGTACAGCTAGAAAATGTTATAATTATCACTCAGATACACGAAGAGTTAAGACCAAGTATTGGAATGAGGATTTACTTTTTTACAAATCAATAGGAGTAAAAGTTAAACATCAAAGAAAGGGTACTTTTGGATGGAGATATTACGATGCAGATGAAGTTGCTTTAATTATTAATCAAGCAATGTTCAGTGTTAAATTACCAAATCAGATAGCTCCCTATAGCTTAAATTTACCTACATCCACCAATGCTAATAATCGATTGTATTATTACAAAGGTAAATATTACGATGATACGACAGCTTATAGTCTATTAGCTCAAGGAGTAACTCCAGCTTTAGCACAACTGATACCCGACACTCCATTTGCCGATGATATTATTATTCAAGAATATATTGACTTACCAGTTCTGAGAAACATTAATGATATAAAGATCGAGGCCAAAGAAATAAATAAAGCTTTTTATCGTGGTGCTTGGAATGGTGTAAGAGCTTTAGCTCAAAAAGTAGGTGGTGAACCGACCAAAATAACATTTGTAGTTACTACTCCACAGAAAATATATGTAAATTATATTGACCTTACTGATAGAAGACTCAATACTGACAAAATTGTTAATACTTTAGACTATGATTGGGGTGGAGAAATTAAGCTAAATATTAGTATTGATGGTAATGGTGGTATTGCTACAGATTCATTTAATGCAATAAACCCTTTGTCATACATCACTCCATTCGGACTACCTGAATTAACTGAATTTGAAACTCTTTCAATTGATTTTGTAGGATTAACTAGAAGAGGTTCAACTTGGAAAGGAAATAGAATAGTAGTTACAAAAGATGATGAGTAGTATTAATCTGTCTAGCCCCAAATAACCGATACAGATTATTATAGGATTAAATTAATTATTTAAAGCTGAACAATGATATCATTGTTCAGCTTTTTTGTTTTGTATTGTTTTCTTTTGAGGATTTGTTGTTTGTACATTTATATTGGAGTTAGCATATGGTTTGATAGATATGGTATTCTATTGCTGTAAATAGTTATTGCACTTTTAATGAGCTCTTTTTTTAGACTTAAATCTTTTATGTTCTTGGCTATATTGAACTCTTGCTTTAAGATTCCATTAATTCTCTCTGCAATTGCGTTTTCGTAAGGATCATATTTTTCTGTCATACTAGATACTAGCTCTTATATCATTTTTCTTTAAGAGTTTTTGATAGTCATTAGCGCAATACTGTAGACCTCTGTCTGAATGATGTATCAATGGCCTCGCTGTATATTCTCTACTTTTCACTGCCATATCCAAGGCTAGTAAAGAACCGTCTAGGGAAAAGTTGTTAGACACATCATAACCAACGATTTTCTTAGAATACGCATCTTTAACAAGTGCTAGGTATGATGGATTAATTCTAGTTCCAATATAGGTTATATCGCTTACTCCTCTACTAACTTCCAAAATGTGGTTAATGACTCCCCTACTCGAGAGGTTACATCAGATAATTACAGTTATGGATTAGAGTTGCGCAGTGGTTTTTCTGGCATATTTAATTATCACATAGGCACTACTTGGAGAACAAATAGCATACGTAGTGCAGGATTTAAAAACGACTTTACAAATAATGAAAGCTTTCTTGATCTCTCATTTATTTTAAATAAAAAATTCAATGTGCAAGTGCAAACGGAGCGTTACTTTTTCGGAAATCTTTCAAGTGACAATACTTATTATTTTGCAGATCTCACATCCACCTATGACATTAAAAAGAATAAAGTGAGCCTTTCCCTCTCTGCTAAGAATCTGTTTAATACAAAAATCTTCAGGGAGTTCTCCATAAGCGACATAGGCTCTTCCACCACGGAGTATCGCCTTTTACCTAGATATGCATTATTAAAACTGAGTTATCGTTTCTAAGGCACCAGCTCTTTCACCCTTTCATACACAAGATCACCTTCCCAACCTCTGTAGGTGAGGTAGTCTGCTAGTTTTTTACGCTTGCGGTATTTATCGGTTTCTGAGGAGAGTTGCTCATAACGCTTTCGCGAAAGCGTATTAAAAACCCTATCATACTCCTCATCTTCTATCTCAAGTAGGGCTGTTTTAAGATTATAAGCCCCTATGCCGCGTTGTTTGAGTTCGCGGGTGATTCTTGTCCTTCCCCAACTTTTGTGTCGAAATTTACCCCTCGCAAAGGCTTTTGCAAAACGCTCTTCGTTTAAAAAATTATGCTCTAGCAAATGACCTATCACTACATCTATCGCATCTGGTATCATACGCATGTCTCGTAACTTTTGAGCCACTTCTTTATGACAACGGTCTTGGTAAGCGCAGTAGGCTTCTAGCTTACGTTTTGCTTCTTCTACAGTATATGTTTTTACGGGTTGTTGCACTGAGCAAAAGTACTTGTTTACAAGGGTACCATTTTTACAATTGGGCATAAAAAAACCCCATTCTCAAAAGAGAATGGGGTTTTTGCTAATTTTCAATCTTAATATCCTTACCAGAAGCGTCTGTAAAGTTATACTCAAGATACGTGTATGCATCTCGTGGCATTACTTTTACCCACTTCTTGTGATCTAAAAACCATTTAGATCGTATGGACGGGAAGCCTTTTGTTAAGTAGGCTGCTACAAATGGGTGTGCATGTAGCGTCACCTTCTTTGTTCCAGATTTTAATATGCGGTTGAGCTGTCCTTGAAGCTTCTCTACAATTACAATAGGAGCTTCTATCTCATTAGAACCACCGTTAGGATTTTCTTCACGGGTCTTAATGTTCATTTCTGGACGTACTCGCTGCCTAGTGATCTGGATAAGTCCAAATTTACTAGGAGGTAAGATTTTGTGTTTTGCGCGGTCATCTTTCATCTCATCTTTGAGGTGATTAAATAACTGTCGGCGGTGTTCAGCTTTACCCATATCGATAAAATCGATTACGATAATTCCTCCCATATCACGGAGGCTAAGCTGACGTGCAATTTCTGAAGCGGCGATCATGTTTACCTCAAGTGCAGTATCTTCTTGACTTTTGGCTTTATTTGATCTGTTACCACTGTTTACGTCAACAACGTGCAGGGCTTCTGTGTGTTCAATTACAAGATAAGCACCACGGCTCATTGATACTGTTTGGCCAAAAGACGTTTTAATCTGTCTCTCTACTCCAAATTTCTCAAAAATAGGCAGTTGGTTATTATATAATTTTACAATATTCTCCTTGTGTGGAGCAATCTCGCTTAAGTAATCCTTAATTTGATAATACAACGTCTCATCATCTACTGTGATGCTCGTAAAGCTATCGTTAAAAATATCCCTTAGGATAGACGATGCACGATTCATCTCTCCTAGTACTTTGCTAGGATGGTGAGCGTTTGGAATTTTTTTGCTCATAGTGGTCCATTTGTCCACTAGATTTTGCAGGTCTTTGTCTAGTTCTGCAACTTTTACACCTTGAGCTACTGTGCGTACGATAACGCCAAACCCTTTAGGTCTGATACTTGTTACAAGTCTTTTAAGACGTGCTTTTTCTTCTTTACTCTCAATCTTTTGTGAGATAGAGATACGGTCAGAAAAAGGAACGAGAACAATATAACGTCCAGCTATGGATAACTCGCTACTTATACGAGGTCCCTTGGTCGAGATAGGTTCTTTTGCAATCTGTACAAGTACACTTTGTTTAGACTTAAGAACTTCGGCAATTTTACCGTTTTTGTCTATGTCTTTCTCAAAGGTGAAATTTTGTAAGGAATAGTCTTTTAATTTACCTGTAGTAACACTTTTTATGTATTTCTGAAGCGTAGGAAGTTTAGGACCAAGGTCATGGTAATGCAAAAATGCATCTTTCTCATAGCCTACATTTACAAATGCGGCGTTGAGACCAGAAACGGTCTTTCTTACGTTTGCGATATAAATATCACCTACGTTAAACTTATTTTTATCTTCTTCTTTATGAAGTTCTATAAGTTTTCCATCTTTTAATAAGGCAAAATCAACTACGGAGGAACTAGATCTAATGATCAATTCTTTATTCACTGTGTAGTAATTTTATCCCAATAGATATCGGGATGGTTGATAATTCTAATTCATTACAGATTGTGGTGTATGCCATATGCATACGTTGTGTAATAAATACCGGTGCAATAATGACGTACCCAAGGTGCGGGTAGTGCTGTTATTACAATGTCAATGAACGCAGTATTACACCCAGAGGGTGTAATAAAAGAAAAAGTAGTCTTAAGACTACTTTTTCTTCTTGTGGCGATTTGCTCTACGTCTTTTCTTACGTTTGTGAGTCGCTACCTTGTGTCTTTTTCTTTTTTTACCGCTTGGCATAAAAATGATAGTTTTTAATTACTTATTAGTCTACACTAACGTTCGTTTTTACACCTTCTACAAAAACTTTAGCAGGCTTGAACGCTGGAATATTATGTGCTGGTATTTTGATAGTCGTATTTTTTGAAATATTTCTACCTGTTTTTTCCGCTCTGGTTTTGATAATAAAGCTACCGAATCCTCTTAAGTACACGTTATCTCCACCTTCTAAAGAAGTTTTTACTTCTTCCATGAAAGATTCAATAGTTGCTTGCACGTCATTTTTTTCGATACCTAGTTTCTCAGAAACTTTAGCTACGATATCAGCTTTAGTCATAATGTCAAATATTTAGGGGTTAAAAATTCAAGACTGCAAATATAGGGATTATAATAACAAAGAATCAAACATAATCTTTTAAAAAATAGATACATAACATCTAGCTTTGTGTAAAACCCTATTTTACATTGTCATTTTCTAACAAACTCATTGCTTGGTACTTAGAACACAAACGCGATATGCCATGGCGCAACACTAAGGACCCTTATAAGATTTGGCTCTCAGAAATTATTCTTCAACAGACGAGAGTAGCGCAAGGATTACCCTATTATCTAGCTTTTACAAAGTCATTTCCTACAGTACAAGATCTTGCAAATGCAACCGAAGAGGAAGTACTTAAACTTTGGCAGGGATTAGGCTATTATTCCCGTGGCAGAAACCTCCACGCATCTGCTCAAATTATTGTAAATGAGTACGGCGGAGTCTTTCCAAACACCTATGAAGAAATTAAAAAGTTAAAAGGAGTAGGCGATTATACAGCAAGTGCCATTGCAAGCATAAGTTTTAACGAGCCTACCGCGGTGGTAGATGGTAATGTCTATAGAGTCCTCTCAAGGGTATATGGTATAGATACTCCTATAAATAGTACGCCCGGAATTAAAGAGTTTAAAGCACTAGCCCAAGAACTCATAGATGTAAAACGCCCAGCAGATTTTAATCAAGCTATTATGGAGTTTGGCGCGATACAATGCAAACCTCAAAATCCATACTGCCTGCATTGCATATATAATGACAAGTGCGTAGCATTACAAAAGAACAAAGTTTCTGAACTCCCTGTAAAGCTCAAAAAGACTAAAGTGCGTAATCGCTACCTCAACTATCTTGTCTTTAGAGATAAAGAAGGACAAACCTTAATACAACAACGTACCGGTAAAGGAATATGGCAAGGACTCTATGAATTTCCAGTAATTGAACTTGATGCTGCGCTTACTGATGGTGAAGAATCCCGCTTTCGCGAAAGCGTTAGAATCTCAAAGCTTGCTCAAGAAATGAACATTACAGAGGTGGTAAGATTTAATGAGAAACCAATCGTTCATAAATTATCTCACCAGCACCTACATACTACTTTCTGGGTGGTTGATGTAACAGCCACTGGTGCAAAAGGAACACCCTTAGCAACTATAAGAGATTTTCCTGTACCTATATTGATAGGAAGATTTTTAGAAGAGTTTCTACCTCAGTAATATATTATTCTAATACAGTCTTAAGCTCTTTTCTATATTCTGAAGGATTTTGACCAGTAAAGGCTTTAAACTTTTTATTAAAGTGAGAGAAGTTATTAAATCCGCTTTCATAACATACTTGGGTAATACTCATGGGTTGCTCCGCTAGCAGTCTAGATGCGTGCACGAGTCGATACTCATTTACAAACTGCGTAAATGTTTTATGAGTAATCTTTTTAAAATAGCGACAAAATGATGGAATGGTCAAGTTTGTAATATTTGCCATTTCTTCTAGAGGAATTTCTTCTTTAAAATGAGTTTTTACATAATTAAAGACCTCATTAATGCGGTTATTATCTTTTACATCAGAGAGTAAAGAGAAGCCATCTGCATTTAATATTCTAAACTCTTTTGTAGTTGCCAGCTCATTTAATACAGTTATTTGAGTTATGAGACGATTAAAATCTGATTGATCCTCCATCTCTTCCATCATTGCCCCTACTCTCTTTTTAGTCTCTCCAGAAAAAACAATCCCGCGTTGTGCTACTTGTAAAAGTCTTTTAATTGACGCCATTTCTGGAAGGTTAAAGAATGTATCGCCCAGGTAATCTGCTTTCATATGTATAACGGTCTCACTCTTATTACCCGTGAGTTCATCTGTAAAACCACAATGAGGTAAATTACTACCCACAAGAATGAGTGTGCCCCATGTATAATAAGACAAGTTACTTCCCACCTGTCTTCTTCCTGTACCACCGTTTACATAAACTAGCTCAATCTCTGGGTGATAATGCCAAAGACTGTTATCATTAATATGATGCTCATCAAACCGTTGATACGTAAATGAGTTTCCAAAATCTGGAGTAATAGATTCAAAAGTGGGTTTATGCAGAAGCATGGCCTTTTTTTACAAATTTATAAATGACTACAAAATGAAAACTACATTAATTTACCTTAAATGTGTTCTAAATTAACACATATATCCCTATTAACCATACTGTAGGTTAAAAATGAACATATTGCTGCACAATTAGCAGTGGTGATCCCTTAATTACCACTATATGTTTGTACCATAATAAATAATTAATCAATTACTTAAATCAACAGTTATGAGACAAACACTAAAATTTTCAGCAATTGCATTTTTATTATTTACTGCTACTACAACATTTGCAGCTACTAGTGAGATGACGCTTAATGAGGTACAACCTGAACTTTCAATAAGAGCTACAAATCCAGGTGATAAAATTAAAAAAGCGTCTAACGCAATAGACAAAGATGTTTTTACAGAAGGAACAGACATGGTATATGTGAGTTTTTCTAATCCAGAGTTACAACGTATCAAGCTAGAAGTGAGAGATGGTCTTAACCGTATTGTTTACTCAAATGAAATTGATGGAGAAGCTTCGGTAAGCAAGACTTTTAACTTTACAGGGGCTTACAAGGGATATTACACTATCCATATCGGAAACGAAAAAAAGAGCTTTAGCAAAGAGTTTGAAATACTATAAAATACGTTTACTCGCAGTAAACAATTAGTATGCTTAGTTATCCCTAGATGGTAGTTCGTCTAGGGATTTTTTTTGTTTATTTATTTTCTGTAACAACCCCTTTATCTCAAGAAAAGAACGTTTTTAGTAATAGTAGATAATGGTAAATGAGAGCATATTTTCGCGAAAGCATAACACACTTGCATTGCTATATTTACTACATTTGAAATTATGGCAGGAACAATCAATAAAGTGATCTTAATAGGTCACACGGGAGATGATGTAAAGATGAACTACTTTGAGGGTGGTAATTGTATAGGACGTTTTCCGCTAGCGACTAATGAAGAATACGTAAATCGCACCACAGGTGAACGCGTGAGCAATACGGAGTGGCACAACATCGTAGTGCGCAATAAAGCTGCCGAAATTTGCGAGAAGTACCTCAAAAAAGGTGACAAAGTATATGTAGAAGGACGTCTAAAGACTCGTAAGTGGACAGACGATAAAGGAATGGACAGATACTCTACAGAGATCCAGTGCCAAGAGTTTACTTTTCTCACTCCTAAAGGTGAAAACCAAGGGCAGTCACAAGGAGGTGGACAACAAGCACAACAACCTGTACAAGCAGCGCGTCCTCAAGCACAACCTTACAACCCAAACCAGCCAGCACAACCGGCACAGCCCTCTACAGATACTAGTGATGTAGATGATTTGCCATTTTAATTTAACTAAACTATCAAACTTTTGGACCCTGATCCCGAACCCTTATTTATACTATTAATTAGTGTAGACCCCACTACTATCATAAGTATTGCAGTGCTTATAGTGTTACTCATGTGCTCTGCACTGATAAGTGGCGCCGAGGTTGCTTTTTTCTCACTATCACCTAGTGATCTTCTAGAAACAGAAGAGCAAGTCGCAGATAGAAAGATGCTCATTGTAAAAAAGCTTCTCACAAAACCCAAAAAGCTTCTCGCAACAATTCTTGTTGCAAATAATGCCATAAATATTGCGATTGTACTGCTCTTTGCAAGTCTGGGCGAGGTGATTTTTTCTAATATCACAGCAGAGATTCTAGGCATTCCACTACGTTTTTTACTGGAAGTAGTGCTTATTACGTTCTTAATTTTACTTTTTGGTGAGATCCTTCCTAAGATTTATGCAAACCGTAATAACAAGAAATTTGCGGCACTTGTAGCATATCCGCTGCGCGTACTCGATGTTATTTTCACACCACTTAGCAGCCCAATGCGTGCTACTACCTTATGGATACAAAGAAAACTAGGAGAACAAAAAACCAGCTTTAATGTTGACCAGCTCTCGCAAGCACTAGAACTTACAAGCGAAGAGGACACTACAAAGGAAGAGCAAAAAATATTAAAAGGTATTGTATCTTTTGGAAACACAGATACAAAGCAAGTGATGCGACCTCGTATGGATGTATTTGCCCTCAATAAAGAAGATGATTACACTTCTATATTAAAACAAATTACAGAAAATGGCTTCTCTCGTATTCCTGTCTTTTCTGAGAGTATAGATACCATAGAGGGCATTCTTTATGTAAAGGACTTACTCCCTCATCTCAATGAGAAAGAATTTGACTGGGCAAAGCTTATACGCGAACCGTATTTTGTCCCAGAAAACAAAAAGTTAGATGACCTTCTTGCAGAGTTTAAAGAAAAGAAAAACCACCTCGCCATCGTAGTAGATGAGTATGGTGGCACAAGCGGCTTGATCTCTCTAGAAGATATTATAGAAGAAATTGTAGGAGACATTGCAGATGAGTTTGATGATGAAAATATCATCTATTCTAAACTTGATGAGCACAATTGGATTTTTGATGGAAAAACATCTCTCAAAGATTTTTACCGTATCATAAAACTTGAGGAAACCACTATTTTTGAAAATAAAAAAGGCGAAGCAGAGACTATTGCTGGTTTTGTGCTAGAAGTCTCGGGAGGATTCCCACGCAAGAATGAGGTAATAATATATCAAGACTACACGTTTACCATAGAGGCACTTGATAAAAAACGTATTAAACAGATTAAATTCACTATAAAATCGTGAGGTTTCCTGCATTCATAATATCAATTCTTACAGCTACTTTACTGGCATCTTGCGGTGGCGATACATTGCCTAAACCTAAGGGACAGCTCAGTTTATCATACCCTAGACCGTCATATGCATTTACCGCATCAGATTGTGATTATAACTTTGACCTCAACTCACTAGGCAAAGTGCGCTATAAAGATAATTGCTCTGCTGTCATTGACTATCCTTCGCTTAATGGGAGTGTATTCTTAACATATAGAGCAGTAAATAACAACATTAATGCATTACTCAATGACGCACAAAAGCTCACTTATGAGCATGTGCGCAAGGCAGATGATATTATAGAAGAGAAATATGTAAACCAAGAGCAAGGTGCATACGGAATGTTTTACGACATTAAGGGAGATGCGGCTTCGCAGTCCCAATTTTACATTACAGACAGCACCACACACTTTCTAACCGGATCTATTTACTTCAATACAAAGCCTAACTATGATAGTATTTATCCTGCGGCTATGTATCTTAAGAACGATATTAGGCACTTGATGGAAAGTATCAAGTGGAAAGAATAACCGCACTCTTATTTAGAGTTCGCTTTCGCGAAAACTTCTCATATTCCTAATAAGTTATTACCGAACTTTGCATTTCTAAATTCAAGCAATGCCAAATAATTCACTTAAGTGGATATACCTTGTGGTACTATCCATTATTTGGGGAAGTTCATTTATCCTTATCAAAAAGGGACTAGTAGGTCTAGAACCGCTGCAACTAGGAGCCTTACGCATCTTATTTTCGGCATTTGTTCTATTACTATTTGGATGGAAAAGTTTGAAAAGTATAAATAAGTTAGCTTGGAAATGGATAGGAGTTTCTGCCTTGCTAGGAACCGGTATTCCTGTATTCCTATTCGCCTTTGCCGAAACTGAGATTGACAGCGCCGTAGTAGGAATTTTAAATTCTAGTGTACCACTACTTGCGTTTGTTTTTGGAATACTACTATTTGGAGCCAAATTTATCAAACAACAGTTCATAGGTGTTCTTTTAGGACTTATAGGCGCTGGAGCACTCATTTATATAGGTGCTCAAATAAATGAAGAGCAAAATTACTGGTACGCTTCACTAGTAATCATAGCATCATCTCTCTATGCGCTTAATGTAAATATTATAAAACGCCACCTTCAAGATGTAAGCGCACTAGCTATTGCTGCAGGAAACTTTGTTTTCTTAATCATACCTGCACTCATCATACTTTTTTACTCAGACTTTTTTGAGCTTCCTTTAAGTACAGATACTACGATACAGCAATCCATTGGCTACATTGTTCTACTTTCTATTTTTGGGACTGCCATTGCAAAAGTGATGTTTAACAAGCTAGTACAAATAAGCAACCCAGTGTTTGCCTCCTCTGTAACCTACTTAATGCCTATTATTTCTGTGACTTGGGGATTACTAGATGGAGAAGCGTTTACAAGTCTTCAGGTTATTGCTACGCTTATTATTCTTACTGGTGTTTATATAGGGAATACGGGGAAAAGAAAGGTCTAACTAAATCTGATTCGACTCAAACAAAGGCCTCTAGATTTAAAAAGCTCATAAAAATTACTAGCTAACTTTCGCGAAAGCGCACAAAAAAAAGCGACTTACATTGCTGCAAATCGCTTTTATCAACTAAATTATCTTTTCAACTACCCTAGTGGTGGTTGTCCATTCATTATTTCTTCACTTGCATACTCTTCAAACTTCTTGAAGTTATCTTTAAAAGATCTCGCAAGCTTGTTTGCAGTTGCATAGTATCCTTCATCGTTATTCCAAGTTGCTCTAGGTGATAATACCTCTGTAGGTACTCCTGGGCATGTGCGTGGTTGCGCTAGTCCAAAAACAGAGTGTATGTGGTAGTGATCATGAGAAGTCTCTTGTGGTAACTCTCCATTCATCGCTGCCTTGATCATAGCACGCGTATACTTAAGTTTCATACGTGATCCTACTCCATAAGGTCCACCAGTCCACCCAGTGTTAATAAGCCATACATTTACTCCAGATGCCTTCATTTTCTCACTAAGCATCTCTGCGTATTTAGTAGGATGTAATGGCATAAATGGAGCTCCAAAACACGCCGAAAATGACGGTTGTGGCTCTGTAACTCCTGCTTCTGTTCCAGCAACCTTTGCAGTATACCCACTTATAAAGTGATAAGCAGCTTGACCCGGTGTTAATTTTGAGATAGGAGGCAATACTCCAAAAGCATCTGCTGTTAAGAAGAAAATGTTTTTAGGATTCTTCCCTACAGAAGGCTCTTGAATATTATCAATGTGGTTAATAGGATAACTAACACGTGTGTTTTGAGTGATAGAAGTATCCTCAAAAGCTACATTACCATTATCATCTAGAATTACATTCTCTAATATTGCTCCGGGCTTGATAGCATTAAAAATATCTGGCTCATTTTCCTTAGAAAGGTTAATCACCTTTGCATAACAACCTCCTTCAAAGTTAAAGATGGTGTTTTCCTTAGTCCATCCGTGCTCATCATCTCCTATAAGCTTACGCTCAGGATCTGCCGAAAGTGTTGTTTTTCCAGTGCCAGAAAGTCCAAAGAAAATTGCAGTCTCTCCATTATCCCCTACGTTTGCACTACAGTGCATAGGTAATGTTTCCTTCTCTACAGGAAGGATAAAGTTTAATGCAGAGAAAATTCCTTTCTTGATCTCACCAGTATAACCAGTTCCACCTATGATGATTGTTTTTTCTGTAAAAGAAAGAATTGCAAAATTGCTCTGGCGAGTCCCATCTACTTCAGGATCTGCTAGAAATCCTGGAGCATTAAGAATGGTCCACTCAGGATCAAATGTTTTAAGTTCTTCAACCGTAGGGCGAAGAAACATGTTATAAGCAAACATGTTTGACCAAGGATACTCGTTTATCACTCGTATATTTAGTCTGTAATTCTCATCTGCACAAGCATAACTGTCTCGTACGTAGATTTCTTTTTCAGAAAGATAGTTGGCTACTTTTGCTTTTAACTTTGCAAAAGCTTCTTCACCAAATGGGAGGTTGATGTTACCCCACCAGACTTTATCTTCTGTTTTGGCATCTCTTACAATAAAGCGATCTAGAGGTGATCGTCCTGTAAAAGTACCAGTGTTTACTGCTAGTGCGCCAGAGGACGCAGTAGTTCCCATATCATTTTCTACGCTTATTTCGTGTAGTTTCTCAGGGGAGAGTTGGTAGTTGATTTTGGCATTTTTGATGCCTAATTTTTCTAATGAAAGTGTCTTCGAAGCTAAGCTATCTGCGACCATAACAATGAGTTTTGTGTTGTTTTAGATCACAAAAGTAGTAAGACTTTGCTCAGCACTATAACGTTTTCGCTGTTTTATTTGGATTTTATGAAATGTATAACTATCAAAAGCCAACTAACAATGAGCAAAGTCCCGCCTATTGGGGTGATAAGAGCGATTTTAGTAAAATCAAAAGATGTTAATTCATTGGTTGCCAGCCCATATATAGAACCTGAAAAGAATAAAATACCTAGCAATAGCAGCACCCATACTATTTTTTTTGTTTTTTCGCTTAAAGCGAAAACTGGAATAAGTAATAACAATAAGGCATGATACATTTGATACTTTACTCCCGTCTCAAAAGTCGCAATTGCCGAAGCATCAATCACTTTCTCGAGGCCATGCGCACCAAAAGCTCCTATAATA
>CAJXSW010000077.1 GCA_913060645.1 uncultured Dokdonia sp. | reverse complement strand
ACGAGATAGGAGTCCGTCTCGTGGGCTCGGAGATGTGTATAAGAGACAGAGATTAAATACTGCACGATTCTATTTAATTAAAAATCAGATACTCACCTCTAATTATTGCATATAAAATAATTTAAAAAAAAATACATTTTCGCGAAAGCGGTATTCCTCAATACCTTCTCAAAGCAAAATATCCAGTAAACGTCACGTTTGAAAGCGTATTTGCTTTGTACCAATATCCATTATCAAAAAGCATTTTGCCCTTATAGCTTCCATCCCAACCTTGTCCATAAGGAGAAATGGTCTTGAGGCGCTTTCCAAATCTGTCATAAATTTCTATACTTGTAACTGTCTCTCCATTTACCACTACTCCCCTAACCTGCCAGGTGTCATTAACACCATCTCCATTGGGAGTGAAATATTTTGGAAATCCCGGATCAGGTTTGATACGCCTGCTGTCCATCCCACAACCGTTGCGGTCTCTTACATAGACCTGAATATCTGTCGCATCAACATCTGTAAGTAATGCACTAGATTGATAAGGGCCATTCTCACTAGTGCTAGAATATTCAAAATCACCTTCCTCTTCTAATTCTACAAGAACGTTTACCGTATTTCCTTGGTTTGAAATCATTAAGTTCTCGATAACGGGAGGATCAATTATAGACACCTCAAAAGAATGTGTTGCTGTACAAATAATAGTACCAGAATCGATAACTGTTTCTGTGCTCACCTCCACCATATATACTCCTGAGGTATTTATAGTAACTAGAGCGTCTGAGGATATGCTAGCCATTTCACCTTCATTTATTGTACTCCACACAATGCGTTCATACAAATCTGGATAGCTTAATATTAAAGGAGCATTGTCTCTACAAATTTCATAATTTTCGGCGAGATCAATCATGGGATTTAAGTCAACCATTTCACCTGTAATCCCATCTGTGTAAGGACCACAGCCAAAGGTTGTCGTAAAGCTTGTTTGCATACAGTTTTGTGCCTCGCCAGCAGCATTAAAGGGCGTAATAGTCACATAGTATGTGGTGCCTTCAAGAAAGTCCAGTACAGCTGTAGATGTAGCTAGACCAATATCTGTATTTGCAAGCACGTCTGCTCCTCCTTGAGTTGTACCTATCCTTATGAGGTAGCCATCTACATTAGTTACTGCTGGCCATTCAAGTATTGGTGTGAGCGCAACTTCGGTTGCTCCATCTATTGGCGCTATAAGCTGGGTACAGTCCGGCACTTCCGTGGCAATATTTTCTGTAGTAAATGAGGTTTCTACACAACCTATGTTTTGACCATTTTCATTGTACGGTATGATAGTTACAAAATACGTGGTTTCGGCGTTAAAATCTACCGGTGCATTATAGGTTAGAACATTCCCAAGATTTTGACCATTTACAACATTTACAGCTCCAGGTGAAGTACCTATGTTTATGATATACCCCGTAGCTCTAGGCGCATAAGACCATGATATTGTAGTGCTTAAAGAAACGTCTACTGCTCCATTTACTGGAAAACTTACTTGCGTACAGGACGGAATAACAGTAACATCTTCCGTAGTAAAAGACTGACTATTACATGACTGCGAGCCACTTACAAAAAAGGCTCGGACCGTAATGTAGATGGTTGTACTTTCTGGCATTCCCTGCGGAGGATTAAAACTCGCTGAAACACCAACACTAAAATTATTAAGTATGTCTGTACCTCCCGCAGTACTGCCTAAGTCTATAAAGTAATTAACCGCTCCTGCAACTGGCTCAAAACTTATTGGGGCAATCACAGAAACATTAGTTTCTCCTTGAGCTGGAGAAATAAGCAATGCACAATTGGTGTCTTGAACGGCCGCTTTCGCGAAAACGTGAAAAACACAAAACAATCCTATTAAATAGAACCGAAGGCAACTCTCTTTACTGCTCAAGTTCATTCTACAAAGTTTTCAAGATAAAGAACTATCAAATATACTGACTAGTCGTTAAAGCATCTTGTAGGAAAAAATAGGTTGATTTTAAATCAATTAAAATCTAAAATAAAGAGGTTTGCGACTCAGAATCATCATCATCGTTGCCTACTTCACCATCTGCTTTTTTTGCGGGTTGAGAAGAACTCTTTTCTGGAGTTACTTCTTCCTCACCTACCACTTCAATATTTTCTTTTTCCTCTTCTACCTCCTCATAAGGTAAAGACTCCATCCAGTTTACACCTTTAAGCTTTTCTGTATAAAACGTATTACCTAGGGCACTTATACCTTTTACAGCTATAAAGTCTTCCATAGATACAATCTCATTTTCCTTAGCCTCCTTGCCTCGTTGCTTGTAAAATATCA
The DNA here is from genome assembly GCA_913060645.1 of uncultured Dokdonia sp. Lineage (GTDB taxonomy): Bacteria > Bacteroidota > Bacteroidia > Flavobacteriales > Flavobacteriaceae > Dokdonia. The sequence continues at coordinate 12,172 of CAJXSW010000077.1, read as the reverse complement.
TTTCGGCTACTGGTCGCCAGTCGGTAGAAACTAGTTCTAGCACGCTATTCTCATGATCAGATATAAATGTTTCTTCTTTATCTGGAGTATCTATGAGGAATCGCTTACCATAATAACGATCCTTATTACCATCCCAATAGATAGCTGTAATAGGCTTTTGGGGATTCCATTTTTCTAGTACAATCATATCTTCGTCAAAATGATGTGTCACCTCTGGGATAATCGTGCGCACATTACCATGCTGATTGATAATCAATAAACGGTCGTCTGGACGGAATTCACCCAGAAGATCTCCGCGCTCGTCAAGGTTAAGGCGTTGTACTGTATTATCAAACCATATCTTACGTGGTTTAAGTGTAGACAGCCCTTTTTCTTTAAGCTCTACAGATTTTACTGCATTTTTAGAAACGATGTTACCCTTAGAAGATCGGCCTTTTATGATGACATCTGCAAAGTCTATTTCTAATCGGAGCTTCTTTATGGAGGCAACTGCTCTCAAGTATACTGTAACTAGTTCTGCCTCTCCATTAGGATTTGCACTAAAATAAAGTACCTGAGCGCTCTTCTGGTCTCCAGCCAGCTTGTAATCATTATTACGAGTAACAGAGGTAACGTTAAAGCGCTTAACGTACGTAGGCAAACCATTACCTGCTCTATAAATCATATTGTATGTTGTACGCTTATCCTTTTTCTTGAAAATGGCTACATGTAAAATATCTTTACCAATAAAGGTTTTAGATTCCACCTTTACCACCATCATCGTTCCAGACTTTGTAAATACAATTACATCATCTATATCAGAACAGTCGGTTACATACTCATCTTTTTTGAGGGATGTTCCCACAAATCCTTCTTCACGGTTTACGTAAAGTTTCGTATTTCTCAATACTACCTTGGCTGCTTGAATATCATCAAAGATTTTAATCTCTGTTTTACGTTCTTTTCCAGCTCCGTAGTCCTTTTTTAACCTTGTAAAATAATCTATCGCATACTGCGTAAGATTATCTAAGTGATATTTTACTTGAGTGATTTGATCCTCAAGTGCATCTATCTTCTGTTGTGCTTTATCTATATCAAACTTAGAAATACGCTTAATACGTATCTCCGTTAGTCTTGTGATATCCTCAACAGTAACCGCTCTTTTTAAGTGACCTATATGTGGTTTTAAACCGTCATCAATTGCTTTAATTACGCCATCCCAAGTCTCTTGTTCTTCAATGTCACGGTAAATTCTATTTTCAATAAAAATACGTTCAAGTGAAGCATAATGCCATTGGTTTTCAAACTCACCTAGCTGAATCTCAAGTTCTGCTTTTAACAGTTGCTTGGTACGATCTGTAGAGCGACGTAACATCTCTGTTACTCCCACAAAGAGTGGCTTATTATTTTCTATAACACAACTAAGCGGTGATATAGAAGTCTCACAATTTGTAAATGCATACAATGCATCAATTGTTTTATCTGGTGAGATTCCAGCAGGAAGATGTACTAATATCTCTACGTTTGCAGAGGTGTTATCTTCTATTTTTTTAATCTTGATCTTACCCTTGTCATTTGCTTTAAGAATAGAATCTATAAGCGATGTTGTGGTCTGCCCAAAAGGCAACTCAGTAATAACGAGCGTGTTTTTATCCTGCTGACTTATACGCGCTCTACAACGTACTTTACCACCTCGTAATCCATCTTTATAGTCAGTAAAATCGGCTATACCAGCCGTAGGAAAGTCTGGATATAATGTAAATTTCTTGTCCTTAAGATGTTTGATAGAAGCATCTATTAGTTCTATAAAATTGTGAGGAAGTACCTTTGTACTTAAACCTACGGCAATACCTTCTGCTCCAGATGCTAGAAGCATTGGGAACATTACAGGTAAATTTATAGGCTCCTTCTTACGACCATCGTATGATGCCTGCCATTCTGTTATTTTTGGATTGTAGACAACATCAAGTGCAAACTTGGTAAGTCTTGCTTCTATATAACGAGAAGCTGCTGCGCGGTCACCAGTTAGAATATTTCCCCAGTTACCCTGTGTATCAATGAGTAGATCTTTTTGACCTATTTGCACCATAGCATCACCTATACTTGCATCACCGTGAGGGTGATACTGCATCGTGTGACCTACTACATTTGCAACCTTATTATAACGACCATCATCCAGCTCCTTGAGAGCATGCATAATACGACGTTGTACCGGTTTGAAACCATCTTCTATAGATGGAACGGCACGCTCTAGGATTACATAAGATGCATAATCTAAAAACCAGTCTTCAAACATCCCCGAAACTCGAGTGATGGTTTCTCCTCCACCGTCCACTACTTCTGCAGGAAGTGTCTCTGGGTTTAATTCTTCGTCTTCGTTATGGTCGTTTATTTCTTCGCTCATTAATTGGTTGTAATAACACTTACTTTTCTAATGGTTGCCTCAATCTTTCTTTATTCACGTTTTCGCGAAAGCGTACTACTAATCCTCTTCCACTACTCTATCTAATTCTACCTTGAGATTTTCAATAATAAACTTCTGTCTATCTGGCGTGTTTTTACCCATGTAGAAAGACAATAATTCTTCAATCATCAAGGCTTTATCTAGCATTACTGGCGCTAGCCTTATATCTTCTCCTATAAAAAACTGGAACTCATCTGGTGATATCTCTCCAAGTCCCTTAAATCGAGTAATCTCTGGCTTTGCGCCTAAGCGCGCCATAGCATCTGCCTTTTCTTGATCACTATAACAGTACACCGTTTCTTTCTTATTACGCACCCTAAAAAGAGGTGTTTCAAGAATATATAAATGTCCTTCTTTTATGAGTTCTGGGAAGAACTGCAAGAAGAAGGTGATTAGTAATAATCGTATGTGCATACCGTCAACATCGGCATCTGTTGCTATCACAATGTTGTTATAACGTAAGTCCTCTATAGACTCTTCTATATTAAGTGCAGCTTGCAAGAGATTAAACTCCTCGTTTTCGTAAACGATTTTCTTTGAAAGCCCGTAGCTATTAAGAGGCTTTCCTTTAAGACTAAAAACAGCTTGCGTGTTAACATCACGTGACTTTGTAATTGATCCAGAAGCCGAGTCTCCCTCGGTAATAAACAACGTAGTCTCGAGGTTACGTTCTTTCTTACTGTCTGTAAGGTGGATACGGCAATCTCTTAATTTCTTATTGTGAAGGTTTGCTTTTTTTGCCCTGTCTTTTGCTAGTTTACGTATTCCAGAAAGATCCTTTCGCTCACGTTCTGCTTGTAATATTTTACGTTGCAGTGCATCGGCTACAGGAGTATTTTTATGTAAAAAGTTATCAAGTGCAGTTTTAAGAAAATCATTAATATACGTTCTCACGGTAGGTAACTCACCTCCCATATCTGTAGATCCTAGTTTGGTCTTCGTTTGCGACTCAAAAACAGGCTCCATCACTTTAATACTAATCGCAGATACAATTGACTTTCTAATATCTGATGCCTCGTAACTCTTATTATAAAATTCACGAATGGTTTTTACTATGCTTTCGCGAAAAGCTGCCTGGTGCGTTCCACCCTGCGTAGTATTCTGTCCATTTACAAATGAGTGATACTCCTCAGAATATTGCGATTTACTATGTGTTATTGCAACTTCAATATCCTCCCCTTTTAAGTGGATAATATCATACAGTCTATCTCCTTCTGCGATACTTTCTGAAAGTAAATCTTTCAGTCCATTTTCAGAAAAGAACTTCTCACCGTTAAAAACGATGGTAAGTCCCGGATTAAGATACACGTAGTTCTTAATCAAACGTTCTACATACTCAGAGCGAAACTTAAAATTCTTAAATATTTCTGCGTCTGGAACAAATGACACTTTAGTACCACGCCTACGCGAAGTCTCATCTAGTAAATCTTGATTCTGTAATTCACCACGCTCAAACTCTGCACTTGCAGATTTTGCATCTCTAGTAGATTCTACTCTAAAGTAGCTAGATAATGCGTTTACCGCCTTAGTACCTACACCGTTTAGACCTACAGATTTTTTAAATGCACGCGAATCATACTTACCTCCCGTGTTCATTTTTGATACAACATCCACTACTTTTCCAAGTGGAATGCCACGACCGTAATCACGTACGATTACTTTTTCTCCTTGTATGGAAATCTCTATGGTCTTCCCGGCTCCCATCACAAACTCATCGATACAGTTATCAAGCACCTCTTTTACAAGGATATAGATACCGTCGTCTGCGCTAGAACCATCACCTAGTTTACCTATGTACATCCCTGGACGCATGCGGATGTGCTCCTTCCAATCGAGCGATCGGATATTATCTTCGTTGTATTGTGTTTCTTGAGTCATAAAATGTCGTGGAGTCGCTAATATAAGGACTTGCAATGGCTTAAAGAACCCCAAAATAAAGAAATAATTAACAATTTTAAAAATAGCATTGTTGATTACCAAATTCTCTATGCTTTCGCAAAATGTGATTAAATTATTCTCTCTCCTTTTTCTTTACAAACCATGCGATTTGTATCTTTCTATCCTTACAAAGTTAGATTTTATGGCAGTACTAAATGGATTAAATCGAAGATTATTATTAATTGCCTTTGTAGGTGGTGCTATCGCTATATTGCTGATTTATAGAAACCAAACAACAACGCCACCCGAAGTTCATACTGCCGAAGATTTATTAGAAAAAGTAATGAACGCCAGTGGGACAAAAGAGCGTTACAACAACATAGAAAGCATAAAATTTAAAAAAGCCTTTCATCTATACCATGAAGATGGAACTATAGAAATAGACCGTACAGAGTTACATCAATATGATTTTAGTGAGGGAACTCAACGCCATGTAAGTTGGTCATCAGGTACTACAAATTATAAGCTCACACAAAAGGATTCAGATATATACCAGACTATAAATGACATCAGAGATACCACCACAAAAGTTTCACTGCAAAATAAACTAAACGCCGCTACTTTCGTTTTAGGACTGCCCTACACTTTAGATAGTGATAGTTCAACAAAAACATACAATGGCTTACAAGATTTTGAAGGCGTACAAGCACATGAACTGGTCGTTACATTTACAGGCAGCAACGATATCTGGAGTCTTTATTATGAGCCAACTACATTTGCATGGCTAGGTTACTGGGTGAAAACCTCAGATCACTACAGCCTCGTTATTAATGATGAAATGACAGAGGTGGATGGATTCCAATTTTCGCGAAAGCGCACCAGTTATCGCACAGATTCCTTAAAATTGAGACAATATCTAAGAGCAGATTACGACTACTCTAATTATAAAATAAAGTAACCTAAGACTGTACTTTTGCCTCGATAACTTCGATAGCAGACTGCACCGTTTCCATCTTTTCTATCTCGTCATCTTCAATAGTAATATCAAAGTGATCTTCTACGTCAAGCACAATATCTACAAGGTTTGCAGAGTTTACATTAAGTTCTTGAGTTAAGTGGCTTGTAGGTTTTATATCATCTACAGATACATCTTCTGGTAAGTAAATTTTGATGATATTCTTTAGTGCTTCGTAGTGTTCGTTATTCATAATACTATGTGTAAACTGTGATAATTAACACAGTATGTTATTTTTATCTCTAGTTATTCAAATTTCTTAAAAATCATACAGCAATTCACATCGCCAAATCCAAAACTAGCTTTTGCCGCCACCTTTACAGGCATATCAATGGTTTGTGTGAGTACTTTACCCTGAGCTACTCGCTCTAATACTTCCGGATGTATGTGAGCAGAGTTAATATTTCCAAAAATACGACCTTCCTCAAGTTCTAAAATAGTCGCTACGGTCTCAATACTCCCAGCCGCCGCGAGACAGTGTCCAGTCATGCTTTTAAGCGAATTGATATAAGGAAAATCCTCTCCTTTCAATTCAAGAGCTTCAGTCCAGTTTGCAATTTCTGTTGGGCACATTCCTGTAGAAGTGAGATGCCCATTTATGGTATCAATTTCCATCGCAGATACTCCTGCATTTTTAACTGCAGTTTTTATACAATGCTGTACAGCCTCACTGTTAGGTGCGGTCATCGTCCCACCATTACGCTGTCCTCCACTATTTACTGCACCACCTAAAACTTCGGCATATATCTTTGTCCCTCGTTGTTGTGCACTTTCGAGAGTTTCTAGCACTAATGCTCCGGCTCCAGCGCCTGGCACAAAACCATTTGCATCTTCTTGCATAGGCCTGCTTCCGGCTTCTGGATCTTCATTATATTTTTTTGTGAGTACGCGCATCGCATCAAAACCTCCCCAAATGTAAGGGCCGCTATCGTTGCAACTGCCCACTAGCATTCGCACTGCATCACCGTTGCGCACACGCTCATAGCCCATAAGTACGCTTTCTAGTCCTGTAGTGCAGGCACTAGAATTTGTAGTGACTTGGTTTCCACAACCTAGATATCCTCCTAGATATGCACTTATACCGCTTGCCATCGTTTGCACAACAGAAGTACTACCTAAGCGGCGTACTTTGCCTTCATCAGTTAGGTAAATAGCACTTCTAAATTTTTCGGCGCCTAGTAAGGAAACTCCAAAGACGATTCCGCTATCATAATCGACAGTATCTTTATCTGTAGGCGCGAGTCCAGCGTCTGTCCACGCATCTACTCCAGCTATCATTCCGTACTCAATGCCAGAGCTCTGTAAATCTCGAAGTTGCAAGGCTGTAAAGTAGTTTTCGAGCATTCCTTCCGGAATTTCTGGCTGTCCAGCAATCTGACACCCAAAATTGAGGTCTGCTAGTTTCTGGTGAAATTTAATTCCACTTTTACCTGAGAAAATGGCATCAGAAAATGCTTTGAGCCCAATTCCATTAGGTGCACAAACGCCCATTCCAGTTATAACTACTCTATGCTTCATTATTTAGTGCTAAAAATTCCTGCAAGTGTTCCTTTTACACAGACCTCATCTTGTGCATTAAGAAGCTTCACATTACATTTTAATTTATTAAATCTAAAATAGGCCTCCTCTGATACAACGGTCACTTTCTCGCCAGGCATCACAGGTTTTAAAAACTCAACATCTGCGCTAGTAAATGCTAATTTTAAAGCAGCTAGATCTTGACCTGCCAACTTAGAAATACCCAGACTTACTAAACCTATTTGCGCCATGCATTCTGTGAGTATCACGCCAGGTGTAACAGGATTACCCTTAAAGTGTCCTTCATAAAAATAAGATTCTCTAGAAAATGTATAAGAACCAACAATATATGAGTCGCCCAGCTCTTCTATCTGATCTACAAATAAAAAAGGCGCCGTATAAGGCAATAACGCTATAATCTCTTCACTGCTCATCGTATGTGTTCCCCTCCGTCTACGGGAATCACAGCGCCATTAATCCAGGCTGCTTCATCACGTGTTAACAAATACACAGCATTACCTACATCCTTAGGCAGTGTTAATCGCTTGTAAGGATTACGTTGCTGTGTCATTTCTTTCATATGCTCGCTCCCTGGTATGAGGCGTAAGCTCTCTGTATCTGTCACTCCTGCTTGAATACAATTAGACGTAAGACCTAGTGGTGCAAACTCTAATGCAATCCCTCTCGAGATGGCTTCAAGAGCAGCTTTGGCTGCAGCAACTGCGCCATATTGTGGCCATGCTTTGCTGCTACCTTCACTTGTAAATGCAATGGCTCTTGCAGATGGGGTAAATAATTCCGCTTTCGCGAAAGCGGATACCCAATCATAATAACTTACCGCCATGGCTTCTAGAGTACCTTTAAAATCCTCATTGCTAAGTGTGGCACTATCTTCTGAATATAATGGCTTCAAATTACCTCGTGCGATGCTATGCACCACTACTTTTATAGCACCTGCGCCAACAGTATTTTTAATTTCCGCGATAGTAGCTTGACGCTTATCTGCATTAAGAGCATCTGTATTATATGATAAAATAGTCGCTCCAGAAACTTCCATCTCACGCATAGCATCTTCAAAAGCTGCTATCACACTACGACGAGATCTGTGAATGATAATAATGTTCATTCCCTCATGCGCTAGTTTCTTTGCGGTGGCTAGCCCAAGACCTGAGCTACCTCCTAAGATTACTGCGTATTTATTTTTATAAGATTGACTCATCACTTACCATTTTAATAATACACGTTGCGCCGAAAACCCTGGACCAAAACTTAGCATAATTCCTAAGTCACCTTCCTCACATTCTCTATCAAGAAAACGTTCTAAAACGTACAACACAGTAGCACTACTCATATTTCCATATAATTTAAGTACCTCCTTCGTGTCGTCTATATTCTTTCCAAGTTTACCAAAGAGATCCTCAACCGTTTCTACAATTTTACGTCCTCCTGGATGAAATATAAGATGATTTACATCTGCTATAGTGTATCCATTCTTTTCTAAAAAAGGATGAATTATATCTGGAAACTTATCTGCTATCTGCTGTGGCACCTGTTGATCTAAAATCATCTGTAAACCACTATTTACAAGCTTAAAGCCCATCATTTCCTGAGCATCATAAAAGTGATACATTTCTGTATCCACTATTTGCGGCCCGCTATCTTCTTCTTTACTTGACATGAGAACGCAAGCCGCACCATCTCCAAAGATAGCTGCACTCACCACGTTTACCATCGAGTAATCATCATGTTGAAAGGTAGCCGTAGGACTTTCAATCGCTATAACAGCTGCTCGTTTTCCAGGATTTGCTTTAAGAAATTCATTTGCATATAGCACACCACTTACTCCAGCAGCACAACCCATCTCCGTTACCGGTAATCGTACAATATCTTGGCGTAGTTTGAGCGCATTAATTAAATATGCATCTAGCGAAGGGATCATAATACCCGTACAACTTACCGTAATAATATAGTCAAGGCTAGTACCATCCCATGAAGCTTTAGTAAGCGCTTTAGATAATACCTGCTCTCCTAGCTTTACAACCTCACGAGTATAAATGTCATTCTTCTCTTGAAAACTAGTAGCTGTAAATACCTCTTCTGGCGCCATAATGCTATAGCGCTTATCTACTGCAGCATTACCAAAAATCTTCTTAACCTTTCGTTTAAAACGATCTTCTTGCCCATCTAGCCATATGTCTAGAAAAGGCATTATCTCTGCTGTAGTACGTGAATATTGTGGTAACTGTTTTGCTACCGTCGTAATGGTTACGCTCATATAGTTTTTATCACCCACAAATATCTAAACGCCCATTTCCATTGTATGGAATAGTTGTCTAGTGCAAGTTGTTTTGAATAGGTTTCTAATTCTTTTCTTCTAAAAGAGCGGGCAATGCTCACTCTTCCGTCGTATTTGGCAATCTTACTTTTCATAAATATACCGCTAAAAAGCTGAAATAAACGGTACGCTATCTTACTTCGCTGTAAATCGTTTACTATGATACCAATACTTGCCAATTTTTTAAATTTCTCCATAAACACAAGTAGTTGTTCATCAGAAAAATGGTGCATTGTTAAGGTACAGATAATCACATCACATTCAAATGTAGTATCATCTATCGTTAATATATTTTGACGGCTGAAGCTTAAGTTATCATAGCCCTTAGATTTCTCTCGGGCGCTATCAATACTTTTATCATTAATGTCTACTCCATAAAATGAAATATCAACAGCACTATTTTTAAAATGCTTTGCTATGTGTCTTAATACTTCTCCATCACCACAGCCCACATCTACAACGTTCCATTTCTTTTTCTCAGGATGTGCGCTTATTAAGTCTTCTAGCGCTGTAATCGTAATATGATTACCACCTAGGTATTTATTTACCGTAGCGAGATCCTTTAATGCTAGATGTAAGTCTACCTCTGGAAGACTGGGATCATCCATTAATTCAGGAGTAGTGCTACGATTTTTAAAATTCATTATGTTATAAGATTTCCATGTGTTGACTGTATCACGCTACTCAATAATCTAGGTGATTTTTGAAGTATTCCTACCCCTAGTCTAGTTATTGTTGCGTTATGCAAGCCACGTTGTATAAGCGCCCCGTTGCGCATTCTGGTCGCAAAGGTTTGCTTCCACTGTTTTGTATATTCTTTTTCTAGCTGCTCCCGCTTTTTTGAAGTACTTATATGGTTACTAAGACACTCACTTGCAATCTTTGCGCTATGTATTGCCATTGCCATACCGTTACCGCATAAAGGATGTATGAGTCCTGCACTATCACCTATCATTAATAAGTGATTCTCCACCGCAGATTTATCTTGAAATGAGATCTGACTAATGGTGAGTGGTTTTTCAAAAATAGGTTCCGCTTGCGCGAAAAAATCTTTTAAATGACGATTTTGCTCTAACACCTCAACTCGATAAGTATTTAAATCTTTATGCTTCTTAAATGAGTTTACATCTGCTAGGTAACAAACGTTTATCGCATCTGTTTCCACTTTTGATAACCCACAATAACCTCCTGAAAAATTGTGTAATGCCACCAAGTCTTCTGGGAATTCTCCAGCATAATGTGCTTTTACACCCATCCAAGGGGATTTTGTACTTATAAATTTTCGCGAAAGCGTAATATCTAATCCGCTCCTCTTACCATAGGCTCCAAGAGCATAGGGTGCTCTAAAACTTTTATCTTTTGTGGTAACCTCAAATTGCTCTCTCCCGAAAGTAACATTTGTAGCGGTTGCCTGCTCAAATACCAACCCTAGGCTTATAGCTCGTTCATACAAAGCTAGATCTAGTGCATACCTACTGATACCAAAACCTCCTAAGGGAAGTGCAATCTCAAGCGCATTACCAGAGAGTCCAGAAAATTGAAAACGATTTATTTTCTTAGCGCCATTATTTATGGGATAAATACCCAACGCGTCTAAATATGGCAATACTTCATTTGAAACATACTCACCGCATACCTTATGCTTAGGATATGTATTTTTCTCAATAAGCATTACAGAGAAGTCAGCTTGCAGCAAGTGTACAGCGGCTGTGAGTCCAGCAAGACCTCCACCTATTATTATGATATCGCAATCTTGTTCCACTATGTGAATTTACAGATTAGATCGCATAAAAAATCCCCAAAACATAAGTTTTGAGGATTTTGTGATTTCTGTTTAACAGAAGAAATTAGTTCCCTCCGTTTGCTTCTTTCATAGCATCTTGCTTCATCTCTTCGTTAGGAACAATAGCAAGTTGTACACGTCTGTTTTGAGCACGTCCCTCTGCTGTATCATTACTAGCAGCTGGCTGCGCTTCACCGTACCATACTGTTGTAAATCTTCCTGCAGATAATCCTGTACTTACCATATAATTAGTCACAGCATTTGCTCTGTTTTGTGATAAGGTCATGTTATTTGTATCAGACCCTACACTATCAGTATGTCCAGCAACTACAACATTAGTTTGATTATATTCTTTCATAATATTAGAAAGCTTATTTAGTAACGTCTGGCTTGCTGTATTCACGTTATACTTCGCAGTATCAAAGTAAACACCCGAGTTTTCGTCAAATGTCACTACAATACCATCATCTACACGCTCTACAGTCGCTCCTGGAAGTTCTTGCTCGATTTGTTGCGCTTGCTTATCCATCTTGTTTCCAATAAGGACACCTGCTCCACCACCTACTACACCACCTATAACAGCTCCTAGTTCTCCATTGCCACCTTTACCGGCATTGTTCCCTATAATTGCTCCAAGGATAGCTCCTCCAGTTGCACCTATAACAGCACCTTTCTGTTTATTGTTTGCATTTTTAGTAGCCTCACAACTTGTGAAACCTGTAAGCATTGCTGCTCCTAGTGCAATTACTGTAATATTTCTTACTATATTTTTCATAATCTTAATTCTTTAGGTTGATTGTTAACTACAGACTACTCTGCAATTTTGGTAAAATTCATTGTAATGTTAAAAGGTTTCCCTTCTACACTTACTGTTTGTGTCATTTGCAATTGATCTTCAGACAAATATGAAAGCGCTACTCTAAAACCAGCGTTAGTTTCAGACTTCATTTTAGCATCTGTTGGCTTCACAAGAATATTATAATTCATATCATTACCTTCATTATCTGGAATACTCCATACGAAGTAACGCTTCTCTGTATTACAGCCTACTCCAGAAAGTTCGTAATTTCCAAAGTTGTTATTAGGGATAAAACGCCATGTACTTCCTTCCATACATTCTTGTGATGCATCATTGAAAAGGTTGATATTAAAAGCTGTCTCTTATACACATCTGACGCTGCCGACGAAGAGGATAGTGTA
>CAJXSW010000076.1 GCA_913060645.1 uncultured Dokdonia sp. | reverse complement strand
CGGTGGTGTGAGAGGCGCACTCTGCTAGTTGCTAGCAGAGCCGTCTACTCGATTGGCAACTGGCTTTATTTTCAACTCCATAATAGGTAAAAATCTGTCTTTAATAGATGTCTCTAATTTTCCAATTACTTTAAATCCAATTTGTTCATAGAATTTTTCAGCATTTGGGTCAGCGTCCAATATAATTTTTTCGATATTCGATTTTTTAATTCGTTGTAGAAAATCAGTCATAAGCATTTTTCCAAATCCACGTTTAATAAATTCCGGCTCAACAAATAAGTTCTCTAATTTTACGATTAGATTGTCCATTTTGAAATATGAATAATATCCGATTATTTTATTTTCATTATCAGTCAATTTATAAACTTCTTTTTCAGCAATATAAGTTTCTGAAATAGTTAAATCATTTCTCCAATTTTCGATTTGTTGCCTGCTATAATTCCAATGAGATTTTGACCGAATGGTTAATTCAGTTAAATCTTCTGCATCTGTTCGTATAGCTTTTTCTATTCTCATTTTTTCAGCTTGTTGCCAACGTTTGTATAAACGCAAGTTATTACATATTAGTCATATATCATACCCATACCAGGTGTATAAACGAATGTTTTTACTTAATCCTAGCAATCTCGATTTTCAGCGTATAAACGCATGTTTTTCAATTGTACACGTTTGTAAACGGCTATTTGAATACTTGTTACAAGTCGTAATAATCTACCACGAGACTTGGTCGTGTGATATCACATTTTCGCGAAAGCGTACAGAAGAGGCTACTTGGTTATTTTGGTAAGGGACTTGATGCTCACTGCTTCTTTACAGTTATCTAGTTCCATTTTGAGATCGTTTCCTGCTTCGTCTTGTCCTGTGATTACAAAATAACCACATGGCTCGCGGCGAGGTACGCTTTTTCCAAAATCTACATCCCCTAGCTTTAATAAACGGTTTATAGTGACCGTATCTAGTTGCATAGCGGCAAGTGACTGCGTTGCTTCTGGGGTGAGATTATAAGGTTTTACACGCAGGTTTTTAAGCACACGCTCTTGTGGAAAGTAAGCACAACTGGTTTTTTTACCGCTAAAAAAGAAAGCAAGTAAAATAAGCCCAATGGAAAAGCCACCGAGGTAATATCCTATACGTTTAAGAATGTGCATTGCGTTACTAGAAGATCAAAAGGTTGATGTCTCGGTAAGAAAGGTCAAACCAATCTGCTACCGATTTTTTGGTTAAAATACCGTGGTAAAAATACAATCCATTTTTTAATCCGCGGTCGTAGCGTAGCTTATTTTCTATACCGCCTTCCTCTGCAATGTCAAGTAGGTAAGGGGTAAAAATATTACTGAGAGATACAGATGCCGTACGGGCAAATCTTGCAGGAATATTAGGCACACAATAGTGCGTCACGCCATGTTTCTTATACGTTGGTTTATCATGCGTAGTAACTTCTGAGGTTTCAAAACAACCTCCCATATCGATACTTACGTCTATAATGACAGCGCCGTTTTTCATCCCTTCTACCATGCGCTCGCTCACTATGACCGGTGCGCGGTTTGCACCTCGCACAGCACCTATGACTACGTCACAACGCTTGAGGGCTTTTACAAGATTCTTAGGCTGTAGGGTAGAGGTATATAATGGCCTGCCTACATTAGTCTGTATGCAGCGTAGTTTTGTGATTGAGTTATCAAAAATCTTAACATTTGCCCCTAGTCCGATAGCAGATCGCGCGGCAAACTCGCCTACGGTGCCTGCTCCTATAATCACAATCTCTGCTGGTGGCACGCCGCTTATGTTACCTAGCAGCATACCGGTGCCCGTTTCTGGGCTAGACATAATTTCTGCCGCCATTTGTACGGCTGCGGTACCTGCAATTTCAGAAAGTGTGCGCACGGCAGGGTAGGTGCCGTCCTCATCTTTTATAAACTCAAAAGCGAGTGCAGTGATGCGCTTGCTAGCGAGTTTTTCAAAATATTGTTTCTTCTGGGTTTTGATCTGTAAGGCAGAGATAAGCACCGTTTGTGGGTTCATCATCTCTATTTCTTCTAGGGAAGGTGGTTCTACCTTGAGAATCATAGGGCAAGAAAACACTTTGGCAGTGTCTTGGGTAATTTCTGCGCCGTTTTCTGAGTAGTCCTTGTCTGTGTAGCGTGCGCCTTTTCCAGCTTTAGACTCCACCATCACGCGGTGTCCATTTGCCGTAAGCGCTCCCACAGCATCGGGAGTTAAGCACACCCTGCGTTCTTGAAAGTGTGTCTCTCGCGGAATCCCAATAAAGAGCTCTCCTCGTTTCTTTTCGACCTCAAGACATTCCTCTTGAGGAAGCAACATTTCTCTAGTAAAAGGTGAGCTATTGGTTTCCATGTGTGTTTGTATGCGATTACCCAAAAGTAAGGAATAATTTAAAATATAGACTAGATATAAATCAAGACGCAGCTGTAGCGTGGATTACAGTATTGAAGGAATATGCTGTTGTATTATAATTGTCTATGCTTCCATGTTTTAATTGTAGATAAATAATAATGCAGTTATGTTTCTCAAAGTAAATGCGAGACAGCTTTCGCGAAAGCGTAAAAAACCACATTGCCAATAATCTGTAAAGGCATTCTCGCATCTGTCTTGTAAAAAGTATCTTTGCACCCACAAAAGAAGATTATGAAATACGCTGAAAATATATTAGGAACGATAGGAGACACTCCTATGGTAAAAATGAACGCACTTGTAAAAGACCTTCCTTGTCTTGTGCTGGCAAAATATGAAACTTTTAATCCTGGAAATTCTGTAAAAGACCGTATGGCGTTACAGATGGTAGAAGATGCAGAGGCTGCCGGGATTCTTAAACCTGGAGGGACTATTATAGAAGGTACTTCTGGTAATACGGGAATGGGGCTTGCCCTTGCTGCTATTATTAAAGGATATAAAATGATCTGTGTAATCTCAGACAAGCAGTCTAAAGAGAAGATGGATATCTTGCGTGCCGTAGGTAGTGAGGTGGTAGTGTGTCCTACAAATGTAGAGCCAGATGATCCAAGATCTTACTACTCTACATCAAAAAGACTTGCCGAAGAAACACCAAATAGCTGGTACGTAAACCAGTATGATAATCCTTCTAACTGTAAGGCACACTTTAATAGTACAGGACCAGAAATCTGGGATCAAACAGATGGAAAGGTAACGCACTTTGTGGTAGGTGTAGGAACAGGAGGTACCATCTCTGGGGTAGGAAGCTATCTTAAAATGAAAAACCCGAATGTAAAAGTATGGGGAATTGATACGTACGGTTCTGTATTTAAAAAATATAAGGAGACAGGTATTTTTGACGAAAATGAGATTTACCCATACATCACAGAGGGAATAGGGGAAGATATATTACCACTTAATGTAAACTTTAGCATCATCGATGGTTTTACAAAGGTGACAGATAAGGATGCTGCAGTATACACAAGACGCCTTGCCAAAGAGGAAGGGATGTTCTTAGGGAATTCGGCTGGATCTGCTATCAAAGGGTTGTTACAACTTAATGAGGAAGGAAAATTTGGTCCAGATGATGTCGTTGTCGTACTCTTCCACGATCATGGAAGCCGTTACGTAGGTAAGATGTTTAATGACGACTGGATGCGCGAGCGCGGTTTCTTAGACCAAGAATATAAGGTAGCAAGCGATTTGATCCAGAATCACATAGATAAACCACTTGTGACTGTAAAGACAGAGGAGCTTGTATCACACGCGATAGAGCGCATGCGTGATTATAAAATCTCACAAATCCCAGTAGAAGATGTGACAGGTATTGTAGGTTCTGTAGATGAGGGAGACCTTTTTAGAGCATATATGGAGAATAACGATGTGGCAGACTTACCTATCAAGGATGTAATGGGAGCAGCATATCCTATTGTGCAGAAAAATGCAACCGTAGCAGAGGTGTCAAAGCTTATCTCAAAAGAGAATAATGCAGTCTTAGTAGATCTAGGAGATGGTAAACATCACATCATTACAAAGCATGATATTATTAATGCGATGTAATTACATAGCACTTTTTAGAAAAAAAACGCGGGACGTAGTCTCGCGTTTTTTTTGTGCGCTATTGTGATGTTATTTTCATTTGTGAATTACGTATTTTGTTAATAATCAGAAAGATGTATTTTAGCTTTGAGAAATAAGCTCCTATGCAAGAAGACTTTTTACATTACTTATGGAAATTTAAGAAGTACGCTTTCGCGAAAGCAGAAACAACCTCAGGCTTGCCCATTACATTAATCAATGTAGGACAGCATAATTATCTAGCCGGGCCAGACTTTTTTAATACCACACTTGTAATAGGTGATCAAAAGTGGGCTGGAAATGTAGAAATACACTTAAAGTCTTCAGATTGGTATGCGCATAATCATGAGGTAGATGCTGCTTATGACAATGTGATTCTGCATGTAGTGTGGGAGCATGACGTAGAGATTTACAGAAAAGACAATACTGCCATCCCAACCTTAGTACTCAAAGATCTAGTTGCCGAAAAATCATTGTATAATTATAAGGAGCTCTTTAATAATCAGTCACAACAATGGATTAATTGTGAGAACAGCATAAGTGAGGTGCCAGAGATGATAGAAAGCAACTGGCTTGAACGCCTCTATTTTGAACGCTTAACGCGAAAAACGGAGCACATCACACCTATTCTTAACAAGGTAAACGGTGACTGGGAAGCGGCACTTTTTGTGTTGCTCATGCGTAGTTTTGGCACCAAAGTAAACGCAAACGCCTTTCAGTCCATCGCCGAAAAAATTGACTTTTCTATCATTCGTAAATGCGCTCAAGAACCCTTTAGACTAGAAGCATTATTATTAGGTATAGGCGGGTTATTACCAGAAAACACCATAGACTCATACCCGATGCAGCTACAAGGAGAGTTTGAGTTTGTTTCTCATAAATTTCAGATTGCAAGCGATGGCATATTGCCAGTGCAATTCTATAAGTTGAGGCCAGATAACTTTCCCACAATACGCCTGTCACAAGTGGCGCAGCTCTACCATAAACACCTGAATTTGTTTCAGAAAATGATGTCTGCTTCAACTATTGCTGAGTTATACGCCCTGCTTGATCTTAAAGCTTCTCAGTATTGGGATACACACTATTCTTTTGGGAAAGACCAGAAAAAACGTGCTAAGAAGCTATCGTCGTCATTTATAGATATCATCATTATAAATGCGATTATACCATTACGATTTTCTTATAATCAATACCTAGGGAAAGATGAGAGTGAGGTGTTGCTGTCTATGATGCACGCCATCAAACCCGAAAGTAATAGTATTATCAATAAATATAACAGCATAAGAGATCGAGCAAAGAATGCTCAAGAAACCCAAGCGTTATTAGAATTAAAAGCCAACTACTGTGATCTCAATAAATGCCTGTCATGTGCCGTTGGTAATTATTTAATTAAGCATTAACATATAAATTTCGTTTAAGAAACCTAAAAAGGTGTGCTCATTAAAATGAACACACCTTTTTTAAAAATAACTATACTCAGCTAGAGATTATAGGTATTTGTAATTTCTATATAAAATTCATTTTTAATAAATTTAGCTAATTGAAATTGGATTAAAATAAACCTATTTTAAGCTGTTGTTTAAATTTCATGATGCAACTAGTTGTCTTTGATTGCAAAATGCTCTTAAATATCTTTAAATTGAATTTTGTGTAAAAAATCTAGTTTTAAAACTCTTAGTCTTTAAATTCACTTACAAAGTGCATTTTTACAGATGGATACTTCTGTTGCGTCATCTGTAATGTAAAAGGAGAATCTGCTAGAAATACGAGTTGCCCTCTTTTGTCTTTTGCCATAAAACGTTGTTTTACTCGTAAAAATTCTTTGAATTCTTCACTTTTTGGATCTTCTGGGTCAACCCAGCAAGCTTTTGATACACTTAGAGGTTCGTAGGTGCACTTAGCTCCGTATTCGTGTTCAAGACGGTATTGTATTACTTCATATTGTAATGCTCCTACAGTACCTATTACTTTACGACCGTTAAGTTCGAGTGTAAATAATTGTGCAACACCTTCATCCATAAGTTGGTCAATACCCTTAGCAAGCTGTTTAGACTTCATAGGGTCTGCGTTATTGATGTATCTAAAATGCTCAGGAGAGAACGCAGGTATACCTTTATAATGCAGCTCTTCGCCAGAAGTAAGTGTGTCACCTATTTTAAAGTTACCAGTATCATGCAGTCCCACAATATCACCTGGATATGAGATGTCTACAATCTCCTTGCGCTCTGCAAAAAATGCATTAGGACTTGAGAATTTTAATTTTTTCTTGTTTCTAACGTGCAGGTATGGCTTGTTGCGTTCAAAAACACCAGAAACTATTTTTATAAAAGCAAGTCTGTCTCTGTGTTTAGGATCCATGTTTGCGTGAATCTTGAATACAAAACCAGAGAAGTCTTTTTCGTCAGGTTGTACTAGGCGTTCTTCACTCTTTTTTGGACGTGGTGGTGGAGCAATTTTTACAAAACAATCTAGTAATTCCCTTACTCCAAAATTATTAAGAGCAGAACCAAAAAATACAGGTTGTTGCTTTCCATCAAGATAATCCTGCTGATTGAAAGCAGGGTATACTCCTTGTACTAGCTCAATTTCTTCTCTGAGATTATCGGCAGCTTTAGGGCCTATGAGCTTATCAAGCACTTCATCTTTAAGATTTGAGATTTTGATGGTTTCCTCGATATTTTTTCTGCTGTCTCCACTAAAAAGGTTAACATTTTTCTCCCAAAGGTTGTAAATTCCTTTAAAGTCATACCCCATACCAATAGGGAAACTTAAAGGAGTAACTGAGAGGTGTAGTTTTTCTTCTATTTCATCTAGTAGTTCAAAAGCGTCTTTACCCTCACGATCCAGTTTGTTTACAAAAACAATCATAGGGATGTTGCGCATTCTACATACTTCCACTAGTTTTTCTGTCTGTGGCTCTACACCTTTTGCAACATCTACTACCACGATAACACTATCTACAGCAGTTAATGTTCTAAAAGTATCCTCTGCAAAATCCTTGTGACCAGGAGTATCAAGGATGTTTATTTTAATGCCATTATATTCAAAAGCAAGCACAGAAGTGGCTACAGAAATACCACGCTGGCGTTCTATTTCCATAAAGTCACTCGTAGCTCCTTTTTTAATTTTATTAGATTTTACAGCCCCAGC
This sequence comes from uncultured Dokdonia sp., assembly GCA_913060645.1. Taxonomy (GTDB): domain Bacteria; phylum Bacteroidota; class Bacteroidia; order Flavobacteriales; family Flavobacteriaceae; genus Dokdonia. The sequence goes on along the minus strand of CAJXSW010000076.1, from coordinate 7,368 downwards.
TTCTTGAATCGCTCCACCAAAGAGGAGTAATTTTTCAGTAAGTGTTGTCTTTCCTGCATCTGGGTGAGATACAATTCCAAACGTTCGGCGACGGGCTATTTCTTTTTTAAAACTCATAGAATTCACTAATATTTTAGAGTGTAAAGATACTATATAGTGTTAAGGAATAAGAAGTATATTTGAAAGCTACTTTAAAGGTAATTTTGACTGAGTTGAGGGTGGTTTTAGGCGCTTTCGCGAAAGCTGATTTGATTTTATATTGGGCGATTTTTTAATGATAATAGTTAGAACTTATTATATAGAAGATTGGTTTTTGTGTAGTTTGTCGATGATAATAAGTAGCATAACTAATACATTGAAAAGTAAAATTGTAGATGTAATAATCGCTTTATATTTGGACACCCAACTTAGACTGACATAAATTGACTAAATCTCAAATGAGGTTTACTATGGTTTCGATTTTTTTGATTTTTTGTTGTGGTCTATTCTATTGCAAACCTGCATCAAAATGTAATGTGTGTCTCACATTACTTTAATCACTGAAACTTTATTAAACCAAACCTGAGTCGAATTAATTCGTACTTAAAATGTATAATTATGCGTTTGCATAATAATTGAATAAGATGAAAAGAAAATTACAATTTGCTTCACTCCGAAGTTTAACTATGTTACTCCTAATAGGGAGCTTTAGTGTTTTAGGAACATTTGAGATGCACTCCCAAGTTATAGGGCAACAAGAAGCCTCAATTACTCAGGGTGTCACCTTTCAATGGGAGGATGATCAAGATGTCAATGGGGATAATGATATTGATAATACAGAAAATAATAGATCTGCAACCATACAGTCTATAACGGTAGGTAATGATGTGTTTAACACCTTCGTGGCTCCTTCTGGTTATCAACTCACGAGATTGGGTGGAAATGGGAATATTGCTGCCAGACATAGTAGGAATGGGATAGTACTTAATCGTACTACACCACCTTTTAGTGGAGAAGTTATTGGTACAAGTGCAAGTGCAACTTTTGATCCTACAGACACTGGTAGTGCTTGGGATAATGCTGCTCTCGCTGCTTTTCAAGATAAAAATTTAAATCACTATTTTACTTCAAATGGTAATGGGCAAAACATCTGTGGTAATTTTAGTGGTGTTGTGGATACGGGTAATGCTCAAAAACAGACATTATTTTATAATCCACCTATTCCTTCTAACCAAGATGGTATCATCGCTATTACAGAGCGTGGTGGTAATAACTGTTTTTATATACGTTTTTATGGTACTAAATTAGGGTCAAATACAGAAACGATACTTGGAGATACTTTCGTTAGAACATCCGGAGACCTTAGAGGTGGTGATGGTCCTAATCCACCGGCACCGGGATCTGATTATTGGGAGTCTGATAGGGAGATTGAAAATAGCCAATCCATTGCTATAGCGCTGTTTGAATTAAATAGTGTGGCACCTACAGGTTCGAAAATTACAAGAGTAGAATTTGTGGCTGCATCTTTAGATGATGGTGATGGTAAATTATTTATTCTTCAGAAATATGCCGTAGATCAATTAGAGATAGGATGCCTTAATGAGAAGTTTGAAGGAAATATTGATCTTTCAAATAATGTTCCTCAGGGTTCAACATACTCTGTGGTGAGTGGTCCTTCTCCTGCCGGTGAAGCATTTAATTTAAATAGCAATGGTACTTTTAGTTATACACCACCTGCTGGTTATACCGGTAGTGTAGTATTTGAGTATCAAGTGTGCTTGCCTGCTCCTAACTCCAGTGTGTGTGATACTGCATTTGTAACGCTTGATTATGTAAGCCCTCCTGAGGCTGCAATTATAGATTTAGATTGTAATTCAAACGGAACTACTAATTTAATTGTCACGAGTCCACTAGGTAATAATCTTGAATACTCTATAAACAATGGACCATTCCAGTCCGACACAACTTTTTCAAATTTATCTGAAGGTAGTTATGTTGTAACTGTAAGAGATATAAATACTGGATGTTCCCAAGCATCTGTATCTGGATTTGTTATAGAGAATCTTGAAGTCGCTATACCTATTGATGTAGCTGATGTAAGTTGTTTTGGAGGTAATGATGGAGCTATAAATCTTGAGCCATCTGGAGGCAAGGCACCTTATGAGTTTGAATGGAGTAACGGAGCAACTACAGAAGATCTTATTGGTTTGAGTGCGGGAACATACACAGTCGTTGTGACAGATGCTTATGGTTGTGAGCTTGAGGCAACTGCAGTTGTAAGTGGACCTGCTAAGGCAGTTTCAATCAAACCTAATACAGTAATTACAGCTGTATCTTGTTTTGAGGGTAACGATGGTGCTATAAATATTACGCCGGATGGTGGAACTCCTCCTTATACATATGTATGGAGTAACGGTGCGACTACACAAGATATTTCTAATCTTGAAGCGGGATCATATACGGTTACTGTTATAGATGCTAATAACTGTGAAGCTGAAAGTACATTTAGTGTAGAACAGCCTACCGCAGCATTGTCAATAACTGATACAATAACTAATGTGTTGTGTAATGGTGATGATAGTGGTGCTGTACAATTAACAGTTAGTGGTGGTACAGCTCCTTATACTTATGAATGGAGTGATGGATCAACTACAGCAAACTTAGAAGATGTTACTGCTGGAAGTTATTCGGTAGTGGTTAGAGATGCTAATGATTGTGAAATTCAGGAGTCTTTTACAATTACAGAGCCAGACTCTCCACTAAGTATAAATCTTACTAGAGAAAATGCTACAACTGCACAGAATTGTGCAGATGGTACTGCTATTGCTGCAGTAACGGGAGGAACAGCTCCTTATACTTACTTGTGGAGTAACGGAGCAACGGTTGCAACAATTTCAAACCTTGCGGATGGTACGTATTCTGTAACAGTGGAAGATGCAAATGGTTGTGAAATAACACAGAGCGTTGTTGTAGACTGTATTAATACGTGTGATGCAGTTATAGCAATAGGGACTGTGAGAGATGTACTTTGTGCTGGTGAGGAAACTGGTTCTACTACGGTAAGCGCTAGCTCGGAAGCTAATCCTGATGCGCTTTTTACTTTTACTTGGAGTAATGGAGATGTAGATGCTGGTGTTACTTCTAGTACCTTAGATAATATTGGTGCCGGGGTTTATACAGTAAGTGTTACTATAGATGGGACAGTGTGCCAGCCGGTAGAACAGAGTGTAACAATATCAGAGCCTAGTTCTGCAGTAGGAGTAACAATTGTTACTGAAGATGAAACTGGACCTGGTTTGTCAAATGGTGAGGCTAAAGCAACTGCAACTGGTGGTGTGGCACCTTATACGTATTCTTGGAGTACTGGCGCAACTACTGCAGAAATAAATAACTTAAGTCCTGGTGATTATACCGTAGAGGTGACAGATGCTAATGGATGTACAGTAGAGAATACTGTGACTATTAATCCAGGTAGTTGTAATAATTTAGCAATTACGACAGGGGTAGAGGATGTGACTTGTAATGGTTTTTCAGATGGTTCTATTATATCAACAACAACTGGAGGAAATGGACCATTTACCTACTCTTGGAGTAATGGAGCTACAACAGAAAATATCAATAATGTAACTGCAGGTTCATATACGGTTACTGTTACAGATTCTTTTACAAATTGTACAGCTCAGTCGACTGTTACAGTAAATGAGCCTACAGTATTAAGTGCAGGTATTGCTGTAAATAATGTATTGTGTTTTGGAGAATCAACAGGTTCTTTAAATCTTACAGTATCTGGTGGTACTCCAGATTATACATACGAGTGGAGTGGTGGTCAGACTATTGAAGATTTAACTGCTTTACCAGCTGGAAATTATTCGGTTATTGTTACTGATGGAAATGGTTGTACAACTACAGCTCAAGCTGTAATCAGTCAACCAGCTAGTGCGGTAACAGCTGATGTTTCTAGTACAAACGAAAATGGTGCTACGGCAAATGATGGTACTGCGACTGTTTTACCAGAAGGTGGAACTATGCCTTACACGATTTTGTGGAGTAATGGAGAGACTACTAATACTATTGATGGTCTTGATGCTGGGGATTATGCAGTTGTCGTTACAGATGCAAATGGATGTACATATGAAGAGACTATTACTGTAGCTTCGACAAATCAAGTACCCGCTCCAGTTAATGATTCAGCAACAACAAGCGAAGATACTGCTGTGGCGATTAATGTTACAGATAATGATAGTTTTGGGTCAGATGGTCCAAATGATTCAGTGATAGTTATTACAGAACAACCAGAGAATGGATCTGTAACTGTTGATGATGGTGGAACTCCAAATGACCCAACTGATGATACTGTACTTTATACTCCAGAACCTGATTTTAATGGAACTGATACCTTTGAGTACGAAATTACAGACAGTAATGGAGATTCTGAGACGGCTACTGTAACGGTAGTGGTTACTCCAGTGGATGATGTAGTTTCAGATACTTCAAATACAGATGAAGATGTACCTGTTGAAATAGATGTATTAGGGAATGATACTTTCGATGAAAATGCTGATGTGGCAATAACAGATGTTACGGATCCTGCAAACGGAACAGTAGAGATCAACGATAATGGCACTGTAACCTATACTCCAAATCCTGATTTCAACGGAGAAGATACTTTTGATTACACAGTAACTGTAACAAACCCTGATGGAACAACAACAACTGAGACTGCTACTGTAGTAGTAACAGTAACTCCAGAGGAGGATGTAATGGATGACGCTGCGACAACACCAGAAGATACACCAGTAGATATTGATGTATTAGAGAATGATGGTTTCGATCCTGCTGCTGATGTAGCAGTAACAGATGTTACGGATCCTGCAAACGGAACTGTAGTTATCAACGATGATGGCACTGTAACCTATACTCCAGATCCTGATTTCAACGGAGAAGATACTTTTGATTACACAGTAACTGTAACAAACCCTGATGGAACAACAACAACTGAGACTGCTACTGTAGTAGTAACAGTAACTCCAGAGGAGGATGTAATGGATGACGCTGCGACAACACCAGAAGATACACCAGTAGATATTGATGTATTAGAGAATGATGGTTTCGATCCTGCTGCTGATGTAGCAGTAACAGATGTTACGGATCCTGCAAACGGAACTGTAGTTATCAACGATGATGGCACTGTAACCTATACTCCAGATCCTGATTTCAACGGAGAAGATACTTTTGATTACACAGTAACTGTAACAAACCCTGATGGAACAACAACAACTGAAACTGCTACTGTAGTAGTAACAGTAACTCCAGATAATCCATCACTAGATCTATTTAAAGAAGGTAATTATGAAGATACAAATGAAGATGGGGTAGTAAATCTTGGAGATTCTATTATATACAACTTTATAGTATTCAATAATGGTGATGTTCCACTTAGTAATATTACTCTAACTGATGAATTAGTTGAAGTAATGGGTGGACCTATAGATCTTGAAGTTGGAGAAAGTGATTCGATGACATTTACAGCGATATACGCTATTACTCAAGATGATATTAATGCAGGAGCTGTATATAACCAAGCAATTGCTACTGGTGAAGATCCAGCTGGAGAATTAGCAACAGATGCATCTGAAGATCCAACCGGTATAAATCCTAATAATCCTCTTAACGATCCAGATTGTATGGAATGTACTATTACAGTTCTTAATCAAGATCCGGAAATTGCAATTGTTAAGACTGGACTGTTCAATGATCAAAATGGAGACGGTTTCGCTCAAGCTGGTGAGACAATCACTTATAACTTCTCTGTGACAAACACTGGAAATGTTACAGTAACTAATATTGTTGTAACAGATCCATTAGTAACAGTAACTGGAGGTCCTATTGATTTAGTGCCTGGAACTAGTGATGATACTACGTTTTTAGCTGAATATGTCTTAACACAAGAAGATGTGGATGCAGGACTAGTAGAAAACCAAGCACTTGCAACTGGTCAAGATCCAAATGGAGATGATGTAGTAGATACTTCTGATGATAATAGTACAATAGAAGGGGAAGAGGATGTAACAATCACAGATTTACCTGAAGATCCAGGAATGATAGCAATAGTTAAGACTGGAACGTTCAATGATGAAGATGGAGATGGTTTTGCACAAGCTGGTGAGACAATCACTTATAACTTCACAATTACAAACACTGGAAATGTAACAGTGACTAATATTGTTGTAACAGACCCATTAGTAACAGTAACTGGTGGACCGATTGATTTAAATGCTGGCGCTTCAGATGCTACAACTTTTAGTGCTATTTATACTATTACGCAAGCAGATATTGACAATGGCGGAGTAACAAATCAAGCACTTGCTACAGGACAGAATCCTGATGGCGATGATGTAACAGATACTTCTGATGATGACAGTAATCTTGAGGATGATGATACTATCACAATATTCCCAACAGATGAAGGAGCGATTGCATTAATCAAGACTGGAACATTTAATGATGTAAACGAAGATGGTTTTGCACAAGCGGGAGAGACTGTAACGTATAACTTCACCGTAACAAATACTGGAAACGTAACGATTACAAATATTGTTATCACTGATGAATTAGTAACTGTAACTGGTGGACCAATTGATTTAATAGTTGGTGGCGTTGACACAGATACATTCAGTGCGGTGTACACAATTACACAAGCAGACGTTGATGCAGGTGGAGTAACAAACCAAGCACTTGCTACAGGACAGAATCCTGATGGTGATAATGTAACGGATACTTCTGATGATGATAGTAACCTTGAGGATGATGAAACAGTTACTACTTTCCCAACAGACGAAGGAGCGATTGCATTAATCAAGACAGGAACATTTAATGATGTAAACGGAGATGGTTTCGCTCAAGCGGGAGAGACGGTAACATATAACTTCACAGTAACGAACACTGGAAACGTAACGATTACGAATATTGTAATCACGGATCCAATGGTAACTGTAACTGGCGGACCTATTGATTTAGTTGCTGGCGCTTCAGATGCTACGACCTTCAGTGCTATTTATACTATCACACAAGCAGATATCGATAACGGAGGTGTAACAAACCAAGCACTTGCTACAGGACAGAATCCTGATGGTGATACTGTAACGGATACTTCTGATGATGATAGTAATCTTGAGGATGATGAAACAATCACAACCTTCCCAACAGATGATGGAGCAATTGCATTAATCAAGACTGGAACATTTAATGATGTAAACGGAGATGGCTTCGCTCAAGCGGGAGAGACTGTAACGTATAACTTCACAGTAACAAACACTGGAAACGTAACGATTACAAATATTGTAATCACGGATCCAATGGTAACTGTAACTGGCGGACCTATTGATTTAG
>CAJXSW010000075.1 GCA_913060645.1 uncultured Dokdonia sp. | reverse complement strand
CCTCTTCGTCGGCAGCGTCAGATGTGTATAAGAGACAGCTATTATTCAAGCCAAGAATTGCCTTATAGCCTACCATAATTTCTGCAAGCTCTGAAGCAGATCCTAAGATTACAGCAGATGTCAAGCCTTCGGGTTTGTAAGTAAACTGATGAAACACCGTTGCAAGACCGCCTATCGAGTGTGCGATAATATGATCAGGTTTATAAGCATTGATTGCAGTTTCTATTGCCTGTGCATATCTTGGAACGTTAAGTAACTTTCCAGTTGAGTATCCATGAGCAGGTGCATCTATGGCATAGATATCATAATTCCTTTTCTGTAGGTCTTCTATAAGTCTATACCATCTATAAGTATTACTTTCCCATCCATGAATGAGAAGAACCTTTTTGCCAGTTCCTTTCCAATGATATGACTGAAGCTCACAAGATCCAGAATCTAATTTTTCAAACTTTGGATTTTCTAAATATGGAATTTGCTCCCCATAAGGTCTGCCTTTGCGAGGAGTGCAAAAGATATTAAATGATTGCTGCGCTGCTTTGGCAGGACTAGCAAGACTAACGCTATTAATTTTTGCCCCTATAAGTTTAGGTATAAGGCGTTGTAGTGACTTTTTCAATAGTAATATTATTCTCTGTTAACGGAATCTGGCGAAAATGCAGGAGTACAAATGGACATATACTCGCATTCTTCAGTAAATGGATTGCTGTATTGAACTCTTGTATTACGTTCTATTTTAATGCTTTGACCCGTTTCCAGTATTAAAGTTTCGTTTTCTATGATAAATTGTTTCTTTCCACGTATTATATAAGTAAACTCGTCAAATTCTGGAGTTTGAAAAGGCTCACTCCATCCTGGTGGTGCAACCATGTGAGCTATGCTTACATCTGTATTTCCATCTGTGGCGCGACCCCAGTGCTCTTCTATTAACTTTCCATCTGTAGTAGGTACTACAAATGGGCTTTTCTGAATTTTATATTTTTTACTCATTACCAGCTTATTTGAACATATTTTATAGGTGCATCATCTGGTATTTGAGAGAACTCTACTTTTGATTGTGTATCAAACATAAGCTCAGATGGAAGGTGCTTTTTATCAATTGTAAAGAAGATGTCATTATCCTCAATAAGAACAACTATAGTAGATATCAAGTTGTCTATGCGCTTGATTTTATAACCATCTTGAATATCTTTAAAAGTGCTTTTGGTAGTGATACCTTCGGTTGTTTTAAAGCGCTCATCATATACTCGAATATAGTTGATAGTCGCATCAGTTTCATTTGAACTTGGACCTAGTTCTAATAGCTTTTTACCTCCTTTTTCAAAAACGGTCACATATCCTTGTGGCGTTTTAAAGTCTGTAGCTCCTGTAGCATCTACAAGACTATCATTTGCAAAAGTTGTTTTGAGTTCGCTTACCTTAGTAGTCTTTGTAAGTGGCCCTACAGTTTCCTTTGAGATGCTAAAGTTGCCAGAATTACTACAGCTTGCGAGTATAAGTCCTAAAATTGATAATGTTATAATGTGTTTTTTCATAAAAATATTGATGCACCTCATGTGTGATGGATGCTATTATTTGTAATAAAACTACCGTTAGGTTAGCTTTTAATCATTTTAATGATTTCTAATTATTTCAGCATTTTACCAAGTATTCCAAATACTCCGCGTATTACTGTAGCACTGGTAAGTACCTTAATTAATGCTTTTGCTCCAGCACTTTGTGTGCTTTTTGAACTAGATGATCTAGAAGAAGACTTTGTTGCTTTGGCGCGTTCTTCTTTGGCTTTTTCCTTTGCTTCAGACTCGTTTGCTTTATCTATCTTTTTCTGTAAAAGTTCATAAGCACTCTCACGGTCTGTGAGTTCGCTATACTTTTCTACTAGTTCAGATCTATCATTAATACTATCAATCTCTTTTTGAGTAAGCACGTCCATACGCGACATAGGAGCACGTAACATTGTTGCAGCAAGTGGAGTAGGGCGACCTTTCTCATCAAGGGCAGAAATTAATGCTTCCCCTATACCTAACGAGGTAAGTACCGACTTGGTATCGTAGTATGGAGAATCCGGATAGTTTTCGGCAGTAAGTTTTATGGCTTTTCTATCTTTTGCAGTAAATGCACGTAAAGCATGTTGCACTTTTAGACCTAACTGACTCAATACTCCGTCTGGAATATCTGTTGGGTTTTGAGTTACAAAATAAATTCCAACCCCTTTAGAACGTATTAATTTTACAATACTTTCTATCTGGCTGTGCAGTGCTTTTGAGGCTTCTTTAAATATAAGGTGTGCTTCATCTATAAAGATTACAAGCTCTGGTTTACCGCTGTCTCCTTGTTCTGGAAAGGTAGAATAAATCTCTGCCAGCAAGCTTAGCATAAATGTAGAAAACAGTTTAGGTCTATCTTGAATATCTGTAAGACGAATCACGTTTATAACGCCACGGCCATCCTCAGTTTTTCTAGTAAGATCATCTGTATTAAAAGATTTTTCTCCAAAAAAGATATCTGCTCCTTGTTGTTCTAGTTCTACTATCTTGCGTAAGATGGATCCAGAAGATGCAGGAGATATTCTTCCGTAATTTTCTTCTATCTCTCCTTTACCTTCCTTAGTAGCGTACTGCAAGATTTTTTTGAAATCCTTTAAATCTAGTAAAGGCAATTTATTATCATCACTATATTTAAAGAGAATAGAGATAATACCAGATTGTGCAACAGTAGCATCAAGAATACGAGAAAATAACACAGGTCCAAACTCACTTACTGTAGCTCTTAATCTCACCCCATTTTGATCTGAGAGTGTGAGAAGTTCTACGGGAAAATCTTTTGCTTCAAAGGGAACTCCAATTTTTTCATGGCGCTCATCTATTTTAGCATGTCCTGGGCTTGCTTTTGCAATACCAGATAGATCACCTTTCATATCCATTAAAAGTACAGGGATACCTTTGTCAGATAAGTTTTCGGCTATTATTTGTAGTGTTTTTGTTTTTCCAGTTCCAGTTGCTCCGGCTATGAGGCCGTGACGATTCAAGGTTTTAAGGGGCACTTTTACGTGTGCATTTGTAATCGTCTCACCATCTAGCATCGCAGCTCCCATCGTTATAAAGTCTCCCTTAAACGTATTTCCTGCTTTAATAAATTCTAGAAATTCTTTTTTTTTATCCATATGGGTAGGTTGTTAGTGCGCTTTCGCGAAAGCGTACTACATCATGTAATCTAAAAGTTTAAAAATACGTAATCCTTAAAAAAGGTTCTCATCTATGTGTACATTTATTGTCTAAAAAACAATCTATATGAAAAGACTTTCCTTATTCGCCGCGTGTTTATTACTTTTTTTGTCTTGTCAAGAAAGACATTCTCTTACAAGACCAGCACTAGAAACCAAGGTTGAAATTAATGAAAAACCTGTCTTTCATAAGTCTCACGAGATCACAAAGAAAGACGCTCCTTTTTCTGATGTAGTACAAGTAGGCGAGATGTATTTTCTCTCTGGTCAAATAGGTTTAAATCAAAAAAACCGCACACTAGTACCTGGTGGAATAACTGCCGAAACAACGCAAACCCTTGAAAACATAAAAGAGGTATTAGCGCAGCACGATATGGATATGAGTAATGTGGTGAAGGCATTAGTAATACTTGATGATATAAAAGACTTCAAAGCATTTACTGAAGTGTATAGCTCTTATTTTCCTCAGAAACCAGCTAGAACAACCTTTGCCGTCGAAGCACTAGCTCTAGGTGCAAAAATTGAGATAGAGGTGATCGCTGTTAAAAATTAATAAGTACCTTTTAGAAAAAAATGAAGCTATTAACCAGGTTCTCTTTCATACTTACATGTATCGTATTTATAAATTGCGATAATGACGACGCATTTTCTTCAGCTATTAATGAAGAGCAAATAACATTACCTACGATAGCTATATTAGGTGACGATCTTAATACAGGAGCAAACTTTAACTTAGTGAAGTGGACCGCATCTTATGAGGATATGATAACTACAAATCTTCAAGAAACGATAGGATTTGAGTTTGGGTTTTTGCAAAGTACCATAGGAACAGAACTTGCATTTGCTCTAGATTTCCCAACTACTTCTTATGTATTTTACGATGTGGCTACAGGCGGTATGCGAAGTGTAACAGATTTTTTCAATCCTGAGAATACTACAAATAATTTCTATACTATAAATGCAGATCAAAGTTTACTCACCTATTACCTAGATGCTACTAGTACTTGTTGTAATATATATGTGCATAGCTATAACCAACTATCAGGAGCGTCTTCAGAGTCGTATATAGGTAACGCAGATATAGCGCCTGTTCAATTTAATGTCTTTGCCAGCGATAATAGATCTTTTGCCTTAGCTGTAGATACTTTTACGGGAGTGCGTAATCTCTATGTAAATAGCGCAATAGATGGCGAGCGCTTAGGTGTTATAGATGTAAGTGAGTATGGTGGTTTTATGTACAATGATGTGCGTGATGAGATGTATCTATTTAGTTTTAATGGTGATGCAGTGTCTCATGTCGTTCTTGATATAAATACTTTTACTACTAGCGAGGTTAATTCGTTTCCTTTGGGATTAAGTATAAGTGACGGTTTTAATGAGGCGCATTTTTCTCAAAATGAGATGGTTTTTAAGGAGTTTGATGGGATTGTTTCTAGTATCTACTCCTACGAAACAGATGCTATTATTACTTATAATAGTACAGATTTAATAAATAGAATTTTTGAAGAAACGGGTCGAGGGATCAATATTATAAATACGTCAATAGATCTTGATACGAGAACATACGTTGTGATGGGAACGTATATGGAAGATAATATTACGTATGGTCTTGTGGTATTAATGAGCTTAGATAAGGAAGTAATACTCACGCTAGAAACGGATAGTGTGAGACCTCAAGAAGTAATTTTCATAAGAGACTAGCAAAAAAAAATACCACTTCGTGAGAAGTGGTATTTAAATATTTTAAGCAATTTAATCTTTAAATATCATCAAAGCTTACATCTGTAAACTTATCTGGGCTCATGCTACTAGGCTTTTCTGAAGAAACAGCACCTGAGTCTACAACTTCTGTTGGCTCTGGGCGTGAGTAATCATTCTGGTGACGATCTGATATTACTTCTTCACCTTTTTCATCAAGAATATATGAAGTCATATCATTCAAGTTTTCTGTAAAACCTGCGAAGTCTTCTTTATATAAGTAGATTTTATGTTTCTTAAAATGGAAAGACCCATCATCATTTGTAAACTTCTTGCTCTCTGTAATGGTAAGGTAATAATCTCCTGCCTTCGTAGATCTTACATCAAAAAAGTAAGTGCGTCTTCCTGCTCTTAATACTTTTGAGAAAATCTCTTCATTGTCACGTCCTTCGTAATCACTCATAATAGTCCTTATTGTTTGGATTGTGTTTATCTACTTCAAAAATGATAAAAAATTAGCCATTGCCCAATTTTTTCTACATTTCTTTTTCGTCTAGTTGTTTTACGTAAAGTTCTTTATAGTATCCTTCTTGCTCTATTAGTTGATTGTGAGAGCCTTGCTGTGTTATTTTTCCATCTACAATAATTAGAATTTGGTCAGCATTTTTTGCAGATGATATTCTATGGCTCACGATGATGGTCGTAGTATCGACAGTTAATTTCTCTAGATTGTTTAGTATTTCTTCTTCCGTCTCGGTATCTACAGCGCTTAAACAGTCATCTAGAAGTAATATTTTAGGGTTGCCTATAAGTGCTCTGGCTATGGATACACGCTGCTTTTGACCTCCAGAAAGTGTGATTCCTCGTTCTCCTAGAATGGTATCATAACCATTTTTAAAATCAATGATGTTGTGGTGTACAGATGCTGCTTTCGCGAAAGCGTAAACCTGTTCATCACTTGCGTTTGTATCACCAAACTTGATATTCTCACCTATGGTATCAGAAAACAAGAACGCATCTTGAGGTACATACCCTATTTCTGAACGCAAATCGTCAAGATTAACGTCTCTCATAGCATAACCGTCTATTTGAATTACACCACCTGTGACGTCATATAATCTACCTATAAGCTCAAGTATAGTTGACTTTCCAGAACCTGTAGGACCTATGATAGCAAGTGTCTGCCCAGGATTAATAGAGAAAGATACATTCTTTAAGGCCGTGATATTTGTGTCGTCATAGGTAAATGTAACATTCTTAAATTCGATAGCACCTGTAATAGGCGTGTGGTTACTTACCGTATTCTGAATTTGAGGTACTATTTCTAGAAACTCATTAATTCGTATTTGTGAAGCCTCTGCAGCTTTAATTATCGAGGTAACCCATCCTACCGTAGCCACAGGCCAGGTAAGCATGTTTACATACATTATAAACTCTACTAGTGTACCTAAATCTGGTATAGTACCGTCTATATATTGCTGTCCTCCCACAAAGATTACAATAAGGTTACTAGCGCCTATTAATCCTATCATAAGAGGGAAGAAGAAGGCTTGTACCTTTACAAGATCTAAGTTTTTCTCTTTGCTATCTTCACTAAGTTGAGCAAAATCCTTGAAGGTGTTTGCTTCAAGCGTGTAAGCTTTAATCACAGATATCCCGCTAAAGGATTCCTGAGTAAACGTAGTAAGTTTTGAGAGATACTCTTGAACGATAGTACTCCTTACATGTATTGCGCGACTTAGTTTATAAATAGCAATAGACAATATAGGTAATGGTATAAGTGTGCAAGCGGCTAGGGAAGGAGCCATTCTCACCATATAAGGTATTACCACAGCAAATAAAACAAGTGCTTGCAAGAGATACATAATTGCAGGGCCTACATACATACGTACTTTAGTTACATCCTCAGAGATGCGGTTCATGAGATCTCCGGTTCTGTTCTGTTTGTAAAAACCTAAGCTTAGTCTCTGGTATTGCTGGTACACATCATTTTTAAGGTCAGCCTCTATATATCGAGAGACTACGATAATAAGTTGTCTCATTAAGAATGTAAAGAACCCAGAAAGTAATGCCGCTCCTAATAATAAGCCCAGTTTAAAAAGCATCGATTTTTTAAGTCCAGGAAGGTTATCTTCTCCAGCGTCGATATAAATCTCTACGTCGTTTATGATGTCACCTACGATATCCACATTAAAAACTGCAAAGAATCTTGCAGCAATAACAATGAAAAACCCAGCGATAAGACGCCATCTATAGCGTAAGAAATATTTGTTTAATGATTGTAGTGCGCCCATGGCGATATTGTGCAGTTTTTTTGAACCGCTAAGGTCGGTTTTTTTTAAGACCTATGCGAGCCAAATTTTAGTGTAACATAATCCATAAAACATGGAGATACTTTTAGAAATACTGTATTTTTGCACCGATTTTAAAAATGATCTTTTTTCATTTTATAACCAAACTAAAAGTTCTTTGTCGCTATGTTAAACAGACGCCATATCCGTGTCAAAGTAATGCAAACCATCTACGCACTAGGTAGTAAGGAGCATTTTGATCTTCAACAAGAAGATAAATTTACAGTAGAGAGTATGAACCAGATGTACAATCTGTATCTCTTAATGCTAGATTTAATGGTGGAGGTTCACGCTTTCGCGAAAGCGGAACAAGAAAAATTCTCTAAAAAGATTCTAGCAACCGAAGAAGAAAAAAATCCCAATACAAAGTTTATCCAAAACCAAGTGCTTGTCAAATTATCTGACAATGCAGAGCTACGCGACGAGGTAAGTAAGCGTAAACTCAAGAACTGGAGAATGAATGATGAGTATGTAACTCTTATTTATAATGAGCTTATAAATAGTGAATTATACGTCTCTTACATGGAACAAGAGGAAGCTGATTTTAAATTAGATAAAAAATTCCTTGTTGCGGCTTACACAGAAATTATCGCCCCTAATGATAAACTGTACGATTATATAGAAGATTCACGCCTTACTTGGGTAGATGATGTGCCTATGGTGAATATGGCTGTATTAAAAAGAATAGGGAAGATGAAACCTGCATCTCCAGACTCTATGTTGCTTCCAGTATTGTTTAAGAATGATGAGGATTTACTATTTGGAACTACCTTACTTGAGAAAACTATTGCAAATGAAGAGTTCTTGTCTTCTGAAATCTCAGAAAACACGCCTAATTGGGATAAAGAACGTATTGCAGATGTAGACATGGTATTGATAAAAATGGCACTTTGCGAATTTTTGAAATTCCCTACTATTCCGGTGAAAGTGACTATCAATGAGTACCTTGAGATAGCAAAGGAATACTCAACCCCTAAGAGTAGTATTTTTATAAACGGAATACTTGACAAACTGGTAAAACAGTATGAGTCAGAAAAAAGGTTAAAGAAAGAGGGTAGAGGTTTAAAATAATTAAATTTTCTTATTTTTACATATCATTATTTAATAAAAAAACAACAATGAAAAAAGGTTTATTAGTATTAGGAGTACTTTCGGCTATGGTATTTACTTCATGTAAGGAAGATGCAGCTAGCAAAGTAAAAGAAGAAAATGTAGAAGTTGCTGCAGCGAGAGATGCACAAGCTACTGTATATCCAGTTATTGCTTTTGATGAATCTGAATTTGATTTTGGAAACATAGAAAAGGGAACAACTGTAGAGCATAAATTTACATTTACAAACACTGGTAAAGCACCATTAGTAATTGTAGATGCAAAGAGTTCTTGTGGTTGTACTGTACCAGAATATTCTAAAAATCCAGTAGCTCCAGGAGAAAAAGGGGAACTACTTGTAAAATATAACGGTAGTGGTGCAAATCAAGTAACTAAAACTGTTACAATTAAAGCAAACACTGAGAAAGGGACAGAAACTGTACTTATCAAAGCATTTGTAAACCCTGCTGCTGGAGCAGCTAAATAAGCACTATGGGCGAAGGAATGCAGGGCATACTAGGCCCACTTTTACTCTTTACGGTATTTATAGTATTTTTTATTGTATTACCACAGCGTAAAAAACTCAAACAAGAAAAGAACTTTGATAAAGATCTTGCCAAAGGAGATCGCGTGATCACAAAAAGTGGATTACATGGTAAAATCCTTGAACTTAATGATAACGGTACTTGTGTATTGGAAACAATGTCAGGTAAAATGAAATTTGAGAGATCTGCTCTATCTATTGAGATGAGCCAGGCCTTAAAAAAATCTGCTGTAGAAGTTAAGAAGTAATCTTATCAAAAGAACTTACTATAAAAAAAGCCCTCGCATTTGCGAGGGCTTTTTTGCGTTATGATATTTTTTAGTAACAAATTTTTAATAAGCATGGCCTGTTTGCTATGAGTAATATGTAGCGAAATGACTCAGTTTATATCATCAACCATAGAGATATGGATGTAACAGAAACTATCTAACGTCTTATTTATAGCGAGTGATACTTCCTTAGTATTATTTAAAAAAGATTCTAATACATGTAAATACCAATTAATATGGTCACAACAACGCATAAAAAAGCCTCACCATTATGGTAAGGCTCTTCTTATAAGCTTGTTTGTGGTATTTCTTATTTAATAATACCTCCACAAGAGATACGCTTTCCAGCTGCACCACTAGGTTGCGATGTAAAGTCATCTGTTCCTTGATGTACAATAATAGCTTTTCCTACAATATCTTTTTTAGGATCTCCACAACCTATACACCACTGATCTGTAGTCATAGTGATTGTTCCATTTCCGCTTTCGTCTGCTGGGAAGTTTCCTATATCTCCTTTATGGAAACCTTCTGTTGCTCCCCATTTACCGTGTTGCTCGTTAGTAGGGTTCCAGTGCCCTCCAGCTGATGAACCATCTGCGCTAGAGCAATCTGCACTCTCGTGTATGTGTATTGCATGCATTCCTTCATCAAGACCACCTATAACAGCTGTAAAACTTACTTGGCCATCTTCTTCTTTAAAAACAACACTCCCAGTAGCTTTGCTATCGCTTTTAGGTTCTAGTTTCATTATAATTTTTTGCGCTGCTGCTGCTGCATGAGCTTCAACCTCTACAGTTACCTCCTCAACTTCTTCTACAGTCTTTACATCTTTTTTACAACTTGCAAGTGCTGCTGTCGCTAGTATTGCTAGGGTAATATACTTCAATTTCATAATTTAAAATTTTGTGATTAGTGTTTAATAACCTCTAAGATACCAAGGTTAGCTAAGAAATACTAAACATTTATAAAACCTTTTAGATACTTATGGTACTTAGTGCTGGTGTATCTGTAATATTTTGAGCATTTAGTGCGTATTGAAAAACGCCACTTTCTCCTACAGCAATTAACAAGTCTCCTTGGATTATCACATCAAATGCCAGTCTATCAATGCTATGCACTAGCACAGACTCGGCTGGGTTTGTTACGTCAAATATTTTGATCTCATCATCGCATACTATTAAGTAGTCTCCGTAAAGTCCTAGACCTTTTGGGAATGTAAGTTGGCGAACATTAACAAGCATAGGGTTAAGTACATCAGATACATCATAAACTTCTAGCTGATTTACAACACCTCCACATCCTAAATCACTCCATAATGTCACAAAAGCATAATTGCTATTTGCTACGACAGGATCACAAGAAGTAAAATGTTGCACAGATGATAATTGTACAGGAAACTCTGGATTATTCACATCATAAATAAACATTCCGTTTCGAGAACCTATATAAAGGTAGTCTCTGTAACTGAATAAAGTCTCAATGTCAAAACCAATAGGAACTGTATTTACAAGGACAGGATCTGTAGTTGTAGTGATATTAAATACATTGAGATCTTCGTTATCTACGGTATAAAGATAATCTCCCTTAATTGCAAATGTTGCTAGCGATCCGCTTTGACCTACACTATCTGCACTATTAAAATTACTGCTTTCATTACTGTCAGAACTGCATCCTAATGAAACGATTGCAAATACTAATATAAAAATATATGTTCTCATCGTGATTTAGTTTTGAAGTTCGTAATCAATAATTATAGCTCCATCCTCCACATCTGGAATATATCCATCTGGAGATTGTTTTACGGGAAACACATCGCGTATGCGTTTTGTGACAACCAGATTTACATCAAGTTTATCGTAAGTAACTGCTATGAGATCTACAGCTTGATTGATGTAGTACACATTGCTTTTAATAGCGAGATCTGTTGCACCAGGAGCTTTAATAAATGCCAGCGCAGAAGGATTTTGTGGATCTTCATTATCAAAAACATGAAAACCTACATTCTTTTCATTCACAAAGAGTAGATCATTAATGACATAAATTTTCCCTGAGTTGATAATGTTTCTTGCGTCTTCAAGAGTGACGCTTGCTTCAAAAGTAGGACGATCAAGAATAATCGCATCGTAGTTTGATAATAAATCAATAGTATCTATATCATCACTACTTCTGTCTGTGACACAGCTCAGTAGTGAGAGAGATACGAGTAGTAGTATACATACGTGTTTCATAATGTTGTAGTTTATGACTAGATGCATGAATCTCCTTTGCGTTGCGTGTATCGTAAGTAATTTACAATTTGATAACGTAGGCAATAAAAAAAGTTCGAAAAGGATATGGTATCCCTTTCGAACTTTTGATGTTTGTTGATGATGTGTTTTTATGGAGTACGCTTTCGCGAAAGCGTAACTATCCTATATTAACTTCGTAAGAACCTGAGTCTCGCTATGTAGTGTTTTATGAACTGGACATTTATCTGCTATTTGCAGGATGCGCTTAAGTTGTTTTTCATCAAGATCTGATGTGATTTTAATTTCTCTATGGAATGTATCTATTTTACCTGCGGTGTCACTTTCTTCACAAACAGCACAATCTTGAGCATGTGTTTTTGAATAGCTAGTATGTACCTCAACATTTTCAATATGCCAGTTTTTACGCTTTGCATACATCTGTATGGTCATCGCAGTACAAGCAGACAAACTTCCTGCTAGTAATTCATAAGGAGTAGGGCCATAGTCGTTTCCTCCTACGCGCACAGGCTCATCTGCTTTCATGTGGTGGCTTCCAAGCTTAAGAAGTGTAGAAAATCCATCTTCGGCATCTAGGCTTGCTACTACTTGGTGTGTGGTACTTATTGAAGCCTCATCTTCAGTAGGGATATATCGAGCAGCCCATCCCGCAATAATCTTTCCTACATAAGAAGCATTTTCTTTGTCAATTAATAAATGCTCGGACCCATCAAGAGTTACAAAGCTTTTAGGATGATGTGCTGCAAGGTAAATCTCTTCTGCATTTTTAATAGATACAGTATCATCTTGCGGTGAGTGAAGTATGAGTAACGCTTCGTGCAAGTCACGAGCAGCATCTACACATGAATTTTCTTCTAGATTGTCTATAAATTGTTTTTTAAACGTAAAGTCACGCCCAGCTAGTTTTACCTGAGCTTGGCCTTCTTCTCGTATAGTTGCGAGCTGTGCGCCTAGTTGTTTTTGAACGTGTACAGGGTTGCTAGGAGCGCCTATAGTCGCAACGGCTTTTATAGTGTCAATCTTGCCTCCAGCAAAAATTGCAGCAGCACCTCCTAGCGAGTGACCTACCAGTAGGGAAGGAGCTTTGTATTCTTTGGCAAGGAAATCTGCAGCGCTTATGAGATCATCTACATTGCTTGAAAAATTAGTATCTGCAAAGTCTCCATCGCTATCTCCTAAACCAGTAAAGTCAAAGCGAAGTACTCCAAATCCTTGTGAAGCCAAAGCACGACTCACATTACGCACTGCGCTAAAATCTTTTGTGCATGTAAAGCAATGTGCAAAAATGGCAAAGTTGTGTGGGTCTTGGTTTGCTGGTAAGTCAAGTTTTCCAGAGAGTATTTCTCCTTGTGCATTTGTAAAATTTATCTTGCTAGATCTCATAATAAGTTATTAGTTGAACGGTTGTAGCTCTTCTGTCGAAGGAAATAGAGCAACCTATCTTTAAAGAATTTAATGTACGATTATTACATGTAATTAATATGTTATAAAGGTTATCCTTCAAGATTTTTACACTTTTATCATATTTTTCTGTTTCGCTTTCGCGAAAGCGTAAAAAAAGAAAACCCCAATCATAAGATTGAGGTTTTTTAATACTAAGGGAATGTTATCACCTTTTTTTCTTTCTTAAATCTGTTTTGATAAACAGTGCTACTTGAAAACGATCGTAGGTATCTACCGCAAAATCATTTTTAAGGTAGCCCACTTGTGTGCTCACATTCTTATTGAAATTATATCCTACAGCTCCATATAAACGGTTTTGACCGAAAAAGTCATTCTGCAGATTAATAAAAATCTCATCATAAGCTGTTAAAAACCAAGTGTCGTTAAGAGGATATGTTACTCGTAAAAAGTAACGCGCTCTATGCTCTGTGGTGTTCTCACCAAAAGGCCTATTAATAAAGCGTTGCTCTAAACGATACCTGTGACTGAATTTAAAATTACCTAATGAATTTTTTAATACAAATTGCTCATAAAGTCTATTTTCAGTTACATTCTTTTCACCGTCAAACTCCTCAAAAGCTGTGTCTGTAGTGATATATCCATAACCAAATGATGCCATTGCATTCTCAGAAATATGGTAATTTAAAGCAGTACGCAATAACAACTGATTAAAATTGGTTCCAAATTCATAAGTACGATACTGCGCCTCGGCATGTAGACTTAATTTCTCAGAGATTTGATTTGTAGTAAAGAGCATACCCCATGAGCCTAGCTTGGCCTCACCGCGATCTTGCGCGGTAAGGGTAGCTGTCATGATTATGGTAAGTACTATTAAAATGATTCCTTTTCTCATATTAATCTATGGTAAAGGTTTTGATTTCTTTAAATGCACTTACGTTCATTGCCTTGAGTGTAGACTCTAAAGGAGCCCACTCCTCTGTAAAGAAGGTATTTGTCTTGTTAAGCGCAGTTTGTAACTCGTTGCGAGCGTGTGATATTAATGTAGTCTCTGTAGATGTAAGCCCATTAGGACGACTACGAGCATAACCACTTGCAGATCTTATACGATTCATTACTGTAATTTCTGGATTACGAGTGATTCCCTGTCTTTTATCTATAGTACCTATATAAAGAGCAATAACCTTATCAATACGCTTAGTCATTTCTCCTATAGATTTGAGTTCGCTTTTGTAAGCCTTGTCATCATCTAGTTTTTTAATCATCTTCTTATAATCACTAGCGATTGTTTTGCTCTGTACTAGTTGCTTTACAGCATCTGCAGCAGTTTGTGTCATTGCTTCAAGTTGCTTTCCGGTGGCATAAGCATCATTAATAGCCTTAGCAGGAACGTCATAACGAGGATCACTCGCTACTTCAATAGAAGACTCACTTGATTGATCACCATATTGCATTACTAGTTTGTAAGTGCCTGGCTTTACAGAAACTCCTCCTGGCTCGTTCTTAGATTTTCTAATAGAACGAGAAGGACGATCGCCGCCAGCTTCACGCATATACCAAGTCAATTTATGAATTCCTGTGCTGTCTGGGGTTTTCCATTTTAAATGACGAATCTGGCGTGCACCGTCGTATACTTTTAAATGGATAGAATCCCACGTTACACTTTTAACTTCTGTATCGCTATCAGTATCTTCTTCATCAGCATCATCTGTAGATGTTTTTGAAGATGCTGTTTTATCTTTTACAAAGTAATACGCTATTTGCGCTCCACTTCCGCGATTCTCTCCATTATAAAGAGCATCTGCGCCAAAACGACTTCCCGTAGGTTGCTGGTATGCGGCATCATAAGCAGTAGGAGGGTTGAAGAGATGTCTCTTATACACATCTCCGAGCCCACGAGACGGACTCCTATCTCGTATGCC
>CAJXSW010000074.1 GCA_913060645.1 uncultured Dokdonia sp. | reverse complement strand
GTGTATAAGAGACAGTTGTGAAGCTTACTCATATTTTTAAATCTTTCTTTGTTGTTTAATAGATCTAGTGTTTCAGAAACAATGAGATCCTTATCTGTACCAACTAAGATCACCGTTCCAGCTGCAACAGCTTCTGGTCTTTCTGTAGTATCACGCATTACAAGCACTGGTTTACCTAAGCTTGGCGCTTCTTCTTGAACACCACCACTATCTGTAATAATTAACGTTGACCTATTCATCATCCAGATAAAATCTTGGTACGCCAAAGGATTAATTAAATGTATATTTGAAACATCACTCAAAATCCTTTTAACAGGTTCTTGAACCTTTGGGTTAAGATGCACAGGGTACACAATTTTCATTTCAGGCTTTTGCAAAGCGATCTCTTTCAAGGCCTCACAAATCCTAATAAAACCGTCCCCGTGATTCTCTCTTCTGTGGCCTGTAACTAGAATGATTTCACTATCACCAATAATCGATGATAAATTCTGTATAAGTGCACTTGGGTCTTCTTGAACCTTTGCCACACTATCCATTAATGCGTCAATTACGGTATTCCCAGTAACCACAATACTAGATGGTGTAATATTTTCTTTTAATAAATTTCCTTGAGAAGTTTCTGTTGGGGCAAAATGATAATCTGCAATTCTGCCAGTTACTTGTCTATTAATTTCTTCTGGAAATGGAGACCATTTATCATGCGTACGCAAACCTGCCTCTATATGACATACCTTAGACTGATTGTAAAATGCTGCTATACTAGTCGCCATTGTAGTTGAAGTATCTCCATGTACAAAGACATAATCTGGATTAAAATCTTCAAGTACAGGTTTCATACCTTCTATAATCGCAGCAGTTATAGAATATAAGTTTTGCCCTGGTTTCATTAAGTTGAGATCAAAATCTGGTTTAATGTTAAAAAAACCCAAGACTTGATCAAGCATCTCTCTATGCTGAGCCGTAACACAAACTTTAGTCTCAAAAACTTTTGAATGCTTTTCAAACTCTTTTACTAGCGGCGCCATCTTTATAGCCTCAGGCCTTGTTCCAAAAACAATGAGTATCTTTTTTTTCATAATTACCCTCTTCCTATTGTATACATTTCAAATCCAATATTTTGCATTTCGGATGGCGCAAATATAGCCCTTCCATCAAAAACAAAAGCAGGCTTTTGCATCAGATTGTAAATTTGCTGCCAGTCATAATGAATAAACTCATCCCATTCTGTCATAATAGCAATGGCGTGCGCATTATCACAGGCTTCCATAGGGTCGTTAACTACTGTAACCAAAGCTCTATTTTCAGCTTCAGAGCGAGAATTTAGATAATCTAAATCTGCTAGAATCTTTTCTTCAGACACCTTTGGGTCGTATATAACAACCTCTGCTTGTTCATTGAGTAAATAATCTGCTACATAAATGGCTGCAGATTCTCGGGTATCATTAGTGTCCTTTTTAAATGCCCAACCTAACAATGTAATCTTCTTACCAGAAACAGTGTTAAACAGCGTTTTTACTATCTTTTCTGCAAATCGCCTTTTTTGATAATCATTCATAATAATTACCTGCTCCCAGTAATCGGCTACTTCATCAAGCCCATACGTTTTGGCAATATAAACAAGGTTTAAAATGTCTTTTTGAAAACAAGAACCTCCAAAACCTACAGAAGCCTTTAAAAATTTAGGACCTATACGTGAGTCTGTACCTATTGCTCTAGCAACTTCTTGAACATCTGCTCCAGTAACTTCACATAGTTCTGACATGGCATTTATAGAAGATACTCGCTGTGCTAAGAAAGCATTTGCCGTAAGCTTAGAAAGCTCTGAAGACCATACATTGGTTCTCAAAATACGTTCTTCCGGCAACCATTTTGCGTAAATTTCTGCAAGTGCATCTGTTGCTTTTATTCCTTCTGGTGTAGCCTCTCCACCTATTAAAACACGGTCTGCGTCTAACAAATCTTGAATTGCAGTTCCTTCTGCTAGAAACTCAGGGTTTGATAAAATATCAAAGCGCACACCATTTCCCGTATTATGTAAGATATTTTGAAGTGCCTCCGCCGTTCGTACTGGAAGTGTTGATTTTTCCACTACAATCTTGTCAGACGTTGCTACTCTTGCAATTTGGCGAGCACATAGCTCGATATACTTAAGATCGGCAGCCATGCCTTTTCCTACACCGTATGTCTTTGTTGGTGTGTTAACAGAGATAAATATAAGATCTGCTTCATCTATTGCTTTATCTACTTCTGTTGAGAAAAATAAATTCCTTCCTCTAGCCTTTCCTACTACTTCGGCAAGTCCTGGCTCATAAATAGGTAAGTTGTCCAAGTTTTCATCATTCCACGCGGCAATGCGTTTTTCATTAAGATCTACTACAGTTACCTTAATATCTGGACACTTTAATGCTATGACAGACATGGTAGGACCTCCTACATATCCTGCACCTATACAGCAAATATTTTTAATCTTCATTCTAGTCTAATTTGTGGCAAATCGCAAATATAGCGGTTTGAATAATAAGGTAGTTGTGGTATTCCTTTACGCTTTCGCGAAAGCGGACTTAAGACTTTACGTAATAAGACTTGTACCATGTTACAAAAGCTGCTATCCCTTCTGCAACAGAGACTGAAGGCTCATAGCCAAAATCTTTTTGCAATGAGGAAACATCTGCCCATGTTCTGTGTACATCTCCATCTTGCATAGCCATCATTTGCTTTGTAGCAGTTAGGCCTAGCTCTGATTCCAATGCCGAAATAAAATCCAACAACTTTACCGGTTTACTATTCCCAATATTATAAATTGAGTTTTTAGACTGCGAATCACTAGAAATTACTGTCATCACACCATCTATAATATCTGATATATATGTAAAATCACGTGAGAGATTACCTTCGTTAAAGACTTTAATAGGTTTGTTATGTAATATAGCATCTGTAAATAAAAACATCGCCATATCTGGTCTTCCCCAAGGCCCATAAACGGTAAAAAATCGTAATCCTACAGTCTCTATATTAAATAGATGACTATACGTATGCGCCATTAACTCATTAGATTTCTTAGTCGCTGCATACATACTTATAGGCTCATCTACAGACTGTTTTTCTGTAAAAGGGACCTCTTTACTATTACCGTAAACACTGCTACTACTAGCATAAACTAATTTTGAAACTTTATAATCTCTACAGCATTCCAAAATATTCAAGAAACCTACAATATTAGTATCCACATACACTTCTGGGTTTTCTATAGAGTATCGCACTCCTGCTTGAGCTGCAAGATTACAGACTTGATCAAAGGAATTTGAGCTAAACAGTTTTGGTAGCGCTGCTCTATCTTGAAGATTTAATCTAATAAATGAGAAGTTGTCTTCTACAATACTAGTAGAAAGTGTATTCCACTTTTCTGCCTGTTCCTTCACTACACCCAGCTCTTTAAGTCTATCAAACTTGAGTTGTGGGTCATAATAATCGTTTATATTATCGAGGCCTACCACAGCGTGACCCTCGCTCAGTAAGCGTTTACAAAGGTGATAGCCTATAAATCCAGCAGCGCCAGTAACAAGAATTTTCATAAATCAATTAATGTGCTACGAAGTTAGGACTAAAAAGTGATTCTTTATTATATAATAGTTTCTCCCTTGTATTTTCAAAATAAACAGCTCCTCCTACTCCTTCACAAATAGCGTCTCCAGCTGCGGTATCCCATTCCATACAAGGTCCAAAGCGAGGATACACATCTGCAGTTCCTTCTGCAACAAGACAAAACTTATACGCACTACCAGATGGCACTACTTCTGTATTTTTACCTGCGTTCTGCAAGTCCTTAACAAATTCTTGCGTTTTTGAATTTAAGTGAGAGCGACTAGTGACTACTTTAACGAGATTAAGATCATAGTAATTTTTAAGCTTTCGCGAAAGCGGGATTGCCTTACTTATCAACGTTTTCCATGAGATATCATCTTTGGGATCAACCAACTTATAACTAGCTCCATCATCTGACCCACCAGCATACAAAGTATTATTTATAGGAACATAAATCACACCAAAAACAGGTCTATTATCTACTACTAAAGCGATATTTACCGTAAACTCACCGTTGCGTTTTACAAACTCCTTGGTACCATCGAGAGGATCTACCATCCAAAATTGATCCCATTTTGTACGAATTTCAAAAGGTATTTCACTTCCTTCCTCACTCAATATTGGAATTCCAGTATGCTCAAGATGAGCTACAATAACTTCATGAGCTTTGAGATCTGCCTCCGTGAGCGGAGAATTATCTAATTTATGCATAACATCAAAGTCACGACTATAAACATCCATAATATCTTCCCCTGCTCTTATTGCAGCTTGTATTGCTATAGTTTTCCAAGATTCATTCATTAAAGTGTTTTGAGCATTTTTTGCAGCGAACTACCCCATTCTGGAATATCAACTTGAAATTGCTTTTCAATCTTATACGAGTCTAGCACACTATTTTCAGGTCGTTTTGCTTTGGTAGGAAACAAATCGCTTGTAACTGGAGTAATGAGAACATCGATTTGTGAGTTCTCAAAGATGGCTTTCGCAAAATCATACCAAGTAATACTTCCCTCGTTAGAAAAATGATATACACCGGAATTATCTTCTTTCAATTCTCGGGCAACAGTTAAAATAGCATCTGCAAGGTCATTTGCCCAGGTAGGACAACCCAACTGGTCATTGACAACAGAGAGCTGACCCCTCTCTTGCCCTAATCTCAGCATTGTTTTTACAAAATTATGACCGTACACACTGTAAACCCATGACGTACGAATAATAGCGTATTTTGTTATATTGGATGCCTCAATTAAGAGTTCTCCGCCTAGTTTTGACGCACCATAAACTGTTTGCGGATTAGGCTTATCACTTTCTACATATGCAGTGGATTTATTACCATCAAAAACATAATCTGTAGAGACATGAATTAATGCACAATCGCGCTTTTTACACTCCTCTGCGAGATAACCCACAGCTGTTTCATTAATAAGGAATGCTTGATCTTTATCGTCTTCGGCAGCATCTACGGCTGTATATGCAGCAGTATTAATAACAACATCTGGTTGATGTTTATCAAGTACTAATGAGATATTATCACGAGAACTTATATCAAATTCCGTTCTAGAAAGAAATACAAACTCAAAATCAGCATGATGCTTAGACTGCTCTAGTAAAGCCATCCCCAGCTGACCAAGAGCTCCAGTGACTACAATCTTTTTTAAAGTGACCTCTCTATTACTCGCAGTAACATTCATTAAAAAGAAATATTTTTAAGTTCGCTGAGCATAGGGTTTTCTAAATCCTTAGAAGAAAGCAAAAATTCATGCTCGTTAAGTAACCAATCAATCTCTAATGATACATCATTATAAGCAAGTCCACGTTCACTTTTTTGATCATAAAACGCGTCACACTTATATGCAAAGACAGCAGTATCACTCAATGTAATAAACCCATGCGCCATTCCTTTAGGTACAAAGAGCTGCTTTTTATTAGCACCTGAAAGTTCGATAGCAAAAGATTTTCCATAAGTAGGTTCTTCCTTACGAAGATCTACAACAACATCTAGCACCTCACCCTCAATGACTCTTACAAGCTTAGACTGAGCATGTATTCCTATCTGAAAATGGAGCCCTCTTAGCACCCCGTACGTAGATTTAGACTGATTATCTTGAACAAACGATGGGGAGAAACCTGTAAATTTTTCAAAAGCTTCTGAATTATATGATTCATAAAAATATCCTCGGTCATCTTCAAACACCTTTGGAGTGCATATAATTAAATCTTTGAATGCTGTTTTTTGAAATTCCACTATAGTGTATTTATATATTGTGCATAAGCACCTTTACCATACCTTGATGCACTTGCCTTAAGTGCTTCGTATGATATCCAATTCATTTTGTAAGCAATTTCTTCAAGACATGCTATCATTGTACTTTGATTGCGCTGTATCACTCTTATAAATTCTGTTGCATCATCTAGCGCGTCTACTGTACCTGTATCAAACCAAGACATACCTCTACTCATGATACCTACTGAAAGTTTTTTCTTCTCGAGATATTCTTGATTGATTGTAGTAATTTCTAACTCTCCGCGTTCTGACGGTTTTATTTTCTTTGCAATCCCCACTACCTCGCCATCATAGAAATAAATTCCAGGAACTGCGTAATTAGATTTTGGTGTACTAGGCTTTTCCTCAATGCTTGTTGCCTTCATTTCCTTATCAAAAGCCACAACACCAAATCGTTCTGGATCTCTAACGGGATAAGCAAAAATAGCCGCACCATCAACATCATTCTTACTTTGCAATAACTGACTAAGGCCATTACCGTAAAAGATATTATCTCCTAGAACTAGTGCTACTTTATCCGGTCCTATAAATGATTCACCTATTATAAATGCCTCTGCAAGTCCGTTTGGTGATTCTTGAACTTCATATTGAAAATTACAGCCTAGCGTACTTCCATCACCCAATAATCGCTCAAAAAGGTGACTATCTTCAGGTGTAGTTATTATTAATATCTCTCTTATACCCGCAAGCATTAACACAGAGATAGGATAGAAAATCATAGGTTTATCATACACAGGTAACAACTGCTTACTTACCGCTATGGTAAGTGGTGATAAACGCGTCCCCGAGCCGCCTGCTAGTACAATACCTTTCATTATGAGTACATTTTTTTATAATATTTTTGGTAAGATCCGGAAGTTACATTTTTGAGCCACTGATCATTAGCAAGATACCAATCTACGGTAAGCGATAGACCTTCCTCAAAGGTAACTGATGGCTTCCAACCAAGTTCTTTTTCAATTTTTGTTGCATCAATTGCATACCTCTTATCATGACCAGGACGATCTTTCACGTAAGTTATAAGTGATTTTGAAGAATCCCGCTTTCGCGAAAGCTTCTCATCCATTATATCACATAATAGCTTTACTAAGTCAATATTTTTCCACTCATTAAAACCGCCTATATTATAGGTTTCCTTTAATTTACCTTTTTCAAATATGAGTGCTATTGCTACTGCGTGATCCTTTACAAATAACCAATCTCTCGTATTATTTCCATCGCCATAAACAGGCAAAGATTTACCCTCGATAATATTATTTATAAATAAAGGAATTAATTTTTCTGGAAATTGGTTAGGACCATAATTATTAGAGCAATTGCTAATTATATATGGTAAACCATAGGTTTCTCCATAAGCTCTTACAAAATGATCTGAGCTTGCCTTAGACGCTGCATAGGGGGAGTTTGGGTCGTATGACGTATTCTCTGTAAACAAGCCTGTCTCACCAAGCGTACCGTACACTTCATCTGTACTGATATGGTAGAAAAGTTTTGACGAATAATCTTCTTTCCAAATACTCTTTGCCGCATTAAGAAGGTTAAGTGTTCCAATAACATTAGTCTGCACGAAGGCTATTGGATCCTTTATACTTCTATCAACATGAGATTCGGCAGCTAGATGAATTACTTTATCAAATTGATATTTAGAAAACAAATTCATTAAAAAAGGGGCATCATTGATGTCCCCTTTTATAAATGTATAATTGCTAGAAGTTTCTACATCAGAAAGGTTTTCTAGGTTTCCAGCATAAGTAAGCGCATCAAGATTGTAAATATGACTTTTGGGAAAAATTTCTAAAAATAGTCTCACCACTTGAGACCCTATAAAACCTGCTCCACCTGTAATAAGAATGTTCATTACAGCTTAGCATCTGCTTTATTACCTAACACCCCTTTTACATCATAAACTACAGATTTATCATTCTTAAGAGAATTTAAATCTAAAGAAGCAAATTCTTTATGCGCCACGGCTTGCACGATGGCGTCATATTTTTGGTTTGGAACTTCTGTAAGAGCATCTAGACCGTATTCATGGTGTACCTCGGCTGCATTTACCCATGGATCAAAGATAGTTACATTAACCCCAAATTCTTTCAAGTGTCTTATAACATCTGTAACTTTCGTGTTACGTACATCTGGACAGTTTTCTTTAAAAGTGATACCTAGAATCAATAACTCAGAACCTTTTACTTTGATATCGTTTTTAAGCATAAGCTTTACCACCTCAGAGGCTACATATGCTCCCATACTATCGTTAAGTCGACGTCCTGCTAAAATAATTTCTGGATGATATCCTAATTCTTGTGCTTTCTGTGCTAGGTAATATGGATCTACACCTATACAGTGACCTCCTACTAGGCCAGGTTTAAATGGTAAAAAATTCCACTTTGTACCTGCTGCTTCTAGAACATCATGTGTATTGATACCCATCAAATTAAAAATCTTAGCTAGTTCGTTTACAAAAGCAATATTGATGTCACGTTGAGAGTTCTCGATTACTTTAGAAGCTTCTGCTACTTTTATAGTTGGAGCTAGATGCGTTCCTGCAGTAATTATAGAGCTGTACAAATCATCTACTTTCTTCCCTATTTCAGGAGTGCTTCCAGAGGTCACTTTTAGTATTTTCTCTACAGTATGTTCTTTATCTCCTGGATTAATACGTTCTGGAGAATACCCTACAAAAAAGTCTACATTAAACTTAAGTCCGCTTACGCGTTCCAAAACTGGCACACACTCATCTTCTGTTACACCAGGATAAACAGTACTTTCATAAACAACGATATCACCTTTCTTTAAAACTTTACCTACAGTCTCACTACTTTTATATAAAGGAGTAAGAACAGGTCTGTTATTTTTATCAACCGGAGTCGGCACGGTTACAATATAATAATTACAATCTTCAATATCCTTACTATCTGCACTACATAACAATCCATTTAAGTCATTATTTTCAGTCTTAAGTACGCCTTGTAACACCTCATCAGAAACCTCTAATGTGCTATCTGTACCTGATTGAAGTTCTGCAATACGTTTTTCATTTATATCAAATCCTACCGTGTTATACTTAGTTCCAAATAACCTAGCCAATGGTAATCCAACATAACCTAATCCAATAACTCCTACTTTAATTTTTGTCATATTAATTTTCTTTATATGCTTTTATTGTAAAGACCTTTACTTTTATTTTAAATTTTTCCAATACCAAGCCATCGCTTCCTTGAGACCATCCTTAATACTATACTTAGGATCATATCCTACTCTCATTTTTGCACGATCAATACTTGCTAGGCTATGCGGAACATCACCAGCTCTTTTGGGTCCAAATTTTATTTCAACATCTGCAATTCCACTGTCAAATTGACTTAATTCAGTTTTTAGAATCTTAACAAGTTCGTTTAAATCAGTTCTTTCTCCGTAAGCAACATTGTAAACTGTATTAATTGCCTCCTCATTCTCAGTGAGCATTGCTCTGATATTCATTTGAATTACGTTGTCAATATACGTGAAATCACGAGAAAAAGTACCATCACCGTTCATAACTGGTGATTCATGGTCCATTAATAACTTTGTAAATTTAGGAATAACAGCTGCATACGCTCCATTAGGATCTTGCTTACGACCAAAAACATTAAAATATCGAAGTCCTATACAATCTAATCCATATGTCTTATGAAATACATCTGCATAAAGCTCATTCACATATTTTGTGATGGCATATGGTGATAATGGTTTACCAATAATATCTTCTTTCTTAGGTAACCCCTGGGAATCACCATAAGTAGAAGAACTGGCAGCATATACAAAACGTTTTATGCCTTTGTCTTTAGATGCTATAAGCATATTCAAGAAACCTCCTACATTTACTTCGTTACTTGTTGCTGGATCTTGAATAGACCTTGGAACTGAGCCTAATGCTGCTTGATGAAGTACATAGTCACTATTAGAAACAGCGTTCTCACACACTTTAATATCTCTAATATCACCATTTATAAATGCGAAGTTAGGATTTGATATAATAGCATCAAGGTTATGTTTATGGCCTGTAGCCAAATTATCTAAACAAGTAACAATTGCTCCATTCTCAATCAATACCTCGCAAATATTTGAACCTATAAATCCAGCTCCGCCAGTTACTAACACCTTCTTTCCCTCGACTTGAGAATATACACTATCAATCATAAAAAAAATTTTGAGCAAATATAAAGTATTTTGACTGTCTAAAGAAGATTGTTTGTTTTACCATATCCTTAGCATTTGTGGTTAAACTTATACTAAACCAAATGTATATTTGATATTAATCCTAAACACATTTGTAACTTTATTTAAATAAAAAAATAAAACTATGAATTATTTGAACTTAGATACAGAAAAGAGTAAACATACAGTAAATGAACTCAACACGCTGCTTGCAGATTACCACGTGTACTACCAAAAGCTCCGTAACTTTCACTGGAACATTTCAGGAGTAAATTTCTTTGACTTACATATTAAATTTGAAGAATTATACGATGATGCAAAATTAAAAATTGACGAAATCGCAGAGCGTATTCTTACACTAAGATTTGCACCTACTAGTAATCTTTCTGACTACTTAGAAAAATCAAGCATCAAAGAGGCAAAATCAGATTTATCAGATAGAGATATGGTCGATAACATTCTTGAAGATCATGGAATTATTTTAAAACAGCTAAGTGCTGTTGTGAAGAAAGCAGATGACGCTGGTGACGAAGGGACTATTGATCTCATTGGAGCATATATACGTGAATTAGAAAAAACAAGCTGGATGCTGGATGCATGGAGAAAGAAAACAGCAGGAACATACACTGAAGCATAAGTTTAACACATATGTTACTAAAAAGGCTCAATTACTATTTTGTAATTGAGCCTTTTTTACGTCTGTAACAATTTTTTTATTCCTCTGGAGTAAAGCTATACTCAGGCACCTTCCCTACTGCTCCTTTAAAAAATGTATAGATAGTTTTCATATCCTCATCAATATTTCCAGATGGATATAATGGTTTAGAAATACGATGCTCTTTCTTACCAAAATCAAAAGCCACCATAATAATAGGTACTTCGGCTGCTAGGGCTATGTAATAAAAGCCGGTTTTTAGTTTATCAACTTTCTTACGCGTTCCTTCTGGAGCGATTGTAAGTCTAAATTCTTCTTTGTCCTTAAAGACATCTGCGATAGACTGTACTTTATCTTGACCTGGAGTTCTGTCTATAGGTGCGCCTCCCATTGCCTTAAAAAGAAGACCCATAGGCCACTTAAACAGTTCTTTCTTTCCTATAAAGCCTATTTTCACATCAAGTGCGCTTCGTAATAAAATCCCCATATAGAAATCATGCCAACTGGTATGCGGCACAGCGATTACCACTGCTTTTTTTACAGTATCTTGAGAAAAATCACCTATTGCTTTCCAGCCTATAACATCGTTATATATCCATTTAAAAAATCCCATAACTTTTATAAATCTTTATAAATTTTTATTGCCTTCTCAAGATCTTCTGGAGTATCAATTCCTATGGCTAGCTTGGAAGAACGTACCATTTTTATCTTTTTACCATATTCTAAAAAGCGGATGCATTCTATCTTTTCTGCTTTTTCTAATGGTGTCATGTTCATAGAAGCAAAGTCTAAAATAGCTTGCTTTCTAAAAGCATATATTCCCTTATGCTTGTAGGTAGTTATACCAGCTGTAGTATCTCTCACGTAAGGCAAAGGAGATCTAGAAAAATACAGAGCAAAATCTGCGTTATCTACTATTACCTTAACATTGTTAGGATTTTCAATTTCAGATACATCTGTCATGGGCATCATTACACTTGCAAGATCTATTTGATCTGCATCTTCACCATAGAATACATCTAGTACCGGTGCAAGATCTTCTCGTGTAGTAAAAGGCTCATCACCTTGTACATTTACCACAATATCTACATCAAGACTTGCAACAGCTTCTGCAATACGATCGCTACCACACTCATGTTCCTTTATGCTCATGATTGCTTTACCTCCAGCATCTTCTACCGCTTTGTAAATAACCTCACTATCAGTAACTACAAATACTTCATAAAAAAGTCCCGTTGCCACAGTACTCTCGTAAGTGCGCACAATTACTGGCTTACCAGCCAAATCCTTCATCATTTTGCCTGGGAAACGTGAGGCTGCATAGCGAGCAGGAATCATGGCTATAATTTTAAGTTGTTTACTCAAAAAAGATATTTTTAGAAAATTACAAAGGATGTGTTTACGCTTCCCGAAGTAAATTCGGGACGAGTTTCTCGACAGCGTGATACATCACCTCAAAACAAGCAGCGAAGTTAGTGAAAAGAGTACAAAAGCTATGCTCTTCTAAGACGACGAATTACCTTCCAAACTAAGCCCACTAATAACAATACGAGAATTAGTGCCAAAATAGGAGAAAATATACTTGCCACAGAGACTGTAGTCGCAGCAATTGTTTCTGTACCAGCGATTACCGGGTTTGCGAGTCCACCAGTGGTTGCAGTACTTCCTAATCTTGTAGCACTTGTAGTGCCAGAAACTGCTGCCGCTGCTCCGCCTCCAGCAATAATGGCAAGTGCCCAAGTGATGGTAGGATCCATATCTCCCATCGTTGCTACCATTAATAATGTACCTGCTACTGCAGCTAGTGGTACTGATATAGTGTCTAAGATATTATCTACCCAAGGAATAAAATAAGCTCCTATTTCAAAAATTGTGGCTACTCCTAGTAAGACTAATGCGGGAACACTTCCCACCCATTCCCATGAATTGTTTACAGGAAACCAGCCAAAATGAGCCGAGAGACTCAAAACTAATAAAGGGACAAACACTCTAAAGCCTGCAGATGCCGCCAGAGAAAATCCTAGAATAATACTTACAATTAATTCAAAACTCATAATGGTAAACTTAACTAATAATGTGCACAAGGTAAGAATGAAAAAGAAAAGTGCCAACGTACTAACCTAACCCCTAGCCCCGATTGCAGTGAAAATCCCGCAAGAGCTGGCGCAGCCGCGATGAGGAATTGTAACGTAAAGCGGGAAATAGCTCCAAAAGACCTCCAAATTAAGCCTCTTCTACAAACATATCATCTTTAAAGCCTATTAAGTACAGCTTACTTTTAGATCGTGTGATAGCTGTATATAACCATCTCAAATAATCTTTATTCATCCCGTCAGGAAGATAGGGTTGCTCTATAAAAACATTATCCCACTGTCCACCTTGTGATTTGTGACAGGTGATTGCATAGGAGAATTTAACCTGTAAGGCATTAAAGAATTTATTATTCTTTATTTTTTGGAAACGTTTGTAATTAGAAGTTTCGTCTGCATAATCTTTTTGAACTTCCTTATATAAGGTGTCACCTTGCTCATAAGGAAGTGCTGGCGTCTCAAGGGTAAGTACGTCAAGCATGACAACAGTTTCAAAAGGTTGCATCTGTGGGTAATCTACCATTTGCACTTTTACCTCTGCAAAACGGAAACCGTAGAGTTCCTTAATTGCTAGAATTTCTAACACTTTTACAATATCGCCGTTTGCAATAAATCCAGCATCACTTTTTGCATCAATCCAGAAGTAGTTATTCTTTACCACCATTAAATGATCTCCAGCCGAAATTTCTTCCTCTTGAAATAGAATTCTGTTTCTTATTTGCTGATTATATAAGTTTGCTCGTTTGTTCGATCGTACGATGATGGCTGTCTCTTCTGTACCTACGCTACTGTAACAGTCATTGATGGCATCCATAATCTCATGACCATCTATAAGTCGCACCACGTCTGTAAATCCTGCGATGTCAAATTTAAAATCTTCATAAAACTCTTCAGAGAGTTGCTCCCTTAAAGCGGTTGCGTTCATAAGGATACCACTATCCTCTGCTTGCCTCATTACTTCATCAAGCTGTATGGTCTCAACATTTTTATCATACTGCATGGAAAGCAAATTAATGTCAAGTGCAGGAGACATATCAAGCTTTACTGGTGGTAACTGCGCCTCATCACCTACCAGAATGAGCTTACAATTATGCCCGCTATAAATGTATTGCATCATATCATCTAGTAGTGATCCATTATCAAAAAACTTAGACTCTGCAGCCCTATCAGAAATCATAGATGCTTCATCAACTATAAAAATGCAATTTCTATGCTTATTGGGTTGTAAACTAAAAGAAACGCCGCCTCCTCGCTCTTTTTTTGGGAAATAAATTTTTCTATGGATGGTATAGGCTTGTTTTTTACTGTAATTACTCGCCACCTTTGCCGCTCTTCCTGTAGGTGCCATGAGCACAGATGTCATGCCAGCTTGCCATAAATTTTTTACTACAGTCCCAATTACTGTTGTTTTACCTGTACCTGCAAACCCTTTAAGAACAAACACTTTATCCTTAGAGGTGTCAAATAGAAAAGTAGACAGTTGCTCTAACAGCCTGTCTTGCTTTAAAGTAGGTGTGTGTACAAAGTCTTTAACTAGCTGCTTGTAAAATGCTCTGGGTTCTTTAATCATAGGAGGTTGAGAATGCTCGCAAATTACATAATGAAAAATGAGATAATAAATTTTTGTGTGTAAAAAAAAATTGTAGATTTGTTCCTAACCATAACTAATTTTAAACATCATTACATGAAACTAGTAATACAGCTTGTACTTTGGGTAGTAATTGCCGCTTTAGGTTACCTTCTTTTTAACGCAGTTTGGGGAGAGGTAGAATTTAATGAAATAAAAGAAAAGCGATATAAGGCCGCTATTACTAACATGAGAGACCTACGTAAAGCTCAGTTAGCTCATAAAACTGTAACAGGTAAATATGAAAAAGACTTTGACAAACTAGTTCGTTTTATTGATACAGCTGAGTTCACAATAACTCAACGTAGAGATACTTCGGTTCTTGATGTAGAGAAAACTAAGCGTTTCCGTGTTGACACAAAAAAGAATATCGTAATTATAGATACCTTAGGAACTAAATCAGTAATAGATTCTTTATTTAAGGGTTCAGATCGTTATAAGACAATGATTAATGTACCTATTGAAGGGATTGATGCAAAGTATACTATCTGTCTCTTATACACATCTCCGAGCCCACGAGACGGACTCCTATCTCGT
>CAJXSW010000073.1 GCA_913060645.1 uncultured Dokdonia sp. | reverse complement strand
TACGAGATAGGAGTCCGTCTCGTGGGCTCGGAGATGTGTATAAGAGACAGTAGCGGAAGAGGCACGCCAACATTAGGCACGGATCCTGCAAATGCTAAAGCAGCCAAAGAAGCTGCAATTGCAGATAGAAAAAGAAAAAAAGATTCTATTATTGCTGTACGAAAGGCAAAAAGAGATTCAATTTTAGAAGCAAGGAAAAAGAAAACTACGCCTCCAGCACAAAATGGAAATGACGGAGACGGTAGATAACCCTTATTAATTATTACACTTAACTCAAATTAGATTAAAATGAAACAGTTTACAAAAGTATTAGCAGCGATTGCACTTATCGTAGGAATGAGTAGCGCTATGCAAGCACAAAGCAAAGTTGCACACATTAACTCACAGTCTCTTGTAGAAGCTATGCCTACATATAAGAACGCAATGTCTGAGCTAGAAAAGCTACAGAAATCATATGATACAGAAATTTCTGCAATGGGTGCAGAGCTTCAAAAAACATACGAGCGTTATAACCGTGAGGCAGAAACTCAAACTGATGAGGAAAATGGAAGACGCATGCAGGAAGTTCAAGAAACTCGTACTAACATTGCAAAGTACCAACAAACTGCATTACAAACACTTCAAACTAAAGAACAAGAACTCATCAAGCCTATCATTGAAAAAGCAAGATTAGCTATTCAAAAAGTTGCAAGAGCAAAAGGATATGACTTCGTACTTGATTCTACACCTGGAGCTGCAGGAGTTATCATGGCAGATGGTTATGATTTAATGCCAGACGCAAAAGCTTCTTTAGGAATATAATTTTAAAATATTCTTTCGCTTAAGCGAAAACAAATATTAAAAACTGCCCTTTTTAAAGGGCAGTTTTTTATTTTAGATACATGCAAGATAAAGGTAACATTGGACTTTTTGATAGTGGTATAGGCGGCACTTCCATCTGGAAAGAAGTAGTCACACACCTACCGTATGAAAACACTATATACCTAGCCGATAGTAAGCATGCTCCTTACGGTGCAAAATCAAAAGAGGAAATAATTGCGCTATCTGTAAAAAACACAGAAAAGCTTATACAACTAGGCGCAAAAATTATTGTTGTTGCTTGTAATACCGCAACCACAAACGCCATTGATTACCTCAGGAAAAATTATGATATCCCATTCATAGGTATTGAACCTGCCATAAAGCCTGCGGCACTCAATTCTAAAAATAAGACAATTGGTATTTTAGCGACCAAGGGAACGCTAAACAGCACTCTGTTTCAAGATACTTCAGAAAAGTGGACACAGGGAACTAAAGTTATAGAAGTCATAGGAGAAGGTCTCGTACCGCTTATAGAAAAGGGAGATCTTGAGAGTTCTGTTTTAAGAAAACTCCTTGAGTCATATGTTGCTCCTATGATTGCCCAAGAGATCGATTATCTCGTTTTAGGATGTAGTCACTATCCATACCTCATCCCACTTCTAACTGAGTTATTACCTCAAGAGGTAACTATCATAGATTCCGGATTAGCCGTCGCCCGCCAGACCAAATCTGTTCTTACAGAAATAAACGCCTGCAATACTGCTACGAATGGAAATCATCAATTATTTACAAATGGGGATCCCAGTATTTTAGAAAAAGTATTAGTACGCTTTCGCGAAAGCGTAACCCCTCCACTTGATATCACTATTAAGAAACTTGATTTTTAGCTTGCCTAATTATTGAAAGTAGGTGAGTAAGTTTGCTTTTTGACTAGCAGAAACCATTACCTCTTTCCCACTACTCAACACGACGCTTCCTCCTTTACCCTTTTTGTAGGCGGTGATTTCGTTTACGTTTACTAGATATGATTTATGAACACGTGCAAATCCAAAATCTGTAAGCGCATCTTGAAAAAATTTAAGCGTTTTACTTATCAATTTCTTCTCGTCATTTTTCAGAAAAATCTCTGTGTAGTTATCATCTGCTTTGCAATATAAAATATCTTGTGCAGATAGTACTTCAAAACCATCTTGTACTGGAATAGTGATTTTACCTTGCTTGTCAATGGTATGTGCAGTGAGCACTTTATTATCTAAAGCATTTTCTTTTGTCTTTACCTCACTCACATAATCTACCGCCTTTATGAGCTCATCTATAGACACAGGCTTTAATAGATAGTACGAAGCATGCGTATTAAGCGCATCCATAGCATACTGATTATATGCCGTTACAAAAACCGTCTCAAAACTACGGTCGCCTACTTGCTCTAGTAAATCAAAAGCATTTCCCTTAGGCATTTCTACATCTAGAAAAACTAAATCAAGTTCATGATTTCTTATCAATACCAACGCTTCATCAACATTTGCTGCCTCACCTACAATGTCAACTTTAGGGCAGTACTTAGTGAGATAGTTACGTAAGATCTCTCTACTAGTCTCTTCGTCTTCTACTATAATGGTTTTGAGTTTCATGTATTATACTTTTTTAAGCGTGAGCGTCACTTTTGTTCCTTCTCCAGTATCACAAACATCAGAAACCGCGACAGCAATACGATCACCGTACATCTCATTGAGAATAGCAATTCGCTTTTTAATGTTTCCCATTCCCTTAGATTTTTGTTTCTTTTGATTCTCAGTCTTTAATGCTTTACTACGTGTACGTCCTACTCCATCATCTGATACTGTTATTATTGCTGTATTCTCATCTTTCTGATCAAAACTAATGCGCAGCATACCTTTCTCTTCTTTGTAACGCATTCCATGCCACACAGCGTTTTCTACATAAGGCTGCAATAACATAGGTGGAATCATAAAGGAGCTTACATCTAGCGCTTCATCTACCTCAATCTCATAATCAAAACGATCTTTGAATCTAAAATGCTCTAGCATCGTGTACCTCTTGATAAGGTCTATCTCACTAGACAGAGGTATAAAATCTTCCTCACTATTCTCTAACACGGCTCTCATGAGAATAGAAAAATCTGAAAGATATTTATTGGCAGTACGCTCATCATTTGTGGCTATGAAGCTATTTACCGAGTTCAATGCATTAAAAATAAAATGCGGATTCATTTGTGATCGCAAACTTTTAAGAGCAAGGAGATTATTTGCGTATTGTTGCTTCTTACTACTTCTATACATAGAGAATGCAGTAAGTAGCAATAATGCTGTAACCAATATGAGAGATCCAATAATTACTTTTTGTCTGGTATCTCTAGCCTCTACAAGTTCTTGTTCTTGGAAAGCAAGCTGATATCGACTTTCATTAAGTTGTCTGTCTTTTTCAAGACTAATAATTCTATTCTGCTTTTCGGTAATGTCCTTTGCAAAGCGAGTTGCTTGAGAGATTTCTTGCTCTTTGCGGCTATAACTAAGGTCTACAATATTTTTATATGCCTCATAAGCTTCCTTGGCTTTATCGATATCACCTTTATCGCGGTATACTTCAGAGAGTCTACGCCTTGCATTTTTCTCGACTATGAGGTCTTCCTTATCACGTGCTTCTTCTATACTCTTCTCTAAAAAAGGAATAGACTCTTCATATTTATTTTGTGCCGCTAGCGCAAATCCTATTTTATAGTTTTGCTTTTGTACTGTTATCACATCATCATTAGCTATAGAATCTGGTGCAACAAGATTCATATCTTCTATTGCGGATTTACGTAGTTCAATCTCTGCATCATAAGATTTATTCCTACTATAATAATCTGCTACTTTTGTCTTTGCTCTTACAGCAGACTCTGTTTTTTCGATATTAGATAACTCGGCAGCCTTAGAGTAATTTAAAGCAGCCGCTTGCGGTGCTCCTTGTTGATCATAAGCATCACCTATTTTGGTATTTAGTCTTGCTGCGTCTGATGGCTTTTGAAGTTGGGTGACTTTTTTCTCCACCTCTTCATAATTTGTAATAGAAGTTACGTAGTCTCCAGTTGCAACATAAGCATCACCTAGCCCCTCTTTTACAGTTATTTGTTGTGTTGCAGTAAGTTTCTTCTCTGCAAGCTTCGTGTATAGTCTTATAGACTCTTGGTAGTTCTTATTGTCATAATATGCCTGAGCAAGCGCAATTTCTACTGCAATACTTGGCTCATTTTTAATACTCAACTTATAATTAGTGACCGCAAGATCGTACTGCTTCCAGTGACTATAAATATCTCCTAGTAATTTGAAACTTCTGGCTCTTTCACTTGTGGTAATAGTAGGGACAGAAAGTGCTTGTGCAACATTATCAACACCAGCTGCGGCATTTGATTTGTAAACTAACGTCGCTTGATTAATAAGTGAGTTAAAAGTAATAGGAGGAGCTTGAACATCTAAAACCTCATCAAATTCAACCAATTTTTCAATAGGTCTCACCTCTAATTTTATGCGTTGTTGATCTTTTATCGTGTAAAAGACCGTCTCAAAATCTTCACTACGTATCACAAGCTCATCACCTACTTTGGCAGCTATTCTAAACTCACCATCACTCCCTGAAGTGGTGTAAGCTCCACCTGTGACCTCTACATTTGCTTTGGCAACAGGCTTCATATACTCCGTATCAAGTATACTTCCCTTCAATGTAAAAACTCTATTAGTGCTCCTACTCACCGCCTCGCGTTCCTGTTGCGCAAGAGCTGTGTACGACCCCAGCAAAAAAATAAGTATTAATAATATGTGATTTCTTGTTTTCATTGTATTCAAACTTACTCTAAAAAAGTAGCATCTTAAAATCATAAAAGATGCAAACACGCCTATTTTCATGGTTTTACGCATAAAAACGTTCCTTTCACTAATCGCACAGAGTTGTTCACTCATTCATATGTCCTACTCCCTCATTCTATCTAAAATTTGACTTTTCATACTAGTAATTTTGAATTCTATTCATCATAAAAATCAGCAAATGAAAACTCTTTTTATTCTAGCAATTACACTTGCTTTACACAGCGGACTCTTAGCCACAAACGGAAATGAGGATGGGCACGCTTTCGCGAAAGCGGAAAAAAATCACACCTCATCATTAAAAAAAGATCCCATCCAAAATACCATTAAAGTAGCACTACTCTTAGACACTTCTAATAGCATGGATGGTCTTATAAATCAAGCACGAGCACAGTTATGGGAGCTAGTAAACGAACTAGCAGAAGCTAAGTGTGGAAATGAAAGTCGTCCAGATCTTAAAATTGCTCTTTATGAATATGGCAATGACAGGCTCAATGCAAGAGAAGGGTATATACGTATGGTAAACTCTTTTAGCACAGATCTAGATGAAATCTCTAAAAACCTCTTTTCTCTCACAACAAATGGAGGAAACGAATACTGCGGTAATGTGATTCAAAATTCGCTCAATCAATTAGAGTGGGGTAAAAATAAAAACGACCTCAATCTTATTTTTATAGCTGGTAATGAACCTTTTGATCAAGGACCAGTGCGTTACCAAGATGCTGCCAGCAATGCCTGTGGAAAGGATGTCACTATAAACACAATTTTTTGCGGTGATTATAATGAAGGTTTGCAATCTAAATGGAAAGATGGCGCATCCCTTACACAAGGAGATTATATTGCTATAAATAGTGATAGAGCAACAGTGCACATCCCTTCGCCATATGATGATAAGATCTTACACAAGAATGAGGAGCTTAACAAAACCTATGTAGGTTATGGTAACCTAGCCCCTTCTAAAATGGCCTTACAAAATAGTCAAGACAGCAATGCTCAATCTTATGGGAATGCAAATGCCGTAAAAAGAGCAGTGAGCAAAAGCTCTAGATTATATAAAAATACTAGCTGGGACCTTGTAGATGCCATGGAAGAAAATGAAGAAATCATAGTAGAGCTTAAAGAAACTAGTCTCCCTCAAGAACTCAAAGGGAAAACCGAACAGGAAATAAAAAAGTACGTTTCTGAGAAAAAAGAGCAACGCATGGCAATACAACAAGAAATTGCTGATCTTAATGTAAAACGTAAAGAGTTTCTTGAATCTAAAACCAATACTGAAGACAATGAACTTCGCAATGCACTAGTGGATGCCATAAAAAAACAAGGTCGATTAAAAAATTACAGCTGGGACTAACTACTTCAACTATTTAACTACAAACATCTTGCATATGTTGTCATATGCAAGATGTTTTACTTTATGATATCCTTAACGTCTATACAAAAACCTCTCACCGTATAACTAAGAAGTAAACACTAAACTAAACACTTATGATTATTTCAAGAGTTACAAAGAATACCCTACTTATTGCAATGACCGCTGGAGCACTTACATCTTGCGTCTCAAAAAAGAAATACACTCAGCTTCAATCTGAGTATGACACTACAAATGTTACTTTGACTAAAACTAAAGTTGAAAAAGAGGAAATAGAAGCAAAATATGCAGCTATTGAGCAACGTGTGGATGATTACAATACTAAAATCAATTCTCTACGCGACACTAACGTTGATTTACAAGCTTCTAACGATGCTAAATTTGAGATTACTACAAATGGTACCGTAATGTCAGAAAACACAAAGCAGAAGTTAAGAGCAGCACTCGCAAATGTAGATCCAAGTGAGCTTGCTCAAGCACAAACACTAGAAGACTCTATGAACCTTGCAGTTTCTCATAAACTTAAACGTAACCTTGATAAAGATATTTATGGAGCTAATGCCCTTGATGATATTAACATTGATATAGATGATACTGTAGTACAGATTTCTATTTCAGATAAAATGCTATTTCGCTCTGGGAGTTATAGAGTAAGTAAGGAAGCAGATGCTCTTTTGAGACGTATTGCTGCCGTTGTAAATTCTGAACCCGCTGTAGAAGTAATGGTAGAAGGTCACACAGACAGTCGTACTGTAAAGAAAGGCTCATACCTCAAAGATAACTGGGATCTAAGTGTACAACGTGCTACAGCAATCGTACGTGAGCTACAAACTAAGCACAATGTAGATCCATCAAAACTAATTGCTTCTGGACGTAGTAGCTATGTTCCTTTAGTAGAAAATGATAGTAAAGAGAATATGTCAAGAAATAGAAGAACGAGAATTTTAATTCTTCCTAACCTTGATAAATTTCTAGCACTAATGGCTTCAAATGAATAAAAGGTATAATTTCTTATAATTATAAAACTAAAAATCCCTCGCCATGATTGGCGAGGGATTTTTTCTATTCTATACTAGATAGCTAACCGAATGCTAGTTGATAGCTGGACAGTTACAATCATAAGGTTCTTTATTTTTACCAAGGTTGATACCCAACGTAATTTGGTGAAAACCACCATTAGTAAGTACTACTGAGTTGCTTTGGTATGAATACGTATATCC
This sequence comes from uncultured Dokdonia sp., assembly GCA_913060645.1. GTDB lineage: Bacteria > Bacteroidota > Bacteroidia > Flavobacteriales > Flavobacteriaceae > Dokdonia. The sequence continues at coordinate 7,760 of CAJXSW010000073.1, read as the reverse complement.
AAACATAAAACGATCATACATACCTCCTACAAATGGTGTTACATACTGAAGTTTTTGAGTATCTACAGATTCTCCATTAGTAGTAAACTCTGCTCCGTCAAAACTTCTTCTATAAGAAAGACCTCCCCATAATCTACCCCAGTCTGTTTTATAATATGCCTTACCGTTTACATCTATTGTAGCTTCGCCTGTACTATCTGTAGCTTGAAACATTACCGATGGCTCAAAACTCCATTCAGAATAATTAGGAGAAATTGTATACGCCATAGATATTAAATAGCGACGCTGGTTGTTAGGCTCAAAATCTTCACTGAAAATATCACGCTTCACAGGGATTGCATTCTTAACAGTAAAATGTGTAGAGAAATTTAAAAAATTATAAGACATTCCAAAGTCTATATTTAAATAAGAATCACTCTGCTCTATCCCAGCTATAATAGGATCAAAATCTGTAAGGTCAAAATTAGTTTCATCAAGCTTACCTTGAATAATTCCTGCACTTATCCCAAAAGAAAGCTGATTTAAATCTACATAGTTACGCCCTAACATTAAGTGATATGCAAAAGTAGCATACACCCCTTGTTGAGAAAAATAGCCATTGCTATCATTAAAAAGCACACCACCTATTCCTATATTATCTCCTACTCGACCATTTAAACTTACTGTTTGAAGTGCTGGAGCATCATCTACACCTGCCCATTGTGATCTAGCTGTCCCTCTTAACTTAGTAGTTTGAGAAGCTCCTGCCATTGATGGGTGAAGTAAATATAAATTATCCTGTAAATAATCAAGATATACTGGAATACCTTCTTGCGCCATCGCAAACTGTGCAAAAAACAATGCTATTAGAAAGTAGGATTTCTTTAAACTCATGGACTTTTCTTTTTCTATACGGCTACAAATCGAAGATATTATGACCCTTACGACTGTATACTTTAAACTTGAGTAAAATCTATAAAAGACAATACTTCCATAGCTCTCAAATATAGGACTTTTTACAATACATCGCGCTATATAACTCCCCAACTACGATGTAGATACCCTCAATATTAACTAGTACACGCAAATATATGATTTGTAATATAACGGACTTAATGAGTTAATATTCATAAAGCCATTACCCATACTTTATATACCAAGTACGCTCCATCTTCCATACCTTTGTAAAAAAATTATCAATGTCAACATATAGTATATCTGTAGAAGGAACTTCTAACCCTGCTATTAAAAAATTTCAGGCAGATCAGTTTCTAGTTAATCATAACAGCTACGAATTTAAAAATATAGATGAAGCTGCAAATTCGCCGCTTGCTCAACAGTTATTTTATCTTCCATTTGTAAAGACAGTATATATTACTCAAAACTTTGTTGCTATAGAAAAGTACAACATTGTAGAGTGGATAGATGTACAACAAGAAGTTGCAAATCAAATAGAAGACTATCTTAATGATAATGGACTTGTTATCATAGAAGATGTTGCTGCAAAGAAAATACCAGTGACGGTTTATGCAGAGTCTACACCTAACCCATCAACACTTAAGTTTGTTGCAAACAAGAAGCTTGTAACTACGGCTTTTGAATTTAAAAGTATAGATGACACTGCAAATGCTCCTATGGCCAAGGCTTTGTTTCACCTTCCTTATGTAAAGGAAGTCTTCTTTGATGAAAATTATATTTCTGTTCAGAAATATGATGTTGCAGAGTGGGATGAAGTCGTAACTGAAACAAGAGAGTTTATACGTGATTACATCCAAGATGGAAAAGAAATTGTAACAGCAGCTCAACTTAAAACGCCACAGCAAGCAGAAGCGATTGCCGAAGAAAAGTTTGAGACTTTAGACGATATTTCTAAGGAAATAGTAAATATTATTGAAGAGTATGTAAAGCCAGCAGTTGCAAGTGATGGTGGTAACATCATGTTCAAAAACTACGATCCAAAAACACAGAATGTTTCTGTAATTCTACAGGGAGCTTGTAGTGGATGCCCTTCTAGTACATTCACACTTAAAAATGGTATTGAAAACATGCTTAAGCAAATGTTACCTGGAAAAATAAATATGGTAGAAGCTATCAACGGATAGAAAATACTTCTTTGAAAATAGAATAACCCTAATACTTCACTAAGAAGTGTTAGGGTTTTTTCTTATAATTTTTTTAAAATTATTGGACTCTAAGTAAATATCTAGTACTTTGTGAGACAATCAATTATACATTAAATTCATCAATCATTATGAAAAAAACATTAGCCTTATCAATAGGCCTTTTATTTAGCGCTGGCATGTTACTAGCCCAAAATAATGCAGACTTAACAACAACTCAATCCATCCCTACTTCAAAGATTCCAGTAGATCCTAATGTTAAAGTAGGTAAACTTTCAAATGGACTTACCTATTACATTCGTAATAATGGAAAACCAGAAGATAAAGTAGAGCTACGTCTCGCGGTAAATGCTGGTTCCATTATGGAAACGGAAAAACAACTGGGACTTGCTCACTTTATGGAGCACATGAACTTCAATGGAACAAAAAATTTCAAAAAAAATGATCTTGTAGATTACCTACAAAGTATAGGAGTAAAATTTGGTGCAGATCTCAATGCTTACACAAGCTTTGATGAGACCGTCTACATCTTGCCTATTCCTAGTGATGATCCAGAAAAGTTAGAAAAAGGCTTTCAGATTATCGAAGATTGGGCTCACAACACTACCTTATCTGAAGAAGCAATAGATGGAGAACGTGGAGTTGTACTAGAAGAGTTACGCTTACGTCTTGGCGCGGATGAACGCATGCAACGCGAGACTTTGCCAAAACTTATGTATGGCTCAAAATATGCAGAGCGCCTCCCTATAGGAACCAAAGAAAATCTAGAAAACTTTACTTACGAAGATGTTCGTAATTATTACAAAACGTGGTACCGCCCAGAGCTAATGGCCGTCGTTGCAGTTGGAGACTTAGATGTGGCTACAATGGAGCAAAAGATAAGAGACCATTTTGGTAAAATACCAACTTCAGAAAGTGCTCAAGAGCGCAAAAGCTACCAACTCCCTAATCACAAGGAAACTTTAATAGCCATTGCATCAGATAAGGAAGCTGCATTCAGCCGGGTGAATGTAATGTATAAAGATCGTAAAAATTCAGAACCTTCAGAAACAATTGGAGATTTTAGAGAAGGGCTAGTACGCAATCTTTTTTCTCAATTGATTAATAATCGTTTGAGCGAACTAAGAAATAGCGCTCAACCCCCTTTTGTTTTTGGATTTTCATTTTATGGAGGCACCTTTGCACGTACAAAAAATGCCTACCAATCTATAGCACAAACCAGTGCAGAAGGTCAACTAGAAGGACTTAAAGCGTTACTAATGGAAAATGAGAGGGTAAAGCGTTATGGCTTTCAGCCGAGCGAGCTTGACCGTGCCAAAATGAGTATAATTGCACGTTTAGAAAAGTCATATAACGACAGAGATAAACTAGAAAGTGGACGTATCGTAGGACAATACGTAAGCAATTACCTAAACAAACAGCCTATTCCAGGTATTGAGTGGCAGTTTAAAACCACTAAAGATTTATTAGAAGGAATCACTATTAAAGAAGTAAGTGAGCTTATTACTTACTTTATACACGAGGATAACCGTGTAATCACCCTCACTGGGCCAGAAAAAGAAGGTCTAACTCAAGTAACAGAAGAACAAGTACTCGCTCTTATTAAAGAGGTGGAAAATGCGGAAATTACAGCTTATGAAGATGAGGAAATACGCAACTCACTTATTGAAAAAATGCCAGCTCCTGGAACTATAGTTTCTACTACTGAAAATAAAAATCTAGGAACTAAGACTATGACACTCTCAAACGGTGCAAAAGTAACTATCAAAAAAACAGACTTTAAGAATGATGAAATTTTATTTTCAGCTTTTAGCCCTGGAGGAACAAGCTTATATTCTGATGAAGAAATGATAGCTACAGCCTTTGCAAACCAAGGACTTTCACAAGCTGGAATAGGTGGACTATCACTTACCGATATGAGTAAATTTATGAGTGGCAAAATTGTTAATGTGTCACCTTTCTTAACAAAAGGAGCCGAAAACTTTAGAGGATCTGCCGCACCAAAGGATCTGGAAGTACTTTTCCAGATGGTACATTTATACTTCACAGACCTCAATAAAGATGAGGAAGCATTCAACTCTTTTGTTTCAAAACAAAAAAGCTTTTTAGGCAACCTAATGGCAAATCCTAATTTCTACTTCCAAAGTCAAGTAAGCGATAGACGTCAAGAAGGAAATCCACGTTACACGGGATTCCCAACTGCTGCAAAATATGAAGCTGCAGACTATGACCTGGCCTATAAAAAATATCAAGAGCGTTATGCTGATGCCGGAGATTTCCACTTTTTCTTTGTAGGCAATGTAGAAGAGGAGGCGGTTTCCGCTTTCGCGAGTGCGTATTTAGCACCACTCCCAGGCCTAGGTAGTAATGAGAATTTTATACCAACAAAATTTAGAGAAAAAGATGCATACGATAAGTTTGTTGTAAACCGTGGCAAAGACCCAAAGAGTTCTGTATCTATAGCATGGAGAGAAGAAATGGACTATGATCCAGATACAGAGATGGCTGTTAAAGCACTAGGAGAGGTTCTCACAATTAAGCTAGTTGAAAAACTACGTGAGGAAGAAGGTGGTGTCTACGGTGTAGGTGCTAGAGGATCGTTAAGTAAGATTACTTTTTCTGATATGGATTTTAGTATTTCTTTCCCTTGTGGTCCAGAAAATGTAGAAAAACTAACAGCTGCCGCTCTCGCCGAAGTAGAGAAAATTAAAAAAGACGGCGTGACTCCAGAAGATCTTGCTAAGGTTAAAGAAACCTACCTAGTACAGCATAAAGAGCAAATTAAAACTAATAATTTCTGGCTCACCAGTCTTGTAAGTAAATATCAAGAAGATCGTGATGACAATTACATTATTGGTTTTGAAAAAGCTGTAGCAAAACTAACGGCAAAAGATATTCAAGACGCAGCACAACGTTTTCTAGATGACAAGTATTTTATATCTGTCCTTATGCCTGAAGAAAACTAAGTTCAATACTTATAGAATACAAAAACCCGATTGTTTTGTAACAATCGGGTTTTTTATGTTTATTCCTGTATAAATATTTCAATTGTTACTCCAGAGCAACGTTCTATTTAAAAGCATTTTCACCTGTTATATCTAAACCGGTTATAAGAAGGTGAATATCATGTGTTCCTTCATAAGTGATTACACTCTCAAGATTCATCATATGGCGCATGATGCTGTATTCTCCAGTAATCCCCATACCACCTAGGATCTGACGTGCTTCGCGAGCAATTTTTATTGCCATATCAACATTGTTACGTTTTGCCATTGAGATTTGAGCAGAGGTTGCTCTATCCTCATTTTTAAGCTGCCCTAATCTTAATGCAAGTAGCTGTGCTTTTGTAATCTCTGTAATCATCTCTGCAAGCTTCTTTTGTTGCAATTGGAATGCAGCAATAGGCTTCCCAAACTGGATACGCTCTTTTGCATAACGCAATGCAGTATCATAACAATCCATTGCAGCACCTATAGCTCCCCAAGCAATACCATAACGAGCCGAATCAAGACAACCTAATGGCGCTCCTAATCCAGATTTATTAGGCAATAAATTTTCTTTAGGGACTTTTACATCTTGAAAGATCAACTCTCCTGTTGCACTTGCTCTAAGCGACCACTTATTATGAGTTTCTGGAGTAGAAAATCCTTCCATTCCTCTTTCTACTATAAGTCCATGTATACACCCTTCTTCATTCTTTGCCCATACTACAGCCACATCGCAAAAAGGACTGTTTGAAATCCATAATTTTGCTCCATTTAAAAGATAATGATCTCCCATATCTTTGAAATTTGTCACCATTCCACTAGGATTAGACCCGTGATCTGGCTCTGTAAGTCCAAAGGAACCCATAAACTCACCAGAAGCAAGTTTAGGCAAGAACTTGTTGCGTTGCTCTTCAGATCCATATTTCCATATAGGATACATCACTAGTGAAGACTGTACAGATGCAGTAGATCGCACTCCAGAATCACCACGCTCTATTTCTTGCATGATAAGACCATAAGAAATTTGATCTAAGCCCGCACCACCATATTGTTCAGGAATATAAGGACCAAAAGCTCCTATCTCTGCAAGTCCAGGGATGATTGATTTTGGGAATTTTGCATCTTGTGCAGCTTGTTCTATTATGGGAGAAACGTCTCGCTTAACCCAAGCACGCGCAGCATCTCGTATTAACTTATGTTCTTCTGTTAAAAGGTCGTCTAGATTGTAATAATCAGGAGCTTCAAAAAGATCTGGTCTCATAGCATTTATTTTAGCGTAGTAAAAGTAACGAAAACGTTTTCACTGCCCAAAATTCCTACTACATTTTGAGATAGAAGTCTTTAACTAGAGAAATATAGTCATCTGTATAATCGTGACGTTTATGCTCTATAGTAAGCTCTGTGGTTTTAGGTACGCTTTCGCGAAAGCGGAATTCCATCAAACTCCTTTTAATAGGCGAAGTTGGGTTCCCCTTCACTCGTGTAATTCTAGATGGATATAAGCCAGCACGAGAGCATAACAATATAAAGTCATCTTCCCTTTCATGAGGAATAATCACACTAAACGCCCCATCTTCTGATAGTAACTTTGCCACGGCACCTACAAGTAATTCAAAAGGCATTGACTCTTCTAAGCGTGCTTGTTCTCTAGCTTCCATAGCCGCACCATCCTTAGTAGAACGTGAGCGCTGCAATGCTGTGGACTCATCATTGAGCGTCTCCGCATAAAAAGGTGGATTGCACACAATGAGGTCGTACTCATCATCTATCTCTGCGGCAAATTCGTATAAATGTGCATGGTAACAAAAGAGTCTGTCTCCCCAAACGCTATTTTCAAAGTTTTCGGTAGCCTGCTCATAGGCATTATCATCTAGCTCTACAGCGTCTACAGTCATAGCATCGCTGCGTTGCGCAAGCATTAATGCGATAACACCAGTACCAGTGCCAATATCTAATATACTGTCTAGATACTGAGTCACTGAAGTCCAAGCGCCAAGCAATACACCATCTGTGCCTATTTTCATAGCACAGCGATCTTGGGCTACCGTAAATTCTTTAAATTGAAAAGGCTTTAAAGACATCTACAGGTATAAATCAATCAATCCATCAGGAAGTTCGAAGTGCATTTGCTTGTTCTCGCGGTCTACTTTCTTGATAAACTCGTCTACCATAGGTATAAGCACTTGACTACCATCTCTGTCAATTTCAAAAATGGCCTGCGTGTTACTATCATTTACATATGTGATTGTACCTATCTCACCAAAGTCTTTATCAACCGCAGTAAATCCTACCACTTCATGGAAGTAAAATTGATCTCCTTTTAACTCAGGAAGCAAATCTAGTGGCAGGTATAAACCTGCGCCTATCATATCATCTGCATCTTCTTCTGTATCTATATCTTCAAATTTTACTCGAAGTAAACTAGACTTATGTAACTGAGAAGACTCTATAAAATATGGCACAAGACTAGGACCAAAATCAATAAACACAGAGTCCATGTCTACATATATTTCTGGTTCGTCAGTATCAAGTTTAGCTAGGAGTTCACCTTTAAAGCTATACTTTCTAACTATTTTTCCGAGGTAGAAACAATCTTCTTTTTTCATAGGGTGTAAAAATACGGGATATCCTGTCTCTTATACACATCTCCGAGCCCACGAGACGGACTCCTATC
>CAJXSW010000072.1 GCA_913060645.1 uncultured Dokdonia sp. | reverse complement strand
GATCTACACTATCCTCTTCGTCGGCAGCGTCAGATGTGTATAAGAGACAGCTAAATTCTTGTACCATCTGGATATCACTCACGCTAGGTTTACCATGTATCTTAATACGGGCATCCATAAACTTAGGATAATCTTCGGCTAGGATTTTTGATTCGCTACGCATACGTTGTGCAATGTTACTATCACCATCGTGTGGTATATCTCGCAATGTTTGACGCAGTAAATAGTAATTTTGTCTTAGTCTCGTATCGCTACGCAGTAGCCACTCATAAAAGTCGATACCCCATGTTTCTTCATCTTCAGATTGTACAGCTCCTCTATAAAATTGAGATTTGCGCTGCACCCATCCATCATCTACACTCCCTAAGTAGCGAGCAAGTTGATATTGTTTAATGCGGCTATGGTCGTTTGCCACATCCCAAAAAAGTTCTTTGTCTGTATTTGCAAGAATGTCTGCCACATATAAATGGTGCTTTTTACCTAGTGCGATAAGATCATCACTGTAACTAGCATGTTGTACTCCACCACCTATATCATCTGGACAAGGGTCACGTGCTTCACGCTGTGTACCATCTTTACAAAACCATTCAATCTTTTTGTAAGGGCCGCGAGCATTTTCTTTAAATGTTTCAATACTCTTTTTTATAGATGCAACAGGAAGGTCTTGTGCATACACTGTACTTGCTATACAAATAGTAAGGCTTGTAAGCAATAACTGGGTAATTTTCAACATGTAGTAATGTTTGATTTGATTGTTTGGACTAATATAGGTTAGTCCAAGTTTGATTGACTATAGATTAACGTAAATCTAAGTGATAATTAACTTAATAATGACGATTACAGCCTACAGCCAGCCTATTTGGTAGCCATACACCTACGATAAAATTTATAGGCTAGAATCATCAATAATATGAAGTGTTACGCTTTCGCGAAAGCGTACTTAGCTATCTCGCTATTGTAAAGATAAATTCTGTGAATTTCCCAAGCTCCGACTTTACTTTTATTGTACCGCCAAGGTTATTTACAAGTTTCTGCACAGTAGAAAGTCCGATTCCATGACCGCGTTCTCCATTTTTATCAAGATGTCCTACGGTACTAAATAGCGTAAAAACACTATCTACCTTATCCTCTTCTATACCACGACCATTGTCTCTTATAGAAAATTCAAAATGCTTGGAAGTTTGGGTGGCCTTGATATCTATTACCGTATGCTTCTTATCATTATACTTAAGACTGTTCCCTATAAGGTTTAAGAAAATCTGATCAAGTGCAGACCTATTACAATGCAACTCTATATTATTTTCTGGGAAATGAACGTCGCACTCATAATTGATATTGAGGAGATCTACAAGATCCTCAAGCATATCATTAAGCATAAACTCATGCACATCATCCTTATCATAAGCGGTACTCTCATAATGCGTAAGAATGTTAGTGATATACTTACTCATAGACATAGATGACTTTTTAAGGTAACTTAAATAGTTTTTACCTTTTTCGTCTATCTCGTCATTATATTTTTTCTTTAAAATATCTGATGTCAATATGAGATTTGCTAGTGGCATTTTAAGATCGTGAGATACGGTCCCTGCAAAATCTTGTAGTAAAGAATTATGCTTAGTGAGGTTCTCCTTGGCAGCTCTTAGCTTAGCATTTACAGATCGTAATTCAAAAAGACGTTCTACCTGCTTACCTAAGGTAATGAGTGCTTCTCGTTGTTCTTGATTAAGTTTATTAGGTTTATGATCAATCACACATAATGATCCTACAGCCATCTTGTTCTTAGTACGCAATGGGATTCCAGCATAAAATATAACTGGCGCGTCGCCCTTAGTAAGTGGGTTGTTTACAAACCTCAAATCCTTTGTAGCGTCTGGAATCTCAAAAATCTCATTAGGTGTCAAAATCGCGTGTGCGCAAAATGAGCTATCTCGAGAGGTTTCACAAGGTGCAAACCCTACTTTAGACTTAAACCACTGTCTGTCTTCATCTACTAGAGTGACGAGGGCTACAGGCGTATTGCATATGTAAGCAGCAAGTTTAGTAATGTAATCAAAGTCTGGTTCTTGAGCTGTGTCTAGAAGTTCTAGACCATGCAAAGCTTTCATGCGTTTAAACTCATTTACTGGTGTTGCTGGTGCTATCATACTGGCGATACATTTACGAGCCGTTTTAGGTTGTTGAACAGTTCGGCTCAAGGGACAAAGATAATGGCTTACTTTTAACGTTATAGCGTTTATACAATATCATTTTGACTGTATTGAATAACATGAGACGATAAAATAACATAGAATTTACAAAAATTCTACGAACTTGAGGTATATTACAGTCAATGTATTAGCAACTACTTAAGTAAAATAAATAGTAGAAATCAATAAAATTTGCAAAAACTACTGTGCGTGCATAGTAAATTATTGTATATTTACAACGATTTCGGAATAAAACCCTATGAATGATAAAACAATAGACTACTGTTTGAGAGCCACTTGGCAAGCAGTAATGAAAATGTATAATGAACAAGCAGCAGAGTTTGATGTAACGATGGCGGTTGGTTTTGCCTTATTAAGTATAGATCCAGACCAAGGAACACCTTCTACAGCATTAGGTCCTCGTATGGGTATGGAAGCTACATCCCTATCTCGTACACTTAAGACTATGGAAGAAAAAGGCTTGATAGAACGCAAACCTAATCCAGCAGACGGACGCGGTGTTCTTATACATCTTACTCCATTCGGAAAAGAAAAAAGAGATTTCTCAAAAACAAAAGTAAAGACCTTTAATGGTGCTGTGAGAAATACTATAAGTGAAGAAAAAATCAACCACTTTTATGAAGTTATTGATACCATCAATGATTTGATTCAAAATAGAAAAGTTTTTAACCAAAAAGAAACCTTAGTAAAATAATGGCAAAACGTAGAATAAAGAATGTAGCCGTCATCGGTAGCGGAATTATGGGAAGCGGTATCGCTTGTCATTTTGCAAATATCGGTGTAGATGTACTCTTACTAGACATCGTACCTAGAGAACTCAATGCTAAAGAGCAAGCAAAAGGTCTTACACTTGAAGATAAAGTAGTTCGTAACCGCATGGTAAACGATGCACTTACTACTGCTTTAAAAAGTAAGCCTTCTCCTATTTACAACCAGTCTTTTGCAAGTAGAATCACCACAGGAAACCTTGAGGATGATATTGCAAAAGTGAAGGATGTAGACTGGATCATAGAAGTAGTTGTAGAAAGACTTGATATTAAAAAGCAAGTTTTTGAAAACTTAGAAAAACACAGAACTCCTGGCACACTTATTACTTCAAACACATCTGGAATTCCTATTCAGTTTATGTCTGAGGGTCGTAGTGAAGACTTCCAGAAGCACTTCTGTGGGACACACTTCTTTAACCCTGCGCGTTACTTAAAGTTATTTGAAATCATCCCTGGACCAAAAACAGACCAGAGCGTACTTGATTTCTTAAATAACTACGGTGAGCAATTTTTAGGAAAAACATCTGTAGTAGCAAAAGATACTCCAGCGTTTATAGGTAACCGTATTGGTATCTTCTCTATCATGTCATTATTCCACACGGTTAAGGAGATGGGAATGACGGTTGAGGAGGTTGATAAACTTACGGGACCAGTAATAGGTCGTCCTAAGTCGGCTACTTTCCGTACGGTAGATGTTGTAGGTCTTGATACGCTTGTACATGTTGCAAACGGTATTGCAGAGAACTGCCCTAAGGACGAAAGAAAAGAATTATTTGCCTTACCAGGTTTCATCAGCACGATGATGGAAAATAAATGGTTAGGTTCAAAAACTGGTCAAGGATTCTATAAAAAGAATGTTGATGCGACAGGACAAAAGGAAATCCTTACGCTTGACCTAGATACTATGGATTACCGCTCTGCAAAAAGAGCAAAATTTGCAACCTTAGAGCTTACTAAAACTATCGATAATGTATACGATCGTTTTAAAGTGCTTGTAGGTGGTAAAGACAAGGCTGGTGAATTTTACCGCAAGTCTTTTGCTCACTTATTTGCATATGTACAAAATCGTATTCCAGAAATTACAGATGAGCTTTATAAGATAGATGATGCTATGAAGGCTGGTTTCGGCTGGGAGCACGGACCATTCCAAATTTGGGATGCTGTAGGTGTAGAAAAAGGTATCGAACTTATGAAAGCAGAAGGTCTTGAAGTTGCCACTTGGGTAACAGATATGACTGCTGCTGGAATCGAGACTTTCTATTCTGTAAAAGATGGGGCTACGCATGTATATTCCGCTTCCGCGAAAGCGCATGTAAAAAAACCTGGTCAAGATTCATTTATCATTCTTGATAACATTAGAAAACAAACTGAAGTATTCTCAAACTCTGGAGTATCTGTACAAGATCTAGGAGACGGAATCTTAAATGTAGAATTCCGCTCTAAGATGAACTCTATAGGTGGTGATGTTCTTGCAGGATTAAATAAGGCTATTGATATGGCCGAAACAAACTACGACGGACTAGTAATAGGAAATCAAGGGACTAACTTCTCTGTAGGTGCAAATATTGGAATGATTTTCATGTATGCCGTAGAGCAAGAATATGATGAGCTTAACGCTGCTATAAAATATTTCCAAGATACGTGTATGCGTCTTCGTTATTCTGCAATTCCAACTGTTGTTGCACCTCACGGTATGACTTTAGGTGGTGGATGTGAGATGACACTTCATGCTGACCGCGTTGTAGCTGCTGCCGAATCTTATATTGGACTCGTTGAGTTTGGTGTAGGTGTAATACCTGGTGGTGGTGGATCTAAGGAAATGGCCTTAAGAGCATCAGATAAGTTTGATAAAGGTGATGTACAATTAAACGTACTTCAAGAGCACTTCCTTACTATTGGTATGGCAAAAGTGTCTACATCTGCTCACGAAGCGTATGACCTTAACATTCTTAAGCACGGTAAAGATATCGTAGTGGTAAACCGTGATCGTCAGATTGCAACAGCTAAGGCTGTAGCACGCCAGATGGCAGATCAAGGATATACACAACCGGTAAAACGTAATGATGTACTTGTATTAGGTAAGCAAGCATTAGGAATGTTCTTAGTAGGAACAGATTCTATGGAAGCTTCTCACTACATCTCTGAGCATGACAAGAAGATTGCAAATAAACTCGCTTATGTAATGGCAGGAGGAGATCTTTCTGAACCTACAAGAGTTTCTGAGCAGTACTTATTAGACCTAGAGCGTGAGGCGTTCTTATCACTAGCGACAGAGAGAAAATCGTTAGAGCGTATCCAGCATATGTTACAGAAGGGAAAACCGTTGAGAAACTAGTTTTTCTGAATATGGATTATAGAGTATAGAATATAGACTTCTTACTCTTGTGAAATGGACAAAAGATTGTAGAGATAATGGCTAGGCATAATTTTAGAAACTTGAAGATTTGGCAATATGGTGTAACCTTTGCTAGTCAGAATTATAAGTTGACTAAAACCTTTCCAAAGTCTGAAATCTATAATCTTACAAGTCAAATGAATAGATGTTCAGTATCTATTCCATCAAATATCGCAGAAGGCTCTGCAAAATCTACTGATAAGCATTTTAAGTCTTACTTAGAAACAAGTCTTGGATCTGCTTATGAATGGGAAACACAATTAGAGATTGCTAAAATCGAAAACTATGTTTCTGAAACTGATTATAAAGAATTAAAAGATAGTATACAGCAATTGCAAAGAATGATAGGAGCATTTATTGATAGACTAAATAATTAAGTCTATACTCTATTCTCCATATTCTATAATCTTAAAAATTATGAAAACAGCATATATAGTAAAAGCATATAGAACAGCCGTTGGGAAAGCTCCCAAAGGTGTCTTCAGATTCAAGCGAGCAGATGAGCTTGCTGCAGAAACCATCCAGTATATGATGAAGGAACTGCCAGAATTTGACAAAAAACGCATAGATGACGTAATCGTAGGAAATGCAATGCCAGAGGGATCACAAGGTCTTAACATGGCGCGTCTTATCTCATTAATGGGACTTGACGTAATTGATGTACCTGGTGTAACGGTAAACCGTTTTTGTTCTTCTGGAATAGAGACTATCGGGATGGCAGTAGCAAAGATTCAAGCAGGAATGGGCGATTGTATTATCGCTGGTGGTGCAGAGTCTATGTCTTCTGTACCTATGACCGGATTTAAACCAGAATTAAACTACGATGCCATTGTAAAAACTGGACACGAAGATTACTACTGGGGAATGGGTAACACGGCAGAGGCTGTTGCAAATGAATTCAAGGTATCTCGTGAAGATCAAGATGAGTTTGCATACAACTCTCACATGAAAGCACTACGCGCGCTAGCAGAAGATCGTTTCCAAGATCAGATTGTTCCTATTGATGTGGAGCAAACGTATATCGACGCAAATGGTAAGAAAGCTACTAGATCTTACACAGTAAATAAAGACGAAGGACCACGTGCTGGAACTAGTAAAGAGGCGCTTGCAAAGCTTAGAGCAGTATTTGCTGCTGGAGGAAGCGTTACTGCAGGTAACTCTTCACAAATGAGTGATGGTGCTGCCTTTGTAATGGTAATGAGTGAGGAAATGGTTAAGGAATTAAACATCGAGCCTATTGCACGTATGGTAAACTATGCTGCGGCTGGTGTACCACCACGTATTATGGGAATAGGTCCTGTAGCTGCGATTCCTAAGGCATTGAAGCAAGCAGGTCTTAAGCAAAATGATATTGAGCTTATCGAGCTTAACGAGGCATTTGCATCACAATCACTTGCAGTAATTCGCGAGCTAGGTCTTGATCCAAATATTATTAACGTAAATGGTGGAGCTATCGCTTTAGGTCACCCGCTAGGATGTACAGGAGGAAAACTTTCGGTACAGTTATTTGACGAGATGCGCAAGCGTGATATGTCAGGTAAATACGGGATGGTAACTATGTGTGTAGGTACTGGACAAGGAGCAGCAGGAATTTACGAATTCCTTAAATAATATTATGGATGAGATCTTCTGTTAAAAGGAGCATCTCATCTATGTAAAGTTCGCTTTCGCGAAAGCGGGAAAAGAAAAATTAAAAAAAGAATAACACAATTTAAACATAGAGATCAGATTTTAGAAGGATGATTACCCCCTATCTAACGTCTAAAATCTCGAATCTAATATCAAATTATGGCAACAGAAGAAACAAAAAAAGATATCCTACGCGGTGGACAATTTATCGTAAAAGAAACAGCTTGTGAAGATGTATTCACAATGGAAGATCTTGACGAAGAGCAAAGAATGATGCGCGATAGTACTAAGGAGTTTGTAGATCGTGATCTATGGGCACACTGGGAGCGTTTTGAAAAGAAAGATTATGCATACACAGAAGAAACAATGCGTACGGCTGGTGAACTTGGTTTACTAGGTGTTGCTGTACCAGAAGAGTATGGTGGATTAGGAATGGGCTTTGTATCTACAATGCTTGTTTGTGATTACATCTCTGGTGCAACTGGATCTTTTAGTACAGCCTTTGGAGCACATACAGGAATTGGTACCATGCCAATTACTTTATACGGTAACGAAGCGCAAAAACAAAAATATGTGCCTAAACTTGCTACTGGTGAGTGGTTTGGTGCTTACTGTCTTACAGAGCCAGGTGCTGGATCTGATGCAAACTCAGGAAAAACAAAAGCAGTACTTTCTGAAGATGGAAAATCTTATAAGATTTCTGGACAGAAAATGTGGATTTCAAACGCAGGATTCTGTAACCTTTTTATCGTATTTGCAAGAATAGAAGACGATAAGAACATTACAGGATTTATCGTAGAAAATGATCCTTCTAACGGAATCACACTAGGTGACGAAGAGAAGAAATTAGGTATCCACTCTTCTTCTACACGTCAGGTATTCTTTAACGATACTGTAGTATCTGCAGAGAATATGCTTTCTGAGCGTGGTAACGGATTTAAAATTGCAATGAACGCACTTAACGTAGGTCGTATTAAACTTGCTGCGGCTTGTCTTGATGCACAACGTCGTGTAGTAAATGAAGCAGTAACTTATGCTAAGGAGCGTGTACAGTTTAAAACTCCTATCATAAACTTTGGAGCTATCAAGCAAAAGATTGCTACTATGGCAACAAACGTATATGTAGATGAGTCTGCATCATACAGAGCTGCAAAAAACATAGAGGATCGTATCGCGATGCGTCATGCAGAAGGAAACACACACCAAGAAGCAGAGCTTAAAGGTGTTGAGGAATATGCTATTGAGTGTTCTATCCTTAAAGTTGCCGTGTCTGAAGATGTACAGAATACAACAGATGAAGGTATCCAAGTTTTTGGAGGAATGGGCTTTAGTGCAGATGCTCCTATGGAATCTGCTTGGAGAGATGCTCGTATCGCTCGTATCTATGAAGGTACAAACGAGATTAACCGTATGCTAGCGGTAGGAATGATGGTGAAGAAGGCTATGAAAGGTCATGTAGACTTTATGGGGCCTGCTACTGCTGTAGGTGAAGAACTTATGGGTATTCCTTCTTTTGATACACCAGATTTTTCTGAAACATTGTCTGAAGAGAAAGACCTTCTTAAGCGTCTTAAGAAAGTATTCTTAATGGTAGCAGGATCTGCTGCAAAGAAATATGGAACAGAGCTAGAGAAACACCAGCAATTACTAATGGCTGCTGCAGATATCTTGATTGAAATCTATATGTCTGAGAGTGCAATCTTACGTACAGAGAAGAATATCAAACGTACAGGTCTTGAGAGCCAGGCAACGCAACTTGCAATGACTCAACTATACTTATTTAACGCAGTAGATATTATCCAGACTAAGGCTAAAGAAGCTATTATCTCTTTTGCCGAAGGTGATGAGCAACGTATGATGCTTATGGGTCTTAAGCGTTTTACAAAGTACACAAACCAGCCTAACGTAATAGGCTTACGTAACCAGATTGCTGCAGATGTTGAGCAACATGGAAAATATCGCTTTGACGCATAATATATCTTAATAAGTCACTAAAACTATGTGTAATAGATTACGTATTGAAAATGACTTAAAAGTGTTTATGTTCGCTTGCGCGAAAATTTAATTTTATCAAAGCCACTTCTCCTATTGAAGTGGCTTTTTTTGTACCCTACTACTACAACGATTTCGTAACACAACAACCTATCTTATATAATGAAAATTAAAAAAGTCCTTGTCGCCAATCGCGGGGAAATTGCCATTAGAGTACTGCGTGCTTGTACCGAACTTAATATCGCTACAGTTGCGATTTATACCTACGAAGACAGATACTCACAACATCGCAATAAAGCAGATGAGTCTTACCAAATAGGCAAGAATAATGAGCCACTCAAGCCCTACCTTGATATGGATCAGATTATTGACTTAGCCAAATCAAAAAATGTAGATGCCATTCACCCTGGATACGGTTTCTTGTCTGAAAACTCCACCTTTGCTAGAAAATGTGCCGAAAACGGCATCATTTTTATAGGTCCTAATCCTGAGGTGATGGACTCACTAGGTGATAAAATCACTGCAAAAAAAGTAGCGCAAAAGTGTGGCGTTCCTATTATAGAAAGTAATAAAATTGCGCTAAACACGCTTGACATCGCTCTTAGCGAAGCTACAAAAATAGGCTACCCATTGATGCTTAAAGCTGCCTCTGGTGGTGGTGGTAGAGGAATGCGTATTATTCGTAAGGTAGAAGATTTACAGCTTAGTTTTGACTCGGCTCGTAATGAAGCGCTTAACTCTTTTGGTGATGACACCATGTTTCTAGAGAAATATGTAGAAGATCCTAAGCATATAGAAGTACAGATTGTAGCAGATTCTCACGGTAACATCAGACACCTATATGAGCGTGACTGCTCTGTACAACGTAGACACCAGAAGGTGGTAGAGATGGCTCCTTCTTACGGGCTATCACAAACACTACGCGATAATCTATACAAATATGCCGTTGCCATTGCTACCGAAGTAAACTACAACAATATTGGTACTGTTGAGTTTTTGGTAGATGCAGATGATAATATTTACTTCATTGAAGTAAATCCACGTATTCAAGTGGAGCATACGGTTACTGAGATGGTGACAGGTATCGATCTTGTAAAAACGCAGATTTTTGTCGCAGGAGGTTACAACCTATCAGACAAGCAGATTAAGATTTACGGTCAAGAATCTATTGGTACTTATGGTTTTGCGATACAGTGCCGACTTACAACAGAAGATCCTGTAAATAACTTTACGCCAGATTATGGTAAGATTACTACCTACCGCAGTGCTTCGGGAATGGGAATCCGTCTTGATGCAGGAAGTATTTACCAGGGATATAATGTAAGTCCGTTTTTTGACTCTATGCTTGTTAAGGTTTCTGCACATGGTAGAACCTTAGATGGTGCTATCCGTAAGATGGTTAGAGCATTAAAAGAATTTAGAATACGCGGTGTAGAGACTAACATTCACTTTCTGCAAAATGTAATCCAGACTGATACTTTTAAAAATGGAGAAACTACCGTAAACTTTATACAGAACACTCCTTCCCTATTTGACATCAAGCTATCACAAGACAGAACCTCAAAAGTGGTTCAGTTTCTTGCAGAAGTTAGTGTAAATGGAAATTCTGACGTAAAGAAAAAGGATGACTCTAAGATTTTTAGAACACCAGAAACCCCATTATACAGCCTCTCAGACCCTTTCCCGAAAGGGACCAAAGACTTAATCACAGAGCTAGGTCCAGAGGAGTTCTGCAAATGGCTCATGGCAGAGAAAAAGATTCATTACACAGATACGACCATGCGTGACGCACACCAGTCCCTACTAGCTACACGCATGCGTTCGTATGACATGCTCAAGGTAGCATCAAGTTTTGCAAAGAATCATCCTAACACCTTTAGTATGGAAGTTTGGGGAGGTGCAACTTTTGATGTTTGCTTGCGTTTCTTACACGAAAGCCCGTGGACACGCCTGCGCGAACTGCGTAAAGCGGTGCCTAATATTCTTTTCCAGATGCTCTTAAGAGGATCAAACGGTGTGGGATACAAGGCTTATCCAGATAACTTGACAGAGAAATTTGTCGAAAAATCTTGGGAGAATGGTGTAGATATTTTTAGAATATTCGATTCGCTTAACTGGGTAAAAGCCATGGAACCTAGCATCCAGTACGTGCGTAACCTCACAGGAGGAATTGCCGAAGGTGCGATAAGCTACACCGGAGATATTCTTGATGTAAAGCAAACTAAGTATGATCTTAAGTATTATACCCAGCTAGCAAAAGATCTTGAAAACGCAGGAGCACATATGATTGCCATAAAAGACATGGCAGGACTCTTAAAACCGTATGCCGCAACAGAACTGGTAACAGCGCTTAAAGACACCGTAAACTTACCTATCCACTTACATACACATGATACATCATCACTACAGACGGCTACTTATCTTAAAGCCATTGAGGCAAATGTAGATGTGGTAGATGTAGCCCTAGGCGGACTATCAGGACTTACCTCTCAACCTAACTTTAATGCGGTCGTGGAGATGATGAAATATCAAGAACGTGAGCATCCTTTTGAAATGGAAAAACTCAATCAGTTTTCAAATTTCTGGGAAGACACCCGCGAACTCTACTACCCTTTTGAGTCTGGACTCAAGGCAGGAACGGCAGAAGTTTTTGAACATGAGATTCCTGGAGGACAGTATTCTAACCTTAGACCACAAGCAACAGCGCTAGGTCTTGGCGATCGCTTTGCCGAAGTAAAAAAGATGTATGCTGCTGTAAATAGTATGTTTGGAAACCTAGTTAAAGTAACACCTAGCTCAAAAGTAGTGGGTGATATGGCGATATTTATGGTGACAAACAACCTTACTCCAGAAGATGTGATGGAACGTGGCGACACGATTTCCTTCCCAGAATCTGTGATTAATTTCTTTAAAGGTGATTTAGGGCAGCCAGTAGGTGGTTTCCCTAAAAAATTACAAGCTATCATCTTAAAGAATAAAGAAGCCTATACAGACCGTCCTAACGCGCATTTGGCTCCTGTAGATTTTGACAAGGAATATGAAACCTTTACAGCCAAATTCCAAAAAGGATTTACACGTCCTCTAGAGATGGAAGACTTCTTATCATACATGCTCTACCCTAAGGTATTTGAGCAAGCGCATGAAAATTACAAGAAGTATGGTAACCTAGCCCTCGTACCTACTAAGAATTTCTTTTACGGTATGGCATTAGGAGAAGAGATTCTCATTGAGCTAGAACCTGGTAAAACAGTCATCATCAAGTTACTATCTATTGGGATACCTAGTGATGAAGGAATGCGCACCGTATTCTTTAAAGTAAATGGTGAAAACCGCTTTGTCGAAGTATACGACACCTCGCTCAACATTAAGAAAGTAGAAAATCTTAAAGTAGACCCAGAAGACAGCAACCAGATAGGCGCTCCCCTACAAGGATCGCTCTATAAAGTGCTTGTTAAAAAAGGTCAAGAGGTAAAAGAAAACGACCCACTGTTTATCATAGAAGCCATGAAGATGGAAACCACCGTAGTCGCCTCAAAAGACGGCCGCGTAGCATCCATTACCGTAAGCGACGGCAATATGGTCTCACAAAATGACCTTGTCCTCACCATTGAGTAATACGCTGCGATATTAATTTCTTATAAGTACGCTTTCGCGAAAGTGTAACAAACTAAAAACCACCCGAGGAATTGGGTGGTTTTTTTGTGGGTAGTACTATCATAAAAGTTTAATCATAATTTCAAAAATAAATTCAGATTTAATTAAAATATTTCTATAATTAATCTATATTTGGACAAAATTAGTCTAAAACATATTTGTCCAATGAAAAGCTTAGGAAATACACTTAAATGTGCAAGAGAAGCAAGGGATTTAATCTTAAGGAAAGTTGCTGCTGAAGTTGACATTGATCAATCTTTGATAAGCAAGTTTGAAAAAAATGAAAGAAAACCTACATTGGAACAAGTTGTAAGACTTGCTAAATTTTATAATCTTTCAGAAGAAGAATTAATAATACACTGGCATTCAGAAAAAATAGCTGAAGATCTTAAATATTCTAATTTAACAACGGAAATTTTAAAAGTTGCTGAAGAAAAAATCAATTACTACAAAACTCAAAACAATGCCAAATAAAAAAATAAAAGTAGCCGAATTATTCGCTGGAGTTGGCGGATTTAGACTCGGACTTGAAAAAAACAACTACGATATAGTCTGGAGTAATCAGTGGGAACCATCTACAAAACTACAACACGCTTCTTTAGTTTATGAAGCAAGATTTGGCAAAGAAAATCACTCTAATGAGGATATAAGTGAGGTCGTTACAAGAAACGTTGAGGAAATTCCAAATCATGATTTATTAGTTGGTGGTTTTCCTTGTCAGGATTACTCTGTTGCCACAACACTTCATAACTCAAAGGGATTAAAAGGTAAAAAAGGTGTCTTATGGTGGTCTATTCATAATATCCTAGAAAATAAAAAGACTAAGCCTAAATATTTATTTCTAGAAAATGTGGATCGTCTCTTAAAATCTCCTGCAAAACAAAGAGGACGTGATTTTGCAGTTATGCTTCAAAGTTTAAATGAGTTAGGTTACGCAGTTGAATGGAGAGTAATTAATGCGGCAGAGTATGGTATGCCCCAACGAAGAAGAAGAGTATTTTTTATAGGCTATCATAAATCAACAAAAGCTTATAAGAATATTATAAAATCCAATAAGGCAGATTGGCTAACTGACGAAGGAACTATAGCCAAAGCTTTTCCTGTAGGTAAGGCTATCTCGCTTCAAGAAGTTACTCTTGAAGGTAGTTTAGCAGATATCACTACAGAATTTAATAAAGAAGGTAAATTATCACCTTTTCATAATACAGGTTTAATGGTGGAAGGAACTGTATTCACATCTAAGACCATACCTAGTTACGATGGACCTCGAACTGTGCTTGGTGATGTCTTACAAAATGGAGAAGTAACCGATGATTTTTTTGTAGATGAAGCTGATTTTCCAAAATGGGAATATCTAAAAGGAGCTAAAAAAGAAATTAGAAAAACTAGAGAAGGATTTGAATATAATTATAGTGAAGGAGGAATGATTTTTCCTGATGCTTTGGATAATGCATCTCGAACAATTATCACGGGAGAAGGTGGTAAGTCTGCCTCTAGGTTTAAACATGTTGTTAATACTAAGAAAGGTTTAAGAAGACTGACCCCGGTTGAACTTGAAAGACTTAATATGTTTCCAGACAATCACACACAATTAGAAGGTATTACAGATACTAAAAGAGCTTTCTTTATGGGGAATGCTTTAGTAGTTGGTGTTGTTGAAAAAATTGGAGAGGAACTTTATAAAAAAATTAGAATTGGATAAAAGAAGCGATAGGGTTCAACCAATAAGATTGACAAAGGATTTTTTCCCTTTAGACATTCATAAAACAATGTTTATTAATGATCTTTTAATTACAATCCCCTCCTCTTATGTTAAAAACTGGGGAGAAGAGGTTTTAAACAGTCACAATAGAACTAATTGTAAGTGGCCATTGATAATAAACTACCAGGGACCTAAAGAACTCAATAAAATCAATAAAAAATTTCATGCAATTCTTCAATTATCATTCCCAAAAGGAAGGAAACAAATCAGTAATTACCGTATAAAGTGGAGTAAGGACTTTGCAATTCAATTGGCCAAAGACTATCCAAAGAGTTTTGTGAGAGCTCTCGAATATCATATCGGAGATGAATATTATAAAAACCTTCGATATACAGAATTTGACATTGGTGGTTTTAAAGAGCAATTACAAGTAAAAATTGAATGGGTTGAAGAGAAACCTATTTTGACAATAAAAGAATTTTTTAGAGTTAAAGAGGCTTTTCAAGGATTCCCAAATATTTTCAAAGAGTTAAGTTCATACCTCATTACCGATTTTCTATTAAGTACTGAAGATGAACTATCAAGAAGGATTCAGATAACAGAATGGCAAAACAGAGATAATATATCCAAGGAAATTCATGAAAATATTCTTTATATGTTGTTAAACCGAAAATCCAAAGAAATTTACATTGGTGAAACTAAACAATCATTATCTAAAAGATATCCTATAAATAAAAAACATCATTCTTTTAATAAATGGACAGAGTACTCAATAATACAATTACCTCCTGAAACAACTGATCAATCAAGAAAACTTATAGAAAGAGTATTAATCACAGCTAATTCCAAACTATTCCAGAATAACTCAATAATAGAAAACGATATACTACATGAATATTCTTTCAAGATTAAAAACAAGAATTAAAAACTGTCTCTTATACACATCTCCGAGCCCACGAGACGG
>CAJXSW010000071.1 GCA_913060645.1 uncultured Dokdonia sp. | reverse complement strand
GAGATAGGAGTCCGTCTCGTGGGCTCGGAGATGTGTATAAGAGACAGCTCTATATGAGATACTGTTATTATTAAAGTATAAAACGTGTTCCTAAGTATATAGAATATTTTCTCTCTATTGCCTCAGGAACGTTTTGGCTAAGCGGTACTTGAACCCCTGCTTCCCATGTCCATTGTTTTCTTGCATATTGAATTCCTTGAGCATATAGCAATTCAAATTGATCACGCTCTAAAAACCACTCGCTAGAATATTCAAAATATAAATTGAGCTGATTAACAGGATACGTAGGTTTAAGCAATGGCAATCCAAATCCTAATTTATATACCAACTTATCAAGAGATCCATCTGGCATCCAGCTATATCCTGCTTCATTAGAAATACCATATTTGAGCGATTCATAACCTGCTACCACACCATAATACCCTGAGTATTTACCAGTACTTATACCCTCAATATCGAGAGCTTCTCCGGTAGGTAAGGTCTGTAATGTTTTGGCTACCATTCGGAAGGTTTTTCCAGTTCCATCTTTTCTATAAAACTGATACTTACCTACTATGTTGATATCACCTAATGTGCTTCCGCTTCCGCGAAAATCATCATAATTATAAGTTACGTAAGGCAAATGAACCGCTACAAGCGTGTTTGATGTAGGTAAATAGTGTAGCATAAGAGGTACGCGAGTTGCTGTCCCGTCTTCTGAAACGCGTATTTCGGTAAGTGTTTTTGCTATAAAACTTCCACCACCTAACATGATAGGTTTATCTGCGGTAAGTGGTGGTCCTTGTGAGTGCACTTTCGCGAAAGCGAATGTCACTAATAAGACTATAAATATTTTTTTTATTGTGATTCTCGTTATACCCAAAGATTGGGTAATTAGTAATAAAAGAGTAGTTACTAAAAAAGTAACTAGCTTATATCTTTATGGCATAAAACCATAGTGGAATCCCAAATGCGCAATGATATTGCACGAAGAGATACCTGTGTATACAGGTATTAAATTAGGTATTGATTGTAAGCAACTTGATAATCTGTAATTATCAAGGGAGGAGGGTGACTTGTGACCGATGCAGAATGTTTATCTGCTTCTACAAAAAGATATGTATAGCTGTAGGTGAAAGCTTTTAAAAATACAAGTTGATCTGTAGTAAATTGATCAAATTGCATTTTGAGCTCATCTTGACCTTCAAAAACGGTTTGCTCATTCTTGCAGCATCCCATTTTTTTGTAAGTGTCTTTGCCATACTTAGCGTCTAAGGATTGCATCATCTCACAAGGAGCAGCTTCACCAAAAATCGCAACATCAATTAAATGATCTCCACAATAGTGCTTATCTACACTAAAAGACATCGTAGATCCTAGCACTAAAAGCGCTAAAAACAAAGATGTTATTTTATGGAAACCGTTTTTCATTAATGCAAAAATAAATAAAAGCCAAATAACAATGATGTTACTTGGCTTTATAATAACAATTACTGTGCCTTATTAGTCAGATTAATGGCAACTCGAATCTAATCGACAAATTACACAAGATTCAAATTAAAAAAAGCTACATAAGTGTAAAGCATTTAAAAACAGCTACTTCCTTTAAGGATTTCTCTAAATAGCTATTACTGAATCTCCTTATCTACGACACCACACTTCAACATCTTATCACCGTAGTAAGGATTACGTATTTCTTTAGAATTAGATAACCAGTAAGCACCTTTACCTTCAAAAGCCATTGGGCAGTATTGCTTATATATAGTTCCTGATGTGATCTCGCTAGATAAATATACCTCTACCTTTTTTGAAATATTTTCAAAAGCTACGCGTTGCTCTGCAGCATCCTTAGACATTGAGATAAGTGCAAGGTCATCATTTAAACCTCTTGTAATATCACTTTCAGTTTGTGATTCAAGTGTGCTCTTAAAGTTAGAAGCAATCTCTGCCGCTTCATAAGGATCTGTATTTACTAAAGCTCCTTTTAAACTCAAATAAGCTGCGTGAATTTGTGATGCTTCCTCTGTTTTAAATGTTACATCCTCAACAGCATCAGTCACATTTAAATCTCCGTTTTCTGTCACTACAGCATTTACACCTAT
Source organism: uncultured Dokdonia sp. (assembly GCA_913060645.1). Taxonomy (GTDB): domain Bacteria; phylum Bacteroidota; class Bacteroidia; order Flavobacteriales; family Flavobacteriaceae; genus Dokdonia. Next base: position 13,488 of record CAJXSW010000071.1, on the reverse strand, counting down.
TTGAGTAGGTGCCGTTTGCACGTCTGAAACTATTTGTTGTTTACACGACACGATAGCTAGAGCTGCTATTACTAATAAAGTGTTTTTCATCTTATAACATGTTAGGCTACAAAAATACACATACCCTATTTATCAACCTTACGGTAATAAAAAAAAGCAGGTAATAAAAGGAAAATTAACAGTGGCTGTATTAAGAATCTACGTACGTAGAATAACGGCAGGTATTCTGAAGGATTATGATGCTGCAATAAGTAGTAAAACGGCAATAATAATATCACCAAAACTATCAAGTAAAATATGCTCGTGAATTTTAAAATACTCCTATCTGTAAAAACTGCCCATAAAATTCCTAGAGACAGTAGCATGTTAATGAAATATCTTAAGAGTACATTTAAAAAGAACTTCCCTTGCGCTAGTTCGGGCAATGCCTTATTCTGATAATCACCATGGAAGTAATCAATAAGCGGATCGTAAAATAGTTCGCTTTCGCGAAAGCGTACATACAACAACCCCAACAATAACAATCCACCTATCAGTATGCGGACTAACTTATTCATCCTTTACAGGTTTTTTATAGGAATTGATCCAACCTATCCATAATAAGAACACAGTACCATAAATTACCGCCGGAAAGATGGTTCCATGAAGTACATCTGCATATTGTGGATACTCATAAATACCTATGGTAAGTAATGCAATGCGCAAGACATTCATCCCGTAAATAAGCGCTACTCCTCCAAAAATAAATAAAAGCGTGCGCTTCATATCACCAAAGAATGCTAGCATGAATGAAATAAATAGTAGCATTACACTTACAGCATTACAGCCTTCTACAACTCTAGCAAGCGTTTTTCCATTCATTGTGAGATTCATAGCAGGCTCCCATTTACTTGGCACCACTTGCATGTCATAACCTAATGATGTGATGACAGATTGACTTTGCCTGGCAACTGTATGTGTAATAATGTCGGGAAAATAGCGACTACTACCTCCGTAGGTTAAAAATAGTTGGTAAAGCACCACAAAAACCAAATAACTTCCTATGAAGATAATGAGAAATCGAAGTACGGACTTATATTTGCGTAGTAGTTTAAGCAAGGGGCGTGTTTTAACGTCTAAAATACAAGAAAAATGGCTTTTGAAGATTTAAAAATAGAAGTAAGCCGCATCGCGGATAAAAAAGAAGATAGCGCTACAAGCAAAATGACTGCAATATGTGAGTTATTGCGCGAGCGCATAGAATATTATGACTGGGTAGGCTTTTACATGGCAAACCATGAAAAGCGCACATTACACCTAGAAGCATTTGCTGGAGAACCTACAGATCACACGGTAATTCCTTTTGGAAAAGGGATATGCGGTCAGGTAGCAGAATCTAATGCAAACTTTGTAGTGCCAGACGTAAAAGCACAAGACAATTATATTGCTTGTTCTATCACTGTAAAAAGTGAGATTGTTATTCCATTATTTAAAGATGGCAAAAACATAGGGCAGATAGATATAGACTCAAGTCATGTAGATCCTTTTACAAAGGATGACGAAGATTTCCTTGAGTTTGTAAATGTACAAGTTGCAGCATTGCTATAAGGAGTACCTGCCACTAATTTAAAAGCCCCAATTCTAAAATTTAGAATTGGGGCTTTTTTATGATATAATAGAGATATTACATCCCTGTTCTTATAGCTTCTACAGGGTCTAATCGTGAGGCTCCTATTGCTGGGATTATCCCTGCAATGACACCTATGATAAATGTTGTGAAGAGTCCTAAGAAAATATTATCAAAAGATAATACGAATTCAAAGTCACCCGCAATCTTAGAGACATCTAGCAGCCAGACGATGAGCTGGACCATAACAAGCCCGATAAATCCACCAAAAATAGATAACAATACAGATTCAAATAAAAACTGAAATAAGATGAAACGGCGCTTTGCTCCTAGCGCCTTCTGTATACCTATGAGGTTTGTGCGCTCTTTGACACTCACAAACATAATATTTGCAATCCCGAAACCACCCACTAGCAGTGCAAAGCCACCTATCAACCAGCCCACTGTAGTAAGCACTCCTATGATCCCATCAATAGCATCTGTAAAACCACTCAGCCTATTGATGAAGAAATCACTAGTTTCCCCAGCTTTTATAGACCTACCTACTCTCATTTTCTGCTCTGCAACTGCATAGAATTCATCTGCATCCTCACCTTCTGCAGGTACGATGGTCATAGTCGGAAATGTAGACCTATTATTATCACCATAAATACGTCTTATGATATTTACTGGAATTACTATTTTCTCATCCTTAGAGTCTCCAAAGGCATTAATACCTTGCTTCTTAAGAACTCCAATGATTGTAAACTTTCTGCTTAAGGTTTTTATTTGTTTTCCTATTGGATCTACACCTTCACCAAATAGGTTATCACGTAAAACAGATCCTATAATAGCGACGGGAACTCCATTTGTGGATTCTTGTTCATTAAAAAAACGTCCATCTTCAAATTCTAGCTTTTCGATCTCAAAAAGACCTTCGGTTGCATTATCTACTTGCACACTCTCTACTACCTTCCCTTCATAACTAATCTTTTGTGAAGGAATAGACATGGTATAGTTTATAGCACCTAAACCGGGTAGATTACGCTGAAGGTTCTGATAATCCTCGTAAGTAACAAGCGGGAAACGCTCTCGCTTCCAGCGCGGAACTTCTGTGGGTCCAAAAGAGATATGAGCGATAATCATACTCTCCTGGTCTAAAGAAGAAAGACTTCCTTTAATGTCTTTTTCAAGCGAATCTACCGCTGCTAGCACCCCGATAATTGAGAAAATCCCAACCGTTACTCCCATCAAAGAGAGAAACGTACGAAGCTTGTTATTGCGCAATGCATTTACAGCAAATCTAAAACTCTCCCCTAAGGCTCTTAAATATATTAGCATTGATTGATTTTATCTAAAGATACGAGTAAGACGCCACACACTAAAAATTGTTACAAAGTCATATCAATTTGTTAATAGAAACCCCAAACAAAAAGGCTTGAAATACCTATTTTTGAAGCTTTTAAAACCCATCCATTTAGGATCAACCAAAATCTATTAATTTTCTCACAATGAGCACAACAATAAAAATAGGCGCAGCACTAATTTCAGTATTCCATAAAGACGGCTTAGCCCCTATCGTTCAAAAGCTACACGAACAAGGAGTAACCCTATATTCTACTGGTGGAACAGAGAAGTTTATTAAAGATTTAGGAATCCCAGTTGTACCGGTTGAGGATGTGATTTCTTACCCTTCTATCTTAGGTGGTCGTGTAAAAACATTACACCCTAAAGTTTTTGGAGGAATTTTAAACCGTCAAGATCACGAAGGAGATGTAAAGGAAATGGAAGAATTTGAAATTCCACAGCTTGATCTTGTGATTGTAGACTTATATCCTTTTGAAAAAACTGTTGCTTCTGGCGCGCCAGAACAAGATATTATAGAAAAAATAGACATCGGTGGTATTTCACTTATACGTGCCGCAGCAAAAAACTTTAAAGACACCTTATGTGTATCTTCTATGGAAGATTATGCAGAGGTTCTTGACATCATTACTGCAGGAAACGGAAGCACAACAATAGAAGAGAGAAAACGTTTTGCTGCAAAGAGTTTTGCCGTTTCTTCTCATTACGATACTGCAATCTTCAATTATTTCAATACAGACCAAGAAATCCCGGTACTTAGACATAGTAAAAATGAAGGGAAAGCACTTAGATATGGAGAAAATCCGCATCAAAAAGGATTTTTCTTTGGAGATTTTGATGAAGTTTTTGAGAAGCTTCACGGTAAAGAATTATCATACAATAACCTGCTTGATGTAGATGCTGCTGTAAACTTGATTTCAGAATTTCAAGGAGAAGCACCTACGTTTGCTATTCTTAAACACAACAATGCATGTGGTTTTGCACAGCGTGATACTATGCACCAGGCATATGTAGATGCACTTGCTGGAGACCCTACTTCTGCCTTTGGCGGAGTATTAATTGCAAATGGAAACATAGATATTTCGACTGCAAATGAAATTCATAAATTGTTCTGTGAGGTAGTGATAGCGCCGTCTTACGACCCAGATGCACTAGGAATTTTAAAAGGAAAGAAAAACAGGATAGTCCTTACGCTCAAAAATATCGTATTACCAGAGACAACCGTGCGCACTTGCCTTAACGGAACACTCGTTCAAGGTCGCGATAACAAGACAGATGTGAAGGAAAATTTAACAAACGCAACAACTACCGTTCCTACAGATAAGGACATAGAAGATTTACTGTTTGCTTCAAAAATATGTAAGCACACAAAATCTAATACCATTGTACTTGCAAAGAACAAACAACTTTGTGCAAGTGGTACAGGTCAAACTTCTAGAGTTGATGCTTTGAGACAAGCTATTGATAAAGCAACCTCATTTGGTTTTGATCTTAAAGGATCTGTAATGGCTAGTGATGCATTTTTCCCTTTTCCAGACTGTGTTGAGATTGCAGATAATGCGGGTATCACATCGGTAATTCAACCTGGTGGATCTATTAAAGATCAACTTACTATTGACTACTGTAATGAGCACAATATCTCAATGGTGATGACGGGAACAAGACATTTTAAACATTAATATAAGTTTAAGGGAGTACGCTTTCGCTAAAGCGTAATTTTACCCTTTAATATTTGTACATTTATAAAAACGCGTAACTGCTAACATTTAATACCTCCACAATAACCCTATGGGATTTTTTGATTTTTTAACCGAAGATATAGCAATTGACCTCGGTACCGCAAACACACTGATTATTCACAACGACAAGGTAGTGGTAGATAGCCCCTCCATAGTTGCTAGGGATAGGACGACCAAAAAAATCATCGCTGTAGGTAAGGAAGCTGCTCAAATGCAGGGGAAAACGCATGAAAATATCAAGACAATTAGACCTCTTAAGGATGGTGTAATTGCAGATTTTGACGCGAGTGAACAAATGATTGCGATGTTCATTAAAGAAATCCCTGCGCTTAAAAAGAAATTCTTTCCACCAGCATTGCGCATGGTGATTTGTATTCCTTCTGGAATTACAGAAGTAGAGATGCGAGCAGTAAAAGAAAGTGCAGAGCGTGTAAATGGAAAAGAAGTTTACTTAATACACGAGCCTATGGCTGCGGCCATAGGTATAGGTGTAGACATCATGCAACCTAAGGGTAACATGATTGTAGATATAGGTGGTGGTACTACAGAAATTGCGGTGATTGCTCTAGGAGGAATTGTTTGTGATAAGTCTGTAAAAATTGCCGGTGATGTATTTACAAATGACATCATTTATTACATGCGCACCCAGCACAACCTCTATGTAGGTGAACGCAGTGCCGAAAAAATTAAAATACAAATAGGTGCCGCTACAGAGGATCTTGAAGTTCCGCCAGAAGAAATGAGCGTTCAAGGACGTGATCTTCTCACAGGTAAACCTAAACAAGTGCAAATAAGCTATCGCGAGATTGCAAAGGCACTTGATAAATCTATACTTCGTATAGAGGATGCGGTGATGGAAACATTATCTCAAACTCCTCCAGAACTCGCTGCCGATATTTATAACACAGGAATCTACCTTGCTGGTGGAGGATCTATGTTACGAGGTCTTGACAAGCGTCTTTCTCAAAAAACAGACTTACCTGTTTATATTGCCGAAGATCCGCTTAGGGCTGTAGTACGAGGTACTGGAATTTGCCTTAAAAATATTGCGAAGTATAAGAGCGTTCTCATTAAATAGAAAACTCTTAAGGTATGCATCAGATTATCAATTTCTTGATCAGGAACAAGCACTTCCTGCTGTTTGCATTTTTACTAATGCTGTCGCTTGTTTTTACGATACAATCTCATTCTTATCACCGTAGTAAATTTGTAAACTCTGCAAACTGGTTTACGGGTGGCATTTATGGATCTGTAACTAGTGTTCAAGATTATTTTAAACTCAAAACATACAACAAACAGCTTCTAGAAGAGAATGCCCGCTTACGCGAAATGTTGAAATCACCTAACGAGGATAATTTAGATCTTGAAGTTCTCACAGATATAACATCACCCATCCCGTCAGATAGTCTACGAAAATTCTCTTACATCCCTGCAAAGGTTCTCAATAACAACTACGCAAAAACAGATAATTTTATTACTCTTTTAGGTGGATCACAAGATAGTATTCATAAAGACCAAGGAGTAATTACGAGCAAAGGAATCGTAGGTATTATTGACAAAACATCTTCTGGCTACAGCACCGTATTATCTATTCTCAATTCTAACTTTACCACAAGTGCAAAGTTAAGAGCGTCGGAACATTTTGGGACAATGCAATGGGATGGTGAGGACCCAAATATCGTTCAGGTTATTGATATGCAACAGCAAGCACCTGTAAAACTAGGTGATACCATAGAAACCAGTGGGAAATCGGCAATTTTCCCGAAAGGGATTCCTATAGGTACAGTAAATGAGTTTGAATTAGATCCAAGTAAAAACTTCTATACACTTTCTATTAAACTTATTAATGACATGACTAATCTAGGTCATGTCTACGTGGTAGAAAATAGCTACAAGAAAGAAATAATAGCACTAGAAACGCAGCAAGATGAAGAATAGTGTCTCTGTAAATATTGCTAGGTTTGTAGCACTCATGATTGTGCAGATTTACATTTTCAATAATGTAAATCTCTTTGGGTATATCAACCCTTATCCTTACGTTTTATTTCTATTAGTCTTTCCATTTACATCTAATAGAGCGTTATATATTTTTATCGCCTTCTTAACAGGACTTACGATGGACATGTTTGGCAATAGTGGTGGTGTACATGCGGCAGCCTGCCTCTTTCTTGCATACCTTAGGCCGGTTGCTTTACGATTCTCTTTTGGAGTAAGTTATGAGTACAATGCCATAAAATTATCTAAGGTGAGTTTTTACGAGCGATTCATCTTTATTTCTATAATGGTGCTCATTCACCATTTAGTCTTGTTTTTACTAGAGGTATTTAACATAAGTAATATACTCTACACCTTAAACAAAACGTTAGTCACTAGTATCTTTACTATTATACTTTGCTTGACTTTTAATATCCTTTTTAGCAGCCGTAACGAATGAGAAAATTACTACTCCTCTTTATTGTTCTTACTACTGGCGTACTCTTTATTGCTAGACTATTTTATCTGCAGGTGTATGACACCTCTGCAGCAGTTTTATCTGAAAGTAACGCTATAAAACAACAATTTGAAATCCCACAACGTGGCCGTATTTATGATCGCTATGGAGAACTTTTAGTTTCTAACCAGCCATCATATGATTTAATGGCTATACCTAGAGAAATCAAACCTTTTGACACGCTCAAGCTATGCTCATTATTAAACATTGATAAAGAAAAACTTGTAAAACAACTTAACAAAGCAATACATTATTCTCCTAGGCATCCTTCTGTTATAGTGCCTACCATGTCACAAGAAGAGTTTGCATACTTAGGCGAGCAAATGCGCAAGTTTGAGGGTTTCTTTATTCAAAAACGTTCATTACGTGACTATCAGATAGACTTTGGCGCAAACTTCCTTGGTTACATTCAAGAAGTACACCAAGGGATTATTGATAAACAGCCTTACTATATAAGCGGAGATTTAATAGGACGACAAGGTGTCGAGCAAAAGTATGAAGAGCTACTAAGAGGTAAAAAGGGAATTAAATATCTTCAAAAAGATCGATTTAATCGTGTTATAGGCCCTTACAAAGAAGGCACACTTGATCAAGAACCTGAAGAAGGAAAGAACATATATCTTACCATAGATTCTGAACTTCAAAAATATGGAGAAGAATTAATGCAAGGTAAGCGCGGTGGCATTGTAGCCATTGAGCCATCTACTGGAGAAATTCTAGCACTTGTGGCTGCTCCCAATTATGACCCTGCTCTAATGGTAGGTCGTGAGCGATCTAAAAATTATTCAAAACTTGATAACGACTCTATTGCAAAGCCTCTTTATGACAGAGCATTGCTAGGAGAATATGCGCCAGGATCACCCTTTAAAGCACTTACGGGACTCATTGCACTTCAAGAAGGAGCGATTAGTCTTGACGATCGTGTGTATTGTAATGGAGGAATGCGATATGGTAGAGGAAGGACCTTTGGGTGTCACCACCATAAAAGCCCAGTACAGATGATCAGTGGTATTGCTTACTCTTGTAATGCCTACTTTGGAACTGCTTACTTAAATACTCTCAATAAATACGATACGCCACAAGAAGGTATTGCTGCATGGCAAGGCCACCTTAAGAGTTTTGGACTAGGAGATTTTATGGGTTATGACTTACCTATAGGAAGACCAGGTTTCATTCCAGGGGCTTCATACTATAACAAAATCCATGATTACCCTAATAGAAGATGGGGAAGTGCTGCAACATTATCTAACTCTATTGGACAAGGGGAAGTTGCACTTACTCCAATGCAAATGGCACACTTTACAGCAACTATTGCAAATAGAGGCTGGTTTTACAGACCGCACATCATAAAAAAAATAGAAGGACAAGACACGATTCCTTCTCAATTTGAACAGAAAAATTATACCACTATAGATGCAAAACACTTTGAACCTGTGATACAAGGGCTCAATGATGTGTACAATTATGGGACTGCAGCAAACTTAAAAGTACCTGGAATAGACATTTCAGGTAAAACAGGTACAGCAGAGAATTATGCTAAAATAGATGGAGTAACAACACAGCTTACAGACCACTCTACTTTTGTAGCCTTTGCTCCTAAAGACAACCCAAAGATTGCTATTGCCATCTTTGTAGAAAATGGGTATTGGGGATCTCGTTACGGTGGCCGTATCGCATCTCTCATGATTGAAAAATACATTAACAGAGAAGTAACGCGTAAGGATTTAGAACAATGGATTCTCACACATACGCTTGAGGAAGAATATGCTAAACCATTAAGTGGCAAGCCTTTTAAAATAAATTATTAATGAGCCGTTTTACAAGGAATGTTGGTAGTTTTGACTGGGTACTTATTCTATTGTACTTAGCCCTCGTAGCTATAGGATGGGTTAATATCTACTCTGCTGCCTTTGATCCGGACACACAAGCTTTTACGAGTATGAATAACTTGTACTTTAAGCAACTTGTATGGATATTCTTAGGCTTTCTTATCATTACCTTTATTCTATTCTTAGACTCAAAATTCTTTGAACGATTCTCAAGTGTTATTTACATAGGCTCGCTGCTGTCATTAATATTATTGTTTGTTTTTGGAAAAACCATATCTGGAGCCACAAGTTGGTACAATCTGGGTTTTATGAGTATACAGCCGAGTGAATTTGCCAAAGCCGCTACCGCACTAGCGCTTGCCAAATACTTAAGCGATATACAGACCAATATAAAAACCATAAAAGATCAAGTACGTGCTCTTGCTATTATAGCAATACCAGCACTTATCATTATACCACAACCAGATCCTGGAAGTGCATTAGTTTATGCCGCATTTTTCTTTCCACTATATAGAGAAGGACTTGCTGCTAGTTATTTAATTCTAGGAGCATCTACGATTACATTATTTGTGCTTACACTAGTTTTAGGTCCTATTTATGTGTCTTTAATTGTACTTGTGATTGCATTGATATTATTTGCTAGAAATAGAAAAAAACGACCATCAAAACGTCTTTATATAGGTCTTGTTGCAGCAGCATGTCTTTTTGCATTTTCTGTAAACTACATTTTTGAAAATATCTTCGAGCAACGTCACCGCGACCGTTTTAATATTGTTTTAGGTAAAGAGGTAGATGCAAAAAGTATAGGCTATAATACTCAACAAAGTGAGATTGCTATAGGTAATGGTGGATGGTTTGGAAGAGGGTTTCTAGAAGGAACACAAACCAAAGGTAAATTTGTACCAGAACAACACACAGATTATATTTTCTCAACAGTTGGTGAAGAGTGGGGTTTCCTTGGGAGTACCCTAGTAATCATCTTATTTGTAGTGCTTATTTTGAGGATCATCCAACTATCAGAAAAACAAAAAAATGACTTCTCGCGCATTTATGGATACAGCCTCGCAGGAATTTTATTCATTCACTTTGTAGTAAACATTGGGATGGTCATAGGTCTCTTACCTACGGTAGGAATTCCTTTGCCGTTTTTCAGTTACGGAGGATCAGGATTATGGGGCTTCACTATTTTACTATTCATCTTTGTAAAACTAGATGGTAATAGAGTAAACGAGTGGTAATCTAAGTACACTTTCGCGAAAGCGTAAAAACAAACATAAAAAAAGCGAGCATCACTGCTCGCTTTTTTTTTACACTAATAACGACTTCTTAGTTGTTATCGTCATCACCATTATAATCGTCTGTTCCTTCGATTTCTTCTTCTATCTCTTGACCAGCTTTGTTAGCTCCATTTTCGATAGCATCACCAGCTTCTTCAAGTCCGTTTTCTATATCTTGTCCTGCTGCTTCTGCAGAGTTTTCAATTTTATCTTGAGTTGTTTCTCTACAAGAGATTGTTGAAAACGTAAATCCTACAAGTGCTAGTACTACAACTACTTTTTTCATAATAATGATTGTTTATTGGTTAGAGTGTAAAAGTACTGCTACTGTTCATTAAGAACTGTTAATGAGTAGTTACAATTAACTTATATTATTCATAATTTTAAGATTAATATCAGATACCTTTGCGGCAAAATTCTTCCAGTGATAAAAGGAGTTGTTTACATGCTTATTGCCGCATTTGCGTTTACGTGGATGAACTTACTGGCAAAATACCTAGAAGATTTTCACCCGCTACAAGTTGTATTCTTTAGATGCGTGGGCACCTTTATTTTTATTTTTCCTTACATGCTAATCAAGAAAGTTCCCGTTATAGGAAATAATTTTTCTTGGCTCATAACTAGAGGGATATTGAGTTTTGTTTCTCTCGCTCTTTATTTTGTAGTCATACAGCGCATCCCATTAGGATCTGCCGTTGCCTTGCGATATACAGCTCCTTTGTTTAGTGCCATCTTTGCGCTTTGGTTTTTAAAAGAAAAAGTAAAATCATGGCAATGGGTTGCGCTAGTAATTTCAGTCATAGGAGCTCTTGAGTTAAAAGGAGTAGATTTTAGAATAGATACGATGAGTTTTATACTCATCATTATGTCCTCTGTTCTCGTAGGAGGCGTGTTTACCATCGTGCGTTACTTAGGGTCACGTGAGCACTTTTTAACCATAATCAACTACTTTATGGTAATCTCCATCATAGGTAGTCTTTTCTTTATACAACACTGGCGTATGCCTGTAGGTGTTGAGTGGTGGTATGTAAGTGGTATTGGCGTCTTTGGACTTTTTGGACAGGTTTTCTTAACGCGTTCTTTTCAGCTTGCAGATACAGCTACCGTAGCTCCCATTAAATACATGGAACTCGTATATGCTTTAATCTTAGGTTACTTTCTCTTTAATGAACGGTATGACACCGCTCCTCTAGTAGGGATGGGAATTCTAGTCATAGGGATGCTACTTAACGTTTGGGTAAAGAGAAGAGCTTAGCGTAGCTGAAGTGTAAGTTTACGATTAGATTAAATATGTTAGTTATCTCTTAGAAGTGGTAATACTAATTTAACTCTTGTACCAGTCTTATTGGTTAATTTTAAGTGTTCTACAGAGTAATACGCTTTAATTTTAAATTTTTTACTCAATAAATCAAGTCTTTCTTTCATAATTTGACCCGATAATGATCTATTTTTTAAGTTATTATTTTCATCAATACTTTTTGTGTAGCCCTTTCCATTATCTTCAACAAAACAATAAATATTCTCGCCTTCAGCTTTGAATAAAATTTTTATTTCGTCTTGCTCGCCACCTCTTAAACCATGTTGAATTGAATTTTCTATAAACGGTTGTATAGTCATTGGTGGTAATAGAATTTCATTAATATTCCTTAAACTAGGATCTATTTCAATGTCAAAATTGAAATTACTAGAAAAATTAGACTGTAATTGTAAATAAGTAGATAGGGTACTTATCTCTTCATCTAGACAAACAAATTCTTCTCTTGAATTTTCTAGAATAGACCTTAATAGCTCTCCCAGTTTAGCAACATACTTTGACAATTTATCAGGGGCAGTTTTAGATAAAATAATTACGGTATTTAAAGAATTAAATAAAAAATGAGGATTCAGCTGAGACAAAAGCAATCTCTGTTGTAGGTTATTAACTACATAACTCTCATTAAGCCTTCTTTGTCTAAAAAAGAAAAAACTACTGACCATTAATAATATTATTAAAATTGATAATATTACTGTTATAATAGTTCTTTGGTTTATGATGGTTTTTTGATTTTGCTGTTGTACATAAAGCTGTTTAATTGAATTGTTTTGTTCTTGCAACTCGCTATTAACCTTTATGATTTGAAGATCTTTTTTGAATTCATTGTCAAAGGACTGTTCAATTAAATCTAGTACATCAGATACCATCTTTTCAAAATTAATCGAAGATTTGGTACTGTCTATTTTAAATATTAATACGATAATTGACTTAAGTAACGAGCGTTCGTCTGTCTCTATAAAATTATATGATTTCAAATTATCAACTAATGATCTCAGCCCATGAGTTGCATCAACAACTGATCCATAATAATTATCTACAAAAGCTTGATAATATAATAAGTAATCATTGTAGCCTTTATAATATTCTTTTTCGGGCAATGTCTTACTGATTCTTAATGCCTGTCTATAATAAAAAACAGCTGAATCTTCTTTCTTTTCTATTATTTTTAAACTCGCTAAACTACCATAAAGTGATGGTAATCCTTCAAGATAATTTACTTCCTTAGCTCTAGCTATAGCTATCTTAAAAAATTTATTAGAACTATCATAATTCTTCATTTCCTGATAAAGAGCAGCCACACTTCCATAATGAGTAACAGATGCTTTACTTTGATTTAGGAAAATTGAATCTTTACCAAGAATTAGACGATACTTTAAAGAACTCGCATAGTTACCTACAGCTAGTTGATTCTCAGCCATGCCCATTAAAATATAATTCTTCCATTTGAATGTATATTTATTACAAAGCTTATAAGCTTTGTAATAAAAGTTTAAAGACTGATCATAATTTCTCAATTTAAAATAAGCTCCTCCTAAATTAGAGTAGCACCTAATCATTAAGTGTTCATCTAAATTTCGATTATCTTTAGTGTTTTCAAAAACCCGTAAACCTTCTAGACCATAAAAAATTGCTGAATCTAATTTCTGCTCGGAGTAAAGAATCGAACTCATTGATGAATAATAATGAATCCATCCTTTTAATTTTTTATCACTCTCTAAAACTTTTTTAAAAGAACTCATCCTAACTTTAAAATTATTTTCGCCAGTGGCGTAGTCCATGGATAAAGAATCAATATATTCTTGCGAGTAAAGTTTACTAGAACTAAACTGTAGCAAATCCTGTCTCTTATACACATCTGACGCTGCCGACGAAGAGGATAGTGTAGAT
>CAJXSW010000070.1 GCA_913060645.1 uncultured Dokdonia sp. | reverse complement strand
CTATCCTCTTCGTCGGCAGCGTCAGATGTGTATAAGAGACAGGTTTATAATTGTGTAATATCAATTCTTTGACAGTACATCTACCACAACCTTACTCAAGGATGTAATAAGTTAAAAAATCCCTTCCGGTTATGAAAGGGATTAAATCTTATTCCGCTTTCGCGAAAATATTATTTATACATCACCTTTCTAACCGCATTTACCACGTCGTCGCTGTTAGGCAACCACTCTTTAAGTAATACTGGTGAGTAAGGCGCAGGTGTATCTGCTGTATTTATACGTTGTATAGGAGCATCTAAATGATCAAAACAATGCGCTTGTACTTGATATGTAATTTCTGTTGAAACATTTCCAAAAGGCCAAGCCTCTTCAAGAATCACAAGTCTGTTTGTTTTTCTTACAGACTCAAAAATAGCTTCTTTATCTAAAGGTCTTACCGTACGTAAATCAATAATCTCACAAGAAATCCCTTCCTCTGCAAGTTGATCTGCCGCTTTGTAAGCTTCCTTAATAATCTTTCCAAAAGAAACGATAGTTACATCTTTCCCTTCACGCTTAATATCTGCAACACCTATTGGCAATACATATTCTCCATCAGGCACTTCTCCTTTATCACCATACATCTGCTCAGACTCCATGAAAATCACAGGATCGTTATCACGTATTGCTGCTTTTAAAAGTCCTTTTGCATCATAAGGATTAGATGGCACTACTACTTTAAGACCTGGCGTATTTGCAAACCAGTTTTCAAAAGCTTGAGAGTGTGTTGCTCCTAGTTGCCCTGCAGATCCTGTAGGACCACGGAAAACTATAGGACAAGGAAACTGACCACCAGACATTTGTCTGATTTTGGCAGCGTTGTTTATAATTTGATCAATACCTACTAATGAGAAGTTGAAGGTCATGTACTCAATAATAGGTCGTAATCCTGTCATTGTGCTACCTACACCTATTCCTCCAAAACCAAGCTCTGCAATAGGAGTATCAATAACTCTATCTGCTCCAAACTCGTCTAGCATTCCTTTTGAGGCTTTATAAGCTCCATTATATTCTGCTACCTCTTCACCCATTAAATAAACAGATTCATCACGGCGCATTTCTTCGCTCATTGCCTCACAAATGGCTTCTCTAAACTGGATTGTTCTCATAGTATATAAACCGCTCTGGCGGAAATTTAATCAAGGCTTCTCATAACACTGAAAATTACCTTATTAATATTGTCTTCTTTTAACAATCACAAAAATAAGCAATTCCAAAACCTCAATAAATTACATTTTTGTAAAATTTTACTATGCACGCACAGTAAATTATACTTTTTTATGTTATTTTTGTTACGAAAACGAAATAGTTTAGGATTACGCTTTCGCGAAAGCGTACCTTTATATAAAATATAAATTCTATGAAAATATTAGTGTGCATCAGTCACGTACCTGATACGACATCAAAAATTAACTTCACAGACGGAGATACAAAATTTGATACTAACGGTGTTCAATTTGTAATCAACCCAAACGATGAGTTTGGATTGACACGTGCTATGTGGTTTAAAGAAAAACAAGGAGCCTCTGTAGACGTGATTAACGTAGGAGGACCAGAAACAGAACCTACATTGCGTAAAGCACTTGCAATAGGAGCAGATACTGCAATCCGTGTGAATGTGGAAGCAAAAGATGGTTTTCAAGTAGCAAAGGAACTTGCAAAAGTTGTTCAAGATGGAGGGTATGACCTAGTAATTGCAGGTCGTGAATCTATTGATTACAACGGCGGTATGGTACCTGGAATGCTTGCTGGACTTACAGGAGCAAACTTTGTAAATACATGTATCTCACTAGATGTAGACGGGACAACTGCTACTGCTACTAGAGAAATAGATGGCGGAAAAGAAACTGTAAAGACTTCGCTTCCTCTTGTAATAGGAGGTCAAAAAGGCCTTGTAGAAGAAAGCGACCTACGTATTCCTAACATGAGAGGAATCATGATGGCACGTAAAAAGCCATTAAACGTAGTAGAACCTTCTGGAGCTGAAACCGAAACAAATGCTGTTTCTTTTGAAAAGCCTGCACCTAAAGGAGCTGTTAAACTTGTAGAAACAGTAGACGAGTTAATCGACCTGTTACACAACGAAGCAAAAGCTATCTAATTTACGTAGGTAACTTTTTAATCTAATAATAATCCCGAATAGTTGAACCATGTGTTCGCCTCTTTGGAAATTCTTATAAATATGTCAGTTTTAGTATATACAGAATCAGAAAACGGAGTGTTTAAGAAAGCTTCTTTAGAAGTTGCTTCTTATGCAAAAGGAATTGCAGATATGATGGGAACATCTGTAACTGCAGTTGCCGTAAATGGTGGAGATACTGCACCATTAGGAACTTACGGAGTAGATAAAGTTCTTAACATAAAAGACGCAAAGCTAGATGCATTTAATGCTGCAGCTTATGCAAAAGGAATCGCAGCTGCTGCAAAGGCAGAAGGTGCTCAAGTAGTTGTACTTACACAGAGTGCAAATGCTAAGTATCTAGCACCTCTTTTAGCGGTAGCGCTAGAGGCAGGATATGCATCAAATGTAGTATCACTTCCAGAAAGTGCTTCTCCATTTACAGTAAAGCGTACGGCTTTTACAAACAAGGCTTTTAGCCACACAGAAATAACTACAGCAATAAAAATTGTAGGACTTGGGCAAAACGCTTATGGTCTTAAAGAAGCTTCTGGAGCAGCAGCAACAGAAGACTTTTCTCCAGAGCTTGGAGATTTTGGTGTAGAAGTTCAGTCTGTAGATAAAGCAACAGATAAGGTATCTATTGCAGATGCAGAGGTTGTAGTATCGGCAGGTCGTGGTCTTAAAGGTCCAGAAAACTGGGGAATGATAGAAGAAATGGCAGATATTCTTGGAGCAGCAACAGCTTGTTCTAAGCCTGTGTCAGATCTAGGATGGAGGCCTCATGGTGAGCACGTAGGACAAACTGGTAAGCCAGTAGCGTCTAACTTGTATATCGCTATAGGAATCTCTGGAGCTATACAGCACCTTGCAGGGATTAACTCTTCTAAAGTAAAAGTAGTAATCAACAACGATCCAGAAGCTCCTTTCTTTAAGGCTGCAGATTATGGAATCGTAGGAGATGCTTTTGAAGTTGTCCCAGAACTTAACGAAAAATTAAGAGCATTTAAGGCTGCAAATAGCTAGATAACGACTCTCTAAAATAAAAAATGAGCTTAAATATTTCTTTAAGCTCATTTTTATTTAACACCTTTTACACTGTAAATCATATAGATAGCTAGTGTTTTTAAGAGTCTAACTCTAGATAGATAAACTTCTTTACTTATGCAGCCTTTTTCCTATTTTTGCAACTTATGAGCTTAGTGCGTTTAAATATAAAAGGAATATCCTACAGCCAGACTCAGAACGGGGCATATGCTTTGATTCTCACTGAGCAAGGAGGAGATCGTAAATTACCTATAGTTATAGGAGCCTTTGAGGCACAATCTATTGCAATCGCTTTAGAAAAAGAAATAAAACCACCTCGCCCTCTTACGCACGACCTGTTTAAAAATTTTGCAGATCGCTTTGATGTGGTTATCAAACAAGTGATTATACACAAACTTGTAGACGGCGTTTTTTACTCTAGCATTATTTGCGAGCGTGATAACATTGAAGAAATAGTAGATGCCCGTACTAGTGATGCCATATCGCTAGCCTTACGTTTCCAAGCGCCTATTTTTACATACAAAAACATTTTAGACAAAGCAGGGATTTTCTTAAAAGGAAATACAAATCCTGAAGAGTTTACAGAAGATGACGAAATCCTAATGGACGAAATCTTATTAGAAGACGAGACATCTTCTAGCGATAGTGACTATAACAAAATGTCGCTTCAAGACTTACACGATAAACTTGATCAAGCGGTAAATAGTGAAGACTATGAAACTGCTGCCCAGTTAAGAGATGAAATCTCAAAACGCAACTAACTTACTTATTATATGCGCAAATTACTACTTACCCTATTGGTATTATTAAGTTCATTTACCGCATTTGCGCAAGAAGCACCTCAAGCCATTATGGATGTGGTTCCTTCTCAAGGGTTTTCTCTTGAGAGCTTTGGACGTGGTGTACTAGGGATGTTTTCTCTTATATTAATTGCCTTTTTATTTAGTAGTAATCGCAAAGCGATAAACTGGAAAACGGTAGCCGTAGGCCTCGCCTTCCAGCTTGTTATTGCTGTTGGGGTTCTCAAAGTTGCTTTTATAGAAAAGATTTTTGACTTCATTGGAGGAATATTTGTAGCCATACTCAACTTTACACTCGCAGGTAGTGACTTCCTTTTTCAAGGACTGGTAAGTGACACCTCTACCTTTGGGTACATATTCGCTTTTCAAGTACTACCTACCATCATATTTTTCTCTGCACTTACTTCTGTAATGTACTATTTCGGGATTATTCAAAAGGTGGTTAAGGCCTTTGGATGGTTATTATCTAAATTATTAGGAATCTCTGGAGCAGAGAGCTTGAGTGTTGCTGGTAATATATTCTTAGGGCAAACTGAGGCTCCACTTTTAATAAAAGCATACCTAGAAAAAATGAACAAGTCAGAAATTCTACTTGTTATGATAGGTGGTATGGCAACAGTAGCAGGAGCTGTTCTTGCGGCATATATAGGATTTCTAGGTGGTGAAGACGAGGCTTTGCGTCTCATATTTGCAAAGCACCTACTCGCTGCCTCTGTAATGGCTGCACCTGGTGCAATTGTAATATCAAAAATACTATATCCTCAAACTGAAGAGGTAAACACAGACGTGAGTGTATCTAATGACAAGATAGGAGCAAACGTTCTTGACGCTATTGCAAATGGCACTACAGAAGGTCTTAGACTTGCCGTAAACGTAGGCGCAATGCTTCTAGTATTTGTAGCTTTTATAGCAATGGTAAACGGCATCTTAGGTTGGATAGGAGAAGTAACTACAATAAACGATTGGGTTGCAGCAAACTCTACATACCCTAAGCTTTCACTGGAGGCTATCTTAGGAACCATCTTTGCACCTTTAATGTGGCTCATAGGCGTTGCAAGTGAAGACACAACAATGATGGGGCAACTACTTGGAATCAAACTAGCAGCCAGCGAGTTTGTGGGTTATATCCAGCTCGCAGAACTGAAGAATACTGCAAATGCAATTCACCTCAACAATGAGAAGTCTATCATTATGGCAACTTATATGCTTTGTGGCTTTGCAAACTTTGCTTCTATTGGTATTCAGATAGGTGGTATTGGATCTCTAGCTCCTGGACAGCGCACGCAGCTGTCTCGTTTTGGCTTAAAAGCTCTTATCGGAGGTTCTATTGCTTCCTTAATTTCGGCTACTATTGCAGGGATGATTATTGGTTAAGAAACCACATCCATCATTGTAAATAATTCATTTTCTTTTCGACTATATAAGTCCGCTTTCGCGAAAGCGTACCCATTCATTGTGCCTTTTCCTTAAAATCTTAGCCTCTTATTTTTAATAAATTAACAGCGGGATTTTAAATATGCCATGAAAATATACTAACTTATAGTGTTAAAAAGACTTCTTGAGAATTCACTTAAACTCATTGCTATGAAAACTATTTACAACGTTACCAAAATAACTTGGGCGGGCATACTACTGCTCTTCCCATTATTAATAATGGCTCAAACTGCCACCACGACCATTACCGGATCTATAAATGACCGCGAGACTAAACAAGCTATAAGCGGAGCAACCATCACGCTAGTAGGCACAAACATAAGTACCATCTCAAACACTGAAGGAGATTTTGCTTTAAAAATAATGGAAGCCACAACTAAGCCTTCCCTACTTATTGAAGCCTTAGGATATAAAAACAGCATACAAGATATTACAGATATTGATAGTGATATTGACATACGCCTATCTCCAAAGAGCCTAGACCTAAGCGAAGTACAAGTTGTGGGATATAAATCTGCTAAAGAGCTTGTAAAAAAAGTCTTTAATAAAAAGAGAGAAAACTACATAGGTGAACCGCTTAAGATGACAGCATTCTATCGAGAGACTATCAAGAAAAGAAACAAAAATGCATCACTAGCCGAGGCTGTTGTCTCTATCCAAAAGGAAGGATACATAAGCAACAAGGAAGACCAAATACGCTTACTTAAATCGAGAAAAAGTACAGATTACGCTAAGCTTGACACTATTGCTTTAAAACTTCAAGGAGGCCCTTTTAGCACTTTATACGTAGATGTAATGAAGTATCCAGAATACATCTTTACACCAGAAACCATGGAAGCTTATAATTTTAGTTTTGAAACCCCTACAGAGCTCAACGGTAAAGATGTGCTAGTGGTGGGCTTTGAGCCAAAACCTAACATTGTAGGACCTTTATATGCCGGCCAACTCTATGTAAGTGCTACATCACTAGCATTGCAAAAAGCGACATTTACACTAGATCTTACAAATGAAATTGAAGTCAATAAAATGTTTGTAAAAAGCAAACCCAATGGCGTTCGAGTAAAAGCTAGAGACATCTCTTATGAAGTGGATTATCGCGAGAAAAATGGAAAATGGTATTACGGCTATGGAAAAGCAAACTTGTCTTTTGAAGTAAAGAAGCGACGACGACTTTTTAAATCAATTTATACACTCTCTTGTGAGATGGCAGTAACAGACTGGAAAGTAACCACTGCCGATGCTTTTAGTAAAGATGGAGAAATATCACCATCAATCATCATGGCAGATGAAAATCTAGGCTTTGGCGATCCAGAATTTTGGGGAGAATATAATGTGATTGAACCCGAAAGATCTATTGAAGCAGCCATAAAAAAGATAAAACGAAACCTAGAAAAAGATGATAATTATCGCGCTTCTCTAGGAGGTAAATAAGACCTCGTTAATAACTCATAATAAGAATATACACCTTGCGTTGTACAACTAGCAAGGTGTATTTATTTTTATACTCTATAAGAGAGTAACACTTAATTCGTTTATGGGACATAGCACCTACCTCAATTACACCAACTCTTTTACGAAAAATTACAGCTGCATCTATGAAACAATATCACGACCTCATCAAACATGTACTAGAAAACGGAAATCAAAAAGGTGACCGCACTGGTACAGGAACAAAGAGCGTTTTTGGGTATCAAATGAGATTTGATCTCTCTGAAGGATTCCCAATGGTGACAACTAAGAAATTACATCTCAAATCTATTGTTTACGAACTGTTATGGTTCTTACAAGGAGATACAAACATCAAATATCTTCAAGAAAATGGCGTGCGCATCTGGAATGAATGGGCAGATGAGAATGGTGACCTAGGTCCAGTATATGGATACCAATGGCGCAACTGGAATGGTGATGAAATTGACCAAATAAAAGATATCGTAGAAACACTTAAAACAAATCCAAACAGCCGTAGAATGCTAGTGAGCGCATGGAATCCATCTGTGATGCCAGACACCTCTGCTTCTTTTTCTGAGAATGTGGCAAATGGTAAAGCTGCGCTTCCTCCATGTCACGCTTTCTTTCAGTTCTATGTAGCAGATGGAAAGTTAAGCTGCCAGTTATACCAGCGCAGTGCAGATATCTTCTTAGGCGTTCCCTTCAATATAGGCAGCTATGCACTTTTTACAATGATGATGGCACAAGTGTGCGGTTATGAAGCCGGAGAGTTTATACACACCTTTGGAGATGCTCATATTTACTCAAACCACATGGAACAAGTTGAGCTTCAACTCTCAAGAGAATTCCGTACTTTACCTACATTAAAAATTAATCCTGACGTAAAGGACATCTTTGGCTTCACTTTTGATGACTTCACATTAGAAAACTATAACCCACATCCACATATCAAAGGAGCAGTGGCAATTTAACCCCCAAAATTAACCTACCTATCTAATGAAAAAATTACTATTTGTACTCGCGCTTGTAGCTGGAATCACAACGATAAACGCTCAAGAAGGAGTTTACATGAAAAAATCTACCACACTTAGGTTAGATGAAGTTCCTCCTACCTGGCCAGGATGCACAGGATCTATTAGCGAGAAAAACAACTGCTTGAGACAGAAACTCGCTACGCATGTCGTGCGCAATATGAAATTTCCTAGTGATTATCAAAAAGGAGCTCGTGTTGTAGTTGATATGGTTATCAATAAAGAAGGAAAGCCGGTAGTAAATAATGTAACTGGTGGCACGCCTGGAATGCAAAAGGCTGTAAAAACAGCTATCATGACTATACCACAATTAAAACCTGGAAATATAGGTGGAACTCCTAAAGAGAGTAAACTCAAACTTCCTTTCAAATTTTAATATGCGTTACCTCCTATTAAGCTTAGTTTGCGCATGTACATTTCTCTCGCAGAAAGTGCATGCACAAATTCAAAAGGACATCTCATTTACAATAGTAGATAATCCGCCTAGATATCCAGGGTGTAAAGGTGCAAATGCCAACTTTCTCAAGGAATGTTTTCGTAACAAGGTAGAAGCTCTTATTACAGATAATTTTGATTTTAAACAATTTGAGGCGCTTCTTCCTAAAGGTAAGCACAGGGTTTTTGTGCAATTCAGGATTTTAGACAACGGCACTTACGACCAGTTATCTGTGCGTACACCGTATACTTCTATAGAAAAAGAAGCCATTAAGGCGCTATCAAATCTACCACGGTTTGAGGGAGCTATCCACAAAGACAAACCTAGAAATACACTATTTGCTACAGCATTTACTGTAGTTGTAAACGAAGGTGTCGTAGCTACAGAAGACGATAAGAATTAATTTTCTTACGCGCCTAATTATTACCAGAATTTGCTCTTTTTTCATCCCTTTTGGTGACACATCATGCTCATTTAACAAACATTTATTACGTTATTCCTCCTGTCACGGGCTTCTCACAAGGACGGCGTGGTAAAAACCCGTAAATTTATATGACTCATAAAAGTCATATATATGATTGCTATAGAAAACCTTGTCGAATTCTTTATTGAAACTCGAGCACACACAGAGAATATATGTAAACCTCTCGAAATTGAAGATTACGTTGTGCAACCCATTGCAGACGTCTCTCCCCCAAAATGGCACCTAGGCCATACGACTTGGTTTTTTGAAGAATTCATTCTCAAGCATTATAAAGAAGGATACACACTTTTTAGTGAAGACTTTGCATTCGTATTTAACAGCTACTATGAGAGCGTAGGAAAAAGAGTCGTGCGCACAGATCGCGGCAACCTATCAAGACCAACCGTAGACCAAGTGTATGCATATCGTAAATACGTGACTCAAGCACTCCAAGAGCTTCTTGAAGAAGAAATTACACCTACAGTAAAAAAGCTGCTTACTATTGGCATACACCACGAGAAACAACATCAAGAATTACTTGTTACAGATATTAAATATATCTTAGGTAACAATCCCCTTACGCCTATTTACGGAGGAGAATTACGCTTTCGCGAAAGCGAAAAAGGAACACAACCAAGCTTTATCGCCATTAAAGAAGGAGTTTATGAGATAGGCCACACTGGGGACGAGTTTTGCTACGATAATGAATTAGGTCATCATAAAGTCTACTTGCACGATTATCAAATTTCAAACAAACTAGTAACCAATGGTGAGTGGATAGCATTTATTGAGGCTGGAGGTTATCAAGAAACACTTTTATGGCATGCCGAAGGCTGGGACTGGGTAAACACTCATGAGATAACTGCTCCCATGTACTGGCATCTAGTAGGTGACGAATGGTATCAATACACGCTCGATAAAGGATTACAAAAAATTAATCCAGATGAGACCCTTGTGCATATCTCCTATTATGAAGCTTTTGCTTTTGCACAATGGAAAGGCATGAGATTACCTACAGAATTTGAGTGGGAAGTCGCCAGCTCTCAACTAGACTGGGGTGATCGCTGGGAATGGACAGAAAGTTCATACTTACCTTACCCTGGCTACACCAAAGAAGAAGGAGCCCTAGGGGAATATAATGGGAAGTTCATGGTTAATCAAAAAGTCTTGAGAGGTGGCTCTGTAGCCACGCCATCTAAACATACAAGACATACATATCGCAATTTCTTTCAGACCGGATTACGCTGGCAATTTACAGGCTTACGCCTCGCCAAATAATATTGAAAGTATTTATAAAAACACACGACATAAACGTCTATGACGACCAAAACTACTACCATCACATCTGCATTTAGTCAAGAAGTAACAGAAGGACTCACCTCCTTCCCGAAGTTTCTTTCTTCAAAATATATCTATGATAAAAAAGGCGATAAGCTTTTTCAAGATATTATGGCAATGCCTACTTACTACCTCACAGACTGCGAGTTTGAAATTTTTGAAACGCATAAGGAAGCGATTTCAAAAGCTTTTACAGATAGCAAAGGTTTTGACCTTATAGAACTGGGCGCTGGAGATGGCAAGAAAACTAAAGTCCTTTTAAAGCACTTAATAGAAAGAGGAGATACCTTTGCATATTTACCTATTGACATTAGCCAGAATGTGCTAGATGGACTTAAAGAAAGTGTAGAAAGAGAAATACCAGATATTGTCATAAAACCTCAGCAGGGAACTTATTTTGAAGTCCTTGAAGATGTTGCTGGCTACAATGAACGTAAGAAAGTAATCATGGTACTAGGTTCAAACATAGGGAACCTACTACACCCACAGGCTATAGATTTCCTTACAAATATCCAGAAAGCAATGACCCCAGGAGATTTGCTTTATATGGGTTTTGATCAAAAGAAAAATCCGCAGACTATACTTGACGCTTATAATGACCCTGAAGGTGTTACCGAGGCATTTAATAAAAACTTACTGCACCGAATTAATAATGAAATGGATGCAGATTTTAATCCAGATAATTTTAAACACTGGGAAGTCTACGACCCAGAAACTGGTACTGCCAAAAGTTATCTTGTAAGTACAAAAGACCAGTCTGTTACTATAAAATCACTAGACCTTAAGGTAGATTTTACTGCATGGGAAACCATACATACAGAGATTAGTCAGAAATATGATGACAAAATTGTAGAGTGGCTAGCTAGTGAGTCTGGACTCGAGATAATCAATGAATTCTCAGACAGCAAAGCCTATTATAAAAACTACTTATTCAAGAAAAAATAACAATATTATAAGCGCAGAAGTAACTTCTCACATTTATAAAAAAAATTATTATGAAAGCAATTTGGAATGATCAAGTGATAGCAGAAAGTAATGATACCGTTGTAATTGAAAACAATCACTACTTCCCTCATGACGCTATAAAGAAAGAATTTTTTACATCAAGTGAACTGCAGAGCACCTGCCCATGGAAAGGTGTCGCTTCTTATTACACCGTTACTGTAGATGGAAAAGAAAATAAAGACGCCGCTTGGTTTTATCCAGAAGTGAGCGAACTAGCAAAAGGAATTAAAAACCACGTTGCTTTCTGGCGAGGGATACAAGTAGTTGATTAAAACGACTTGTCGAAACAATACACAAAAAGCCATTTCTTAATAAGAAATGGCTTTTTCTATATATTATAATTCAAGAACACTATTTTCTGTAGCGGCATAAGCATTATACTGAAAACGATCTGCTTCTGCTTCATTTACCCACTCACCATCTACTACATAACGAAACTCGTAAGAGCTCTCTGTAGGAATATCAAAAGTTCCTTTAAAAGTTCCATTCTTTAATTTCTTGAGAGATGTAGATGTGTCCCAGTTATTAAAATCACCAGCAACAACTACGGTACTTGCGTGTGCTGCAGGTATTGCAAATGTAACTTTACAAACAGGTTTTGTTTTTAAAAATTTTTTTGTGACTGCCATAATAAGAGGTTTAAAAATACACCCAAATATAGCAGGATATTTACTTAAAAAACACTATATCAATAGTTTAACCTTATTTTTACGATATAACAATATTGGGAGCTTTAAAATTAAAAAGCCACAAAGCGAAAACGTTTGCACTTCCTAAAAGTATCGTAATTGCTTATCGCACAACACAAAATTAGTGTTGTATTAATCATAAATTTTACAATCAATCATTGCTTGATGCTATACAAGAGCTAGTAATTTATTGAGATCTTCTTCTGTATTAAAATAATGAAACCCTACTCTCACACCTTCACCTCGTGCAATAGTTATTATTCCTTCATCCCTTAATTGAGCAACAAGCTGGTCATCTCCTTTAATATTAAAAAACGATCCATGATCTACTCGATCTATAATTTCTTTTGAAATAAGTCCTTTCTCAGCAAATGCTGCTTTTGCTTTACTGTTGATGGCTTTTACTTTTTCATCTATGGTTGTCATACCTAGCTGTCGTATTACGTCAATGGCAACACCTAAACTTCCATAATTGAGCGTGTCTTGATGACCAGGCTCAAACCTTCCTAAAAAACTACCTTCCTGAGGTTTATATTTCCCTTGTATAGAATTGAAACCTGTGGTTCTAGGAGCTACTCGCTCTGCTACAGACTCTTTAAATAAAAACACTGCATTGCCGTATCCAGCATTCATCCACTTATAAGTACTTCCTCCTATCACATCAAATGCAGAATTATCAAAATCAAATACTTCGGTGCCTAGATATTGAGTAGCATCTGCAAAAAACAAGGTGTCGGGATATTTTGACTTTAACTCTTTAAGGAACTCATGATTGATTTTTATCCCAGATAACCATTGTACCATGGAAAAGGCAAATATATCTGGTTGCGCTTTC
Organism: uncultured Dokdonia sp.; assembly: GCA_913060645.1. Lineage (GTDB taxonomy): Bacteria > Bacteroidota > Bacteroidia > Flavobacteriales > Flavobacteriaceae > Dokdonia. Next base: position 3,104 of record CAJXSW010000070.1, on the reverse strand, counting down.
GCGAAAGCGGTTGCTATCTCCTCCTCAATAGTGCCCGTAATTTTTATATAACTCAAGTCAAAATCACGACTCTCAAAAGGCCAATTTACCGAAGGGTAATCTCCTTCTAAAAGAAGTACTTTTTTATGCGTTGTTATTCCTTCTATAAGCGTATTGAATCCGTAAGAAAAATTAGGCACAAGTGCGACTCTGTTTGCTTTACAAGAAAAAAGCTTACCTACCTTTTCTCGTACGCTGGTGAGCACTTTTGCTTGATTCTCTTTAAGTATACTACCCTGTATAAGAAAATCGAGATCATGCTCTTGACGCCACTCCATCACAGGCAGTGATAATAAGCCCGATGCCGCAGTGTTGAGATAGGTGTACTGTTTTAAAATAGGAAAGAGTTTTGCAAAATTTTTCATAAGCTATTTACGATTGACGCTCAAAAAGGCTAATTTTATATAACCATCTAAAGGTCGCATTTTATGTCTCTATTTTCAAAGAAAACTACTACTTCTATTGATCCTGTTCAAAAAGAACTTATTGAAAACGCGCAAGCACGCGTGCGTCAAAAGAAAAATCTTTATAGACACTTTGTTACTTTTCTTGCTGGCGCAATCTTACTTATTGTTATTAACCAGGTACTTCATGTAGGGGAAGAATTTAAGCCATTCCAGAAACCTTGGTTTGTATGGGCTATACTTATATGGACATTCTTTTTCCTCATTCACCTTATAAACGTACTGCTCATGAGTAAGTTTATGAATAAAGAGTGGGAACAAAAGCATCTTGATAGACTTGTTGCAAAACAAAAAGTACGTATAGCAGAACTTGAAGAAAGCGTAGCAGTATCACACCCCCTACCAGAAAAAAAAAGTCTAGTAATGAGGAATCCTTCCTTGCCACTAGAAGACCAGAATACGCTCCTATGATAACAATGATCGCTGCCGCAGCAGAAAATAATGCCCTAGGAAAGGATGGTAACATCCCCTGGCATTTACCAGATGATTTCAAACACTTCAAACAATTAACTACTGGTCACCACATCATAATGGGGCGTAAAACGTGGGAATCTTTTCCTAGACCATTGCCTAATCGCACGCATGTGGTAATAACACGCGATCATAGTTACAAGGCAGAAAATGCTGTTGTAGTGCATTCTCTTGAAGATGCACTAGCATATTGCAAGGATGAAGCTCATACTTATATCATAGGTGGTGGTGAGATTTATAAATTAGGGATGAACTATGCAACACACATAGAACTCACACGCGTTCATAATGAATTTGAAGCAGATGCTTTTTTTCCAGAGATTAATACAAATCAATGGGAGTTAGTAAGCAGTGTTTTTCACGACGTAGATGATAGACATAAAAATGGATTTACATTTCAAAGCTGGAAAAAGCTGTAATCCTCATTAAATAGTACATCATGAAACTTCGAGACAAAAAGACTGCCTTACTATTAATAGATTTACAGAAAGGATTTTCTGAAGAATCCCACTGGGGAGGTAATCGAAATAATCGCAATGCAGAAGAAAAAGCATTAGAATTACTTACAATGTGGCGCTCATTAGGTCTCCCTATATTTCATAGCATTCATAGCTCTCTAGATCCACAATCACCACTTCATGAATCACGACCTGGTTTTCAAATGCTAGATGATCTCGTACCTCAAATTAATGAACCTCTCATTATAAAGCACGTAAATAGTGCCTTTATAGATACGGATCTCAAAGAACAACTAGACGCCCAGCACATCAAGCAACTAGTAATTGTAGGTCTTACCACAAATCACTGTATCTCTACCACGACACGTATGGCTGGTAATTATGGGTTTGAAACCTACCTAGTTTCTGATGCTACAGCAACTTTTGACAGAAAAGGAATAGATGGCACAATATATCCTTCTGAGCTCATCCACCAGACGGCACTAGCTAGCTTACATGAGGAATTTACTACAGTAATTGACACAGCTAGCCTTTTAGAGATTCTATAATACCCTGCTTATATCAATACAATAGTTATTGTATTTTTGAACTTTTAAATTTCATCTAGTACGCTTTCGCGAAAGCGCACTCAAATAGGATTACTCATGAAAGCATATATATTTCCAGGACAAGGAGCCCAATTCTCAGGAATGGGTCTTGATATTTTTGAAAAGTACCCTCTTGCACAAAGTCTTTTTTTAAAGGCAAATGATGTATTAGGTTTTAATATTACAGATGTAATGTTTGAAGGATCTGCAGAGGATTTGAAGCAAACTCAAGTTACTCAGCCAGCCATATTCATTCATTCTATAGCACTTAAAACAGTGATGACAGATTTTAAACCATCTATGGTTGCTGGTCACTCTCTTGGAGAATTCTCTGCACTCGTTGCAAGTGGTGCGCTGGATTTTGAAGACGGTCTTAAACTTGTAAGTAAGCGTGCTCAAGCTATGCAAAAGGCATGTGAACTGCGACCTTCTACTATGGCGGCCGTTTTAGGTCTTGAAGATCACATTGTAGAAGAAGTTTGTAATGAAATTGCTGGTGTTGTTGTGGCAGCAAACTATAATTGTCCTGGCCAGCTTGTTATTTCTGGTGAGGTAGAGGCGATTAACAAAGCTTGCAAGGCTATGAAAGAGAAAGGTGCACGCCGCGCTCTAGTGCTACCTGTAGGTGGTGCTTTTCACTCTCCTATGATGGAGCCAGCTCGTGAAGAACTCGCTGCAGCGATAGAGAATACAGTTTTTAAAAACCCAGTATGCCCTATCTATCAAAACGTAACTGCTAGTGCTGTTACAAGTGCTAGCGAGATTCAAAAAAATCTTATCGCACAGCTTACTGCTCCTGTAAGATGGACACAAACTATACAACAAATGGTAGCAGATGGTGCTACAGAATTTGTAGAAGTAGGACCAGGTAAAGTATTACAAGGTCTTGTAAGAAAAATAAATAGAGATGTAACTGCAAGTAGTGCAGTACTTCCTGAATAAATAATAAATACTATTCATAAAAAAACCAGCCCTAGGGCTGGTTTTTTATTGTCTAAAAGCTACAATGTTGAATAACATTCTCGCTTTAGTAAACCTGTCTCTTATACACATCTCCGAGCCCACGAGACGGACTCCTATCTCGT
>CAJXSW010000069.1 GCA_913060645.1 uncultured Dokdonia sp. | reverse complement strand
GAGATAGGAGTCCGTCTCGTGGGCTCGGAGATGTGTATAAGAGACAGCTCTTACCGTGGCATGAAATTTCTAGAATACTTTACAGACGAGACTCAGGATACGGTGTTTTAAGAATTCCCTACCCTTTTTTACATTCCTTTTTTGAGCAGAAGGGACATTGTTTATTTTGCGAGGTACCACCCGCTTTACATTACAATTCCTCATTACGCTAGCGCTCCATTGCGGGATTTTTATTGCAATCTGGTCTATGGAGTCATGCAGTTGTTTCTTAAAGAAGGTACTTATGTATCGCAGTATCACCAATCATGATTTCTTTTTAAAATGCAATCTTCACCCATCACCTATCTAGACTACAAGTAAACGCATATCTCACAAACACCTAGGGAAAATAATTTATAATGTTTGCTAAAATTCAAAATTAAAGTTTAACTTTGAATTTCAAAGTACTTTATTATGGAGTCATCAAAATATCTAGAAGACATTGCCAGCATCAAGACGATGATGAGCAGATCTTCACGTTTTATGTCATTAAGTGGCCTTTCTGGTATACTTGCGGGAGTGTATGCTCTTGTGGCTGCCGTTATTGCTCATTATTTAATACAAGGACATATTCAGCTCTTTGCTACAAATAGAGAAGATTTTTTGAATCTTATTATGCGCATGTTTGCTTCTGTAGAATTGGCTGGAAACTTAATCATATTATTTCTCGTTACATTACTTCTTGCAATAGGAACTAGTATTGTTTTAACATACAAAAAAGCGGCTAAAAATAAAGAGTCCATCTGGGACAGCTCATCAAAACGACTTATTGCAAATTTTGCCATTCCATTAATTGCAGGAGGTATTTTCTCTATCGTACTAATTCAATATGGTATTGTTGGTCTTATTGCTCCAGCAACACTTATCTTCTATGGCCTTGCCTTAGTAAACGCAAGTAAATACACACTAGGAGATATTAAATACCTAGGACTTGCAAATGTGATTATTGGTCTCTTTGCTACTCAATTTATAGGATATGGATTGTATTTTTGGGCATTAGGATTTGGTGTATTTCATATTATTTATGGAGCAATCATGTATAATAAATATGATAGACAAAAAGATGAGAAATAACTTACTACTAATTCTAGGACTTCTTCTTATAAGTTCATGTTCGAAAAATACACCCAAAATCGTTTACAATGAAGATGACAAAGTCAATACTTCTGAGACAGTAAAAGATACGTTGAAGTATCAAATAGGAGATTTACCTATTAAAATTGATAGTTTAGATTATTTAATTCATCCAATTGGAGAAATAGCAGATTCGCAGAATAATAACAAAATTACTTCCAGTTACGGAGCGGATAATTATACCACCTTCCAACTCGCAACAGAAAGAGGGGATGAGATTTTTGGTCAAATGAAGAATCTATTATTTGAAAACATTGAAAATGGAGAGACAACATTATTGACTGATGAAAATGTTGAAATTCAAAAGGCAAATTATTTGAGAGACGTAGCGGAATTATCTGGAAAAAATCACATCACCTATGAGGTAATAGATTCTGATACAAATAATGATCATACTTTAGATAATAACGATATACTTTCCCTTTATTTAAGTAATGGCGATGGAGCTGGCTTTCGAAAATTAACTAAAAAGAATAGCAACTTAATAGACTATAAAACTATACCTGAATTAAATCGTTTGTACTTCAAGAGTGTGTCAGACTCTAATAATAATGGTGTGTTCGATAGGGAAGATGAAATAATTTATCAATTTATTGTTTTAGGTATTAACAAAATAATAGAGTATAATCCAAGCAACTAATATTTTCGCGAAAGCGTACACCACACAAAACATCATATAGACGTTACAAAAACACAACAATGTCCATCATAAACAACATAAATAAAGCTTTTGATCATCGTATCCGCCTAGGGATTATGAGCGTGCTTATGGTGAATGAAAAGGCAGATTTTAAAGAATTAAAAGAACTTCTAGGAGCGACAGATGGTAACCTTGCAAGTCACGCAAAAGCATTAGAAAAAGAAGCCTATATCGTGGTCCAAAAAGCATTTATTGGCCGCAAGCCTAACACGAGTTATAGTGTCACAACAAAGGGTAAAAATGCATTTAAAAAACACATTGAAGCGCTTGAAAAGTTATTAGGCAACAACTAAATATATATTTTTTTATCACTTTACTTTGAAATACAAAGTACTTTATAATTATGGAAACACTTCGTTATTTATTACTAGAACGCCTATATGAATGGAGTAAAATCCCCTATAGATTGCTTTTTAAAAAAGAAGCTGCTTGGGGAATTTCTGCTAAAGAATTACTAGAGTACTCACCAGAGACACTAGGTTATCATTTAGGCTGCTTTTTACTTACTCATCACTTCACTCCAGAACCTCAACTAGAAGATCACGACGTCTTTCACGTACTTACTGCTACTAGTATTGCTGTGCCTGACGAAATCGCCATGCAATGGCTACTCTTTGGGAATGGAAAGCGATCTCTATACCTCTTTATTGCACTCACCGTAGGTACAACATTATTTATAGATCATTTTAAGTCATTTATAAAAGCTTTCAAGAGAGGAAAAAAGGCAAATCGATTTTATAACCTCAATTACTTAGAGCTTCTCACAGAACCACTCGCAGATTTACAACATACTTTAAAAATCAAACTTTTATGAAAAATTCAATAATCAGATGTCTAGGCGCTATACTTTTTAGTCTTCTATTTTACGGTCAAAGCCTTGGCCTCAATATGCTATTATTTTCAATAATTGCAGTAGTAGCGGTTATTATCATTCGTCCGGAAACCAAGTCCAACAAATCATTTCTCCTTGCTGCAGGGCTCTATCTATTGAGTACCGTATTTGTATTTACAGTAAATAGTTTGCAAGCGATCACCACTTGTATTTTGGCTTTTATTGTATTTGCAGGTAGTATCTCGGGAATTAAAAACGCAGTATATGTCCAATGGCTCAACGGACTGTATCAATCTTTGCTAGGTGCTTTACATAGTACGATGAATCCTAATAAAGACATCCCTAAGGTAAAAAGTAATCACAATTATAAATTTATCATCCTTACCACAGCTATTGTCACTACGCTGGTAGTGGTTTTTGCGATGCTTTATGGTAAAGCAAACCCTATACTAGGTGAATGGATTGCGGCTATTAATCTTGATTTTATAAACTTTAATTGGCTACTCACTACAGCTATGGGGTATTATTTAATTATAAATCTAACCTCAAAAGCAGAGCTCGACATCATTACTTCTATAGATCGCGATGCTTCCACTACTCTATCTGAACAACCTATATCTGACATTAAAGCTACTACCCTTAATAGAGAACAACTACTGGGCACCATTCTATTAGGAGCACTTAATGCGCTCATTATAATATTTATCACTACAGATATTTGGTATATACTTCATGATCCGCTTGCGGATGCAGCTACACTTTCTACCACGGTACACGATGGCGTGAGTGCGCTTATCACTTCTATTATTATTGCGATTACTACGATATTAATTCTCTTTCGCGGTGATCTTAATTTTTACAAAAAAAGTGAGACACTAAGACGTTTTACCTATATCTGGATTGCGCTTAACATAATTATTATCCTATTCACGGCTTACAAAAACTATATGTACAGCAGTGGTTTCGGGCTTACTTACAAAAGAATAGGTGTCTTTATCTACCTCGCACTATGTATTGCTGGTATGATTACCACTTATGTAAAAATTGCTCGTAAACTCAATCTATTATTTATGCTCAAAGCAAATACCCGTACTGCTTTTGTGCTTGTTATCATGATTTCAAGTTTTAGTTGGGATCGTGTGATAACCACGTATAATTTAAATGAAGTAGAAACTCCAGACATTTCCTATTTACTTTCTATGGGGAGTAGCAATGGAGATATTTTATACGCTTTCGCGAAAGCAAACCCAGAAAAACCTGTGAATCGTACAAGTATTCAACATAGATATGAGCAATGGCAAACTTCTTTATCTGAAGAAACCTGGCAATCCAAAACACTTCTAGGCCTACTAAACCCAAACACCTCAACTTATGAAATTACCGACACCGCAGCACGCAATTAATCGATTTTCGATAAAGCTAGCAGCATTTAGTGCCTGTCTTGGGATCTTATTTGTATTTGTATATATGATTACGAAAGATAGTGAAGTTGCTATGGCAGGTTATTTACACCTAATCCCAACAGTAATCGTACATCTCGTGGTTTTTATATGGGTATTCTTTAATGCTGCAATACACCGCAATGAGCTTCCAGAGCATTTTTTGACACTAGTCATTATGCTATTAAATATTCCGCTAGCTTTTGCATGCGGGGCAATTGTTCTTAATTTTTTATAGCCATGGAAAAAATTATCATCTCAAAACTTAGAGAATTCTATATTCTCATAGGAAGTCTTTTACTATGCTTCATTTTACTTGCGATACGCATTAAGATGACTGGGTCCTTTTTCTTTCTCTTTTTAGTGTGGAACCTGTTACTCATGTTAAAAAAAAAATAAATATAAATAAAAACACCAAATGAATATCATACAGCCACGTCTACATCTTGTAATTGTTACAATAATTACATTCTTTCTTTTGGTGATACTCTTCTGCTACCGAAGAAAGATGCTTTCTGGTAACAAATGGTTATTCTACTACGGAATTATTTTTTTAAGCATCTATTTTATTGTAGTGAGCGTAGCAACATATCAAGACATCTCCCTACAGCTAGCCTTACAAAAATTTGATCTTAATAGTGACGGATTTTTTAGCGGCAATGAAATTACTCCACAACAATCTGAAGTAATGCAAAAATTTGTTTCTGACACTGGCAGAACATTTTCGGTAATCTCTGGATTACTATATGCAGGAATTATTACTATTATGATATCTCTAGGGCGAGTTGTTGTAAACATTCTCAAGTCCAAATGAAAATTTCCGCTAAATACATCATCACATTCTTAGTACTACTAGCAACGGAAATATTTATTGCCATTTACGTACATGACGATTTCATAAGACCTTACTTAGGCGATAGTATCGTTGTAGTGTTAATCTATGTGCTTCTAATGGGGTTGTTTAATATCCCGAGAAGTTTTAAAAGCAAAAACATTACGGCGCTGGCGGTATTACTTTTTGCTTTTATAGTAGAAGGCCTACAAGCAATTTCCTTTATAAACTACACAGGCCTAGCAGATAATAAACTCGCGCGCATTATTCTAGGCACCTCCTTCTCGTGGTGGGATATGCTCGCTTATGTAGGCGGATATCTCTTTATTATAATTATCGAAAAACTTAGAGACCAAGCTTTGTAGCTCTTAACATCTCGCGTTTTCCTGGAGGTCCTGGGAGTCGCTCTACTAGAAAACCTACAGCTTGCATTGCTCTCCTTGCAGCTCCTTGAGCGCAATATGTTGTCAACACACCGTTAGGTTTTAGTGCATTAAACATTTTTGTAAAAATCTCTTCTGTCCATAATGTTGGCTGAACTCTTGGACCAAAAGCATCAAAATAAATTAAATCAAAAACCTCAGTATCATTAATATCTTCAAAACGCTGCTTGCGTTTTGTAAGCATAAAATCATCACTGATTTTTGATTCCTCTTCCCACGTAGCATCGTGTAACTTATTATAAATGCTTGTTGCATTCTCTTCCTCTAGCTGACTAGCATATTCCATCGCCGCAGCTTCTTCTTGAGAAACTGGATATGCCTCTGCACCCACATAATTGAATGACACGTTATGTTTTTCTGCCTCAAAATAGGTTAGCAACGCATTGAGTCCTGTACCAAAACCCATTTCTAGTATTGCAATTTTTTTTTGATCTCGATGTTGTGTAACATAGTGTTCTACTCCGGTCATTAAAAACACATGACGTGCTTCTTGTATCGCTCCATGTTTAGAATGATACTGCTCATCCCATTCTGCAATATGTATCGTCTTTGAGCCGTCTCCTGTAGTTATAATTTCTCTCTTCATTTCTGTTAGGTAATACTAGTAAAAAAGGGTAAGCATACGCCTACCCTTTTTTAATGATTTTATAAAGTGTGGCTTAGTCTGCTTTAATTAACACACCATCTGCCATAAAGCGTAACTCGCGCTCCGGTTTAGTAATCGCAGCTATCTCTTCTTTAGATTTTCCAGCATCTTCTGCCATGTGACGCAGTTCATCTACAGATACTTCTTCTAGGTAAGCTTTACCTTCTACAACGGCATTTCCATCTTTAGTATCTGTAGGCACAAAGAATCCGTAATCTTTAAACTTTACAAACACTTGTTCCTCATCTGCTATATCTAAGCGCATCCAGCAACCTTTTGAGGCGCAAACATCATTAATTGGTGCTTCAAATTTTACGATAGCCGTATCACCTTCGGCAAGAGCTGCATACCTTTCTGAGATCTCGATTTTGGTCATTGCACCGTCTACAGATATCTTTTCTCCGTAGCTTGCATACGCCTGTTGAGCTTCTTTATTTTCAGTTTCCGCTTTCGCGAAAGCGTTATCACTCTCATTGCTAACCTCTTTACAACTTAGTAATGTCAAGAAAATTAAGAATATCGTTGCATATATTTTCATAATAGGTTGGTTTTTAGTTGAACATCGTAAAATTATGCAAAAATCACTCGACAAGGATGACAAATCATTAAATTTGTTGCTATGGAAACAACCTCTACACTTCGTATTACAAAACGTGACAACAGTAAAATTGCTGATGTTGATTTTAGTAACCTTGCTTTTGGTAGCGTATTTACAGACCACATGTTTTCTGTGGAATATGCAGATGGCAAGTGGCAACAACCAGAAATAGTTCCTTATGGCCCTATCTCTATGGATCCTAGTGCAAAAGTTTTTCACTATGGACAGGCTGTTTTTGAAGGAATGAAAGCATTTAAGGATGATAACGGTGATATCTTCTTATTTCGTCCAGAAGATAACTGGGAGCGTATTAATACATCATCTGCTCGTCTTGCAATGCCAGAACTTCCTAAAGAAGTTTTTATGGAAGGTCTTATGGAGCTTCTTAAACTTGACGAAGCATGGATCAAAGCTGGTGACGGTAACTCGCTTTACATTCGCCCGTTTCACATTGCAACGCAACCTGGAGTATCTGCATCACCTGCAGATAGGTACAAGTTTATGATTATCCTTGCTCCTGCACAGTCTTATTACTCTGGAGAAGTGAGCGTAGTATTTGCCGAAAAGTATAGCCGTGCCGCTAGTGGTGGTGTAGGTTATGCAAAAGCTGCAGGTAACTATGCTGCTCAGTTTTACCCTACTAATCTTGCAAAAGAAGAAGGGTACCAGCAAGTAATCTGGACAGATGCAAATACACATGAATACCTAGAAGAAGCTGGTACGATGAATGTATTCTTCCGTGTGGGAGATGCACTTCTTACAGCTCCTACTAATGATACAATTCTTAACGGTATTACTCGTAAAAGTGTTATCCAACTTGCAGAAGCAGCAGGAATTACTGTAGAAGTAAGACCTGTGTCTGTAAAAGAAATTGTAGCAGCTGCACAAGCTGGTGAGCTTAAAGAAATTTTTGGAGTAGGTACTGCCGCAGTAGTTGTTCCTTTTAAGAGCTTTGCTTATAAAGGTGAAGATCACAAACTCAACGCACCAGAAAATAGCTACGGTATGAAGTTTAAAAAAGACCTAAACGACATACAGTACAACCGCACAGAAGATAAATATGGCTGGAGAGTCGCTGTAAAATAAAAAGCAATTATTCTACATATACAATCCAAGTGACTCAAGTTGCTTGGATTTTTTTGTTTTCTATAACACCCATAATACTGCAAGACTTATGAGTTTTTATTACCTTGTAATCATAACTAAAATAACCATCTTATAATATGAAAAGAGGTAGCGGTCTTAAGATCAGATTACTTATTGGAGTTGCCATCGTTGCATTTGCACTTTTTAAGAATTGCAGTAACCGCGAGGAGAACCCATATACAGGAAAAGTACAGGCGATAAGTATGTCTCCAGATGAGGAGATCGCGATGGGAATACAATATGCACCTCAAATGGCAGAGCAGCATGGCGGTTTACACCCAGACCAGCAACTTCAAGCCTTTGTAGATCAAGTAGGAAATAAGCTTGTACAAGAAAGCATGGCCCGTGAGACTCCTTATAGATACGACTTTCACTTATTACGAGATGAACAAACAGTAAATGCATTTGCACTTCCTGGAGGACAAATTTTTATCACCTATGCCCTACTCTCAAAACTTGAAAACGAAGATCAAGTAGCAGGTGTGCTAGGTCACGAGATAGGTCACGTTCTAGGAAAACATAGCGCAGAACGTGCCGAAAACTCTAGTATGTGGTCTACCATCTCTATGGGGGCAGAGGTAGGCGGCGGCATGGGCGGTGCTGCAGGTTCTATAGGTCAGAGTGTATTGTTAGGTAATGGTCGTGATGACGAGTTAGAAAGTGATGACCTAGGTGTACGTTTTATGATACGTGCTGGGTATGATCCGTATCAGATGATAGGCGTGATGAAAATACTTAAGGCAGCAAGTGGTGGCAGTAGCCAACCAGAATTCTCTAGCACACACCCAGATCCAGAGAATCGTATTGAGCAAATAAAGGAGAGTATCCAGAAATATGGTTACACGGGTCCAGCTACAATGTAGCGCAACCGTTTTCGTCAAAACATACCCAAAACCTCGCTCTCGCGAGGTTTTGTTTTTATCTTTACTATTCAACTTAAGATCATGAACAAGAAAACAATCCTAATGATACTTGACGGATGGGGCATGGCTCCAGACAAGAAAGTTTCTGCCGTAGACCAAGCGCAAACGCCATTTATAGATAGCCTTTATAATAAGTACCCACATGCTCAATTACTCACTCATGGTGAAAATGTAGGCCTTCCAGAAGGGCAAATGGGCAATAGCGAGGTAGGCCACATGAACCTAGGTGCTGGTCGAATTGTATATCAAGATTTTGCTAAAATCAATAAAGCACTCAAAGATGATACGCTTAAAGATGAGCAAGTATTGAAAGATGCTTTCGCTTTCGCGAAAGAAAACAATAAATCTGTTCACTTTCTCGGTCTTGTTTCTGATGGTGGTGTACACTCTCATATCAATCACTTAAAAGGACTTATTCTCGCTGCCGAAAATGCTGGAGTTCCTCAATCTTACATCCACGCATTTACAGATGGTCGTGATGTAGATCCAAAATCTGGAAAAGAACTTATAGGAGATATTTCTGCTTTCGCGAAAGCGCACAACGCACAACTAGCATCTGTAATAGGTCGCTACTATGCGATGGATAGAGACAAACGATGGGAACGTGTTGTTCTTGCATATAATCTAATTACCAAAGGTGCTGGAACACCTACTAAAGATGTTGTACAGTCAATTCAAGAGAGCTATGATGCAGGTAAGACGGATGAATTTATTGATCCGCTATTTGTGACCCAAGATAACGAGAGTATATCTACCGTTCAAGAAGGTGATGTGGTGATCTTCTTTAACTTTAGAACAGATCGTGGTCGCGAACTAACAGAAATGTTGTCTCAAAAAGATTTTCCTGAGCAAGACACTCAAAAGCTAGATTTGTACTACGTTACCATGACAAATTATGATGACACGTTTACAGGAATGAAAGTCATCTATGATAAAGATAACTTAGTAAATACCTTAGGAGAGGTACTTGCAAATGCTGGAAAAAAGCAAATACGCATCGCTGAGACTGAGAAGTACCCACACGTAACATTTTTCTTTTCTGGAGGCCGTGAAGAACCTTTTGATGGAGAGTCTAGATTACTAGCACCCTCGCCTAAGGTTGCCACCTACGACTTACAGCCAGAAATGAGCGCCTTTGAGATACGTGATAAAATTGTTCCAGAAATAAACAAAGGAGACGTAGACTTTGTATGTCTCAACTTTGCAAATCCGGATATGGTAGGTCATACGGGTGTTATGGAGGCAGCAATTAAAGCTTGTGAGACTGTAGATACTTGCGTTAAAGATATCGTTACCACCGCCGAAGAAAATGATTACACTGTAATCATCATTGCCGACCATGGAAATGCAGAGGTAATGATTAACCCTGATGGCTCTCCAAATACGGCTCACACAACAAACCCAGTACCCGTAATTCTAGTTGATAAGGATATCAAAAAAATCAACAATGGTATTCTATCTGATGTTGCACCTACAGTTTTAAAACTACTAGGCGTAGACCAACCAGCAGTTATGGATTGTACACCACTAATATAAATTACATAGACAATGAAAAAATTTTATATAACACTCGCACTTCTTGCTCTTATGTCAAGTTGTGATAGCTCAAAAAAAGCAGTAGAAGCTACTCCTACACCTCAAGTTGCAGAAACCGTAGAACCGAAAACACCTGTTAAACCTGCACTCCCAGCAGTAGTGGTAAAACCTGCTCCTAAAGTTAAAACAATGTTAGTAGGTAAAGAAGATAGAAGTGCACTAAAGCAAGCTCCTTGTGATAGTTGGTTCAATCCTAACTATGCAAAATATGTAGTAAATACAGATTACATAAATGATATAGAAAAAGGGCTAGAAGGCGTTACTATCACCACTTTTATGGGAACATGGTGTGGAGATAGTAAACGTGAAACTCCTAGAATGTTTAAAATACTAGATGATGCTTCTTTTAAAAATCAAGACTTAGAGCTTATTACCGTAGATCGTACCAAAAAGAAACCTACAATATATACTGATGGGAATAACATCATACGTGTACCTACTTTTATCTTTAAAAAAGATGGTAAAGAAATAGGCCGTATTGTGGAGCGTCCAGTAGAAAGTCTTGAAGAAGACATGCTTAAAATTTTAAATGGAGAACCTTATAAACACTCTTATGAAAACTAATATTATTGCCTTAGTAGCTATTATAGCACTCACTTTCTCTTGTAAAGAAAAAACCCCTACCGAAGAAGTTGTGGTAGTAGAAGAAGTAGAAGTAATTGATGAAAATGTGGACGACAATGGGATTGCCATCCTTTTGGGCGCACAAGAACGAGAAACCCTAGAGTCTGAACCATATAACGAATGGTTTATGAATAGCTATAAGAATCACACGATAGACGTGGAGTCTCTTACGGCTATCAAGGAAGGCCTTAAAGATGTAAGAATTACCATTTTCATGGGAACATGGTGTGAGGACAGCCAGCGTGAGGTACCTGCTTTTTTCAAAATCCTTGACGAAGTAGATTATGAAAGTGAAACTGTAAAACTTATCACTATTTCACAAGATAAAACAGCTCCAGAAGAACTAGTAAAAGGAAAAGATATAACAAATGTGCCTACATTCATTTTTATGAAAGATGGTCAAGAACTTGGTCGTATTGTAGAGTATCCTCTAGAAAGCTTAGAGAAAGATATGGCAAAGATTCTATCTGGCGTAGATTATAAACATGCTTATGCTGAGTAAGTAGAGAATCAATATTTAATCTTAAAACCCTCATCTTCATGAGGGTTTTATTTTTGACATTATTTTTAAAGTAGCTATTAATTTTTATTAGTTTAGCGTCTTTAACATTAATCAAAAACACAATCAATTTATGAAATGGTATTTAAAAGTAATAAGAGACAATTATGCAAACTTTGAAGGAAGAGCACGTAGGGAAGAATATTGGATGTTTGCCTTATTTAATGTAATTTTTGTAGTTCTTTCTTACATACCATTTATTGCTGGAGCAGTTATGGAGAGCGAAGCACTAATGATGATAGGAGGTCTATTACTTTTTCTGTACATAGTCGCTCTATTCATACCTAGTATTGCGGTAGTAGTGCGCAGGCTTCATGACCAAGGTAAAAGCGGCACTTGGTACTTTATAGGCTTTGTCCCGTTTATAGGCGGTATTTGGTTATTGATACTTATGGCTACAGAAGGAACTCACGGCCCTAATCAATATGGCCCAGACCCAAAAGGTGACTTGATACAATAACAACTATTTAATTTATAATAAAGGGCTTCTAATAAATCGTTAGAAGCCCTTTGCTATTATGCATAACTAACCGTTGATCTTTTTGTAATTTTGCATAAACTTTAAAGCAATCGAAACAACAAAAACCATAGCTGTAGATTTTGACGGTACCATTGTAGAAAATGCGTATCCTGGAATTGGTAAGCCTATGCTATTTGCTTTTGATACCCTTAAAAAATTACAACAAGAAGGAAACCGCCTTATTCTATGGACCTATAGAAGTGGTGCTCGCTTAGATGAAGCGGTTCAGTTTTGTAAGGATAATGGCATTACATTTTATGCCATAAATAAAAGTTATCCAGAGGAAGCTTTAAGTGAAGAGATAAGCCGCAAAATCAATGCAGATATTTTTATTGACGATCGCGATGTACGTGGTATGATGGGCTGGGGAGAAATCTACCAAATATTAGGCAGCAATGCAGAGAAATCACCCACGCTTAAACAGAAACGCAGTAAACCTGTTAGAAAAAAAACGAAAAAGAGCTTTATGTCTCGCATAGAGGAGCTTTTTAAAGACGAAAACGCATAATGGCAATTATACAAAAAACAAGAGAAGAGATAGAATTAATGCGTGAGAGTGCGTTAGTAGTATCTCGCACCTTAGGCATACTTGCTGGAGAGGTAAAACCGGGAGTAACCACACTATATCTCGATAAGATAGCAGAAGACTATATACGTTCACAAGATGCGATTCCAGGTTTCTTGGGGTTATACGATTTCCCTAACACACTTTGCATGAGTCCTAATGAGCAAGTTGTACACGGCATACCTAACAACAAACCTCTTGTAGAAGGCGACATTATCTCAATAGATTGTGGTGCTATTAAAAATGGCTTCTATGGCGATCACGCATACACTTTTGAAGTAGGCGAAGTAGCACCAGAAGTAAAGAAATTACTTGAAGTTACTAAGCAATCTCTTTATGTAGGTATAGAGCAACTCAAAATAGGTAACCGCACAGGTGATGTAGGCTACGCCATTCAAAAATTTACAGAAGATCATGGCTATGGTGTAGTACGTGAACTCGTAGGTCACGGTTTAGGAACTACCATGCATGAAGACCCAGAAATGCCTAACTACGGTAAACGTGGACGTGGTAAAAAATTTATAGAAGGTATGGTAGTAGCCATCGAGCCTATGACTAATATGGGAACTCGCAATATCACACAGCATAATGACGGCTGGACGATAACTACACGCGATAATAAACCAAGTGCTCATTTTGAACATGATGTAGCCATACTTGATGGAAAGCCGGAGCTACTATCCACTTTTGCATACATCTATAAAGCATTAGGAATTGAGAGCGATGAGGAAACTCCTTTTCGTCAGCAAGCTTTAGTGCTGTAACTAGTGAAAAAGCTTTTCAAATTTTTCTTAAACGCCATTCCGCGACCTTTATTAATCAGGGCTAGTTATGTGGTGAGACCTATTATGGCTACCTTTTTGAAAGGTGACCGTTACGAGGATCCTATAGACGGAAAAACATTTAAGAAATTTTTACCGTACGGTTATGGTACACCAAGAGAGAATGTACTGTCTCCATCTACGCTCTCACTCGAACGTCACAGACTCTTATGGCTTTGGTTACAACGGGAAACAGATTTCTTTACTTCCCCAAGAAAAACGTTGCATTTTGCTCCAGAGCAAGCTTTTTATAAACGCTTTCGCAAAAGCGCACACCTTGATTACACCACCACAGATTTAAACTCTCCGCTAGCAGATGTGAAAGCAGATATATGTGATTTGCCTTTCGGCGAAAACAGTTATGATCTTATATTCTGTAATCATGTATTAGAGCACATCCCAGATGACACTAAAGCGATGCAAGAATTGTATCGCGTCTTAAAACCAGGTGGGATGGCAATTTTACAAATTCCTCAAGAACTTGATAGATCCATAACATTTGAAGACGACACCATCACAGATCGTGACGAAAGAGCTAAGATTTTTGGACAATATGATCACGTTCGTGTCTACGGTCGCGACTATTTTGACAAGCTAAGAAGCGTAGGGTTTAAAGTAGATGAAGTAGATTACACAAACACTTTATCTCAAGAAGAAGTAGATAGATATAGACTAGCTCAAGGTGAGATATTACCTGTTTGTTATAAATAATCGTATTTTCATGCATTGCTAATTAATCTAATCCAATGGGACATCCAGCTAAAACGATTTGTTTGTTTCTCCTTTTTAGCTCTTACGCCTTATTTGGACAAACTTCAAATGACTGTTTAAATTCCATACAAGTATGTGGCAGCTTACAATTAGGCATAGAACCTGCAGGAGTTGGATTTGACGAATTTTCATTACCTAGTAATACTCGCCCACCTTGTTTTTTCGGCTTTTCTGATACCATCTGGCTAAGTTTTACATTTGTATCGGACGGTACATTTGGTTTTACTATTACCCCTACTAATAATACAGATGATTATGATTTTGCTGTTTATGGCCCCACAGACGACTGTAGCTTACTAGGCGATGCCATAAGATGCTCTACTACAAATCCACAGGCCGCAGGAGTTTCAGCAGCCACTGGCTTATCTACAGCAGAACCTAATGGAGATGTATCGGAAGGCCCAGGAGCTAATGGTGATGGTTTTTTGAGCGGTCTGAATGTTCTAGCTGGTCAGACTTATTATGTTTTAATTGATCGCGCGATAGGTAATGAAAGTTTTGACATTGAAACCACAGGAACCTCACAACTACCAGAAACTCCAACTATAAACCCAACTCCAGACCAAGAATTATGTGACTTAGACGGCCCTGTAGACGAGAGAACTATTTTTGATTTAGCTACACTTATTCCATCAATAAATAATCAGAATAATGTAGCCGTAACATTTCATGAAACTCTTGACAATGTAAGCACAGGCGCAGATCCTATTGAATTAGATTATGTCAACATAGCAAATCCACAAACACTTTATTATCGAGTAGAAAATACGCTCACAGGATGTTTCAATATTAATGAATTTGATTTATCCGTATCCATACCCTTTGATGTGACTTTACCCCAAAATCTTCAAATTTGCACTAACGATCCTCAGCCTATTGTACTTATCACAGAGCCTAATTATGCCTTCTATGAATGGAGCAATGGTCAATCTGGAGAAAACCTCAATCAAATCACAGTCAACACTCCTGGAACTTATAGCGTTATTGTAACAGATATCAGTGGTTGTAGAGCGACAGAGAGCACTACGATTGCTGGAAGTTCTATTGCAAATATCACAGAGATATCTGTTACTAGTTTTGCACAGAATAATAATACCGCAATAGTAAATACGGAAGGTCTAGGCGAGTATGAATATGCTATTGACACAGCAAGCAACTTTCAGGATAGCAATACTTTTACAGGACTGACTAACGATTATTATGACTTTTATGTAAGAGATAAAAATGGATGTGGCACTGTTACTAAAAGACAACTCATTTTAGATTACCCTCGCTACTTCACACCTAATGGTGATGGATATCATGATGAGTGGAAAATCATTGGTATTGGCGATATAGAAGATATAGCATCCATTTACATATTTGATCGATATGGTAAATTACTAAAGCAGCTATCACCTCAATCTAATGGATGGAATGGAATATACAGAGGAAAATTACTTCCTTCTAGTGACTATTGGTTTTTATTAAAGTTTAATAACCGAGAAGACGTTGCTAGACATTTTCTATTAAAACGTTAATCCTGTATATACTTATCAAATCCCTCCGTCATATAGACCCCGCCGTCATAAACTAAGTAAGCCTCTACGTCTTGACCTTTTAAAGCTTCCTTAACACGATCAAGGCCCATCGCCATACATGAAGTTGCCCAAGCATCTGCCGTAGCGCAATCTACTGCGATAATGGTTGCACTAAGTACATCACTGCGCTCTGCAGACTGTCTCTTATACACATCTGACGCTGCCGACGAAGAGGATAGTG
>CAJXSW010000068.1 GCA_913060645.1 uncultured Dokdonia sp. | reverse complement strand
GATCTACACTATCCTCTTCGTCGGCAGCGTCAGATGTGTATAAGAGACAGGTCTGCAATGGCATCTGTATCTGGTTTTCTGGTTTTTTCAAATTCTTTGAAAACCTTCTCCCATCCTTGATCGCCAAATGTATCGAGCGTCTCGTCAAAAACTACCACATCTTCAAAACTAGCATTCATCCCTTGTCCATAAAAAGGAACAATGGCGTGTGCCGCATCTCCTAGAATACACGTTTTTCCAAAGGCGCTCCAAGGATGGCATTTTATAGTACCTAGCGGCCCTACAGGATTTTCTTCATATTCTTTTACCAGTTCTGGCATCATAGGGATAGCGTCTGGAAACTGGCGTGTAAAGTATTCTGTAATTGCAGCTGGACTATCTAGCGATGCAAAACTATCTGGTGCATCTTCATAATCTATAAATAGCGTTACAGTAAAACTCCCATCTAGGTTAGGCAAAGCAATGATCATATCTCGACCACGTGGCCAGATGTGTAAGGCATTTTTTTCGGTACGGTAACCGCCATTTTCGGCAGGAGGGAAGGTGAGTTCCTTATAACCGTGACCTAAGTAATCTTGAGAAAAGCTGAATAAAAAGTCACGACTCATATACATACTCTTACGCACTGCAGATCCTGCACCATCTGCTCCTAGAATAATATCTGCAGTGATGGTTTGCTCTTCTTTTGTGTGATAATCTGTAAAGGTTGCCGTAGCATTTTTAAGATCTACGTTTGTACAAGCTTGGTTAAAGTGTACTTGTAGGGTGTCATACTCATCTGCCGCATTGAGTAGCATAATGTTGAGGTCTGTGCGTGAGATAGAATTTATATACTCATCTGTACGCCCAGAATACGGACTAAAAAGCGTGTTACTTTCTTTGTCGTGCAGCATTCTTCCATTCATAGGGATACACAAATCTTTTACTCGATCCTCAAGACCTACAAGGCGTATTCCTTTTAAACCTCTATCTGATAAAGCGAGGTTGATACTCCTACCTGCATCTTGATGTACGGCTCTTAGGTCTGGACGCTTTTCCATCAAGGTGATTTTATAACCACGTTGCGCCATACGTAAGGCTAGAAGCGAACCGCAAAGGCCTGCGCCTATAATGAGTATGTGTTCTTGTTTTGCCATATTATATTGTGAGTACTAGTGTGATTTCTCCGTTAGTACTGTTTGAATGTTATTTATTTCTCAAGCACTCCATTTCGTCTGCGACGGCTTTGTCGTTTGGAGTTCCATTTTCGCGTAAGCTAGATACTACAGCAGCGTGATTTTTATCGTTTCTGTTTTGTGACATCTTTTTTACAGCTTCAATACTCGTAATCTCAATCTCAAATGCCACGACGCCGTTTATTTGTCGCAATGTCTTTTCAGAAAGCGCATCCATATCTATTGGATTTTTTTGTGGTGCTTCATACTTATCCATCAATGCTTTGATGGATTTATAAGTGCCTTCCTTATCTAGTAAACTTACATTACCTCTCACTTGTACAGCCGTATAGTTCCAGGTGGATACTTCTTCAAAATCGTACCAACTAGCCGAAATATAACTGTGAGGTCCATTAAAAATACAGAGCGCCTCTGCGCCATTTTTGAGGTGAGCAACTTGCTCATTCATTTTTGAGATGTGTGCGTGTATGATTTCGGTGCCGTCTGGGCGTTTTGATAATTCTAAAGGGATGTGTGTTGCACACGATTTTCCGTCAAGATTTGTGACAAGAATCCCAAAAGCATTTTCTTTTAAGAAACTGCTTATCTCCTCTGGGTTTTCATTTTTATAAATCTCAGGGAAATACATTACAGTATCTTTTTGAGTCGTTCTACCATTTCAAATACGTCTTGATAACTATTGTAAAGCGGTGCTGGAGCGACGCGTATTACATCTGGCTCACGCCAGTCTGAGATGACTCCTGCTTCGGTTAGTTTTTTGTGTAAACTCTTATCGGCATTTTTTACTTGAATACTTAGTTGGCACCCACGTTGCGCTGGATCGCTAGGTGTAATGATAGAAATATGATTGTTATCAAGTTCATTTACTAGAAATTCTAGGTAGCCGGTGAGTTTTTCAGATTTTGCACGTATGTTGCTCATACCAGCTTCATCAAAAATATCTAAGCTCGCTTTTACCGCTGCCATACTGAGGATAGGAGGATTTGATAATTGCCAGCCTTCGGCAGTTGGGATTGGGTCAAAGCCTTTGCGCATATTAAAGCGTGTGTCTTTGTTTTGTCCCCACCAGCCCGTAAAGCGTTGTATGTTTTTATCTGTATGATGGCGTTCGTGTACAAAGCATCCCCCTAGACTTCCTGGGCCGCTGTTGAGGTATTTATAAGTACACCACACGGCAAAATCTGCACCGCTCTCGTGTAAGTCTGGCATAATATTACCCACGCCGTGTGCAAGGTCAAAGCCTACTTTGCTGCCGTTGCTATGACTTAAGTCAGTGATTTTTTTAATAGGGTAGCACTGTCCAGAATAATAGTTTGTGTTACCTATGAGTAATAGCGCAACGCTGTCGCCGTGTTCTTTTACAAGTGTTTCTAGGTCTTCATAACGGCATAATTCTTCTCCATCCCGAGGTTGCCATAGTATAAGGCTCGTCTCAGGATCATACCCACGCTGGCGTATCTGACTTTCTACCGCATACTTATCTGATGGGAAAGCATCGCTTTCTATAATTATTTTATGACGTGATGGCGTAGGATTATAAAACGAAACCATCATCAAATGAAGGTTTGTCGTGAGCGTATTCATTATGACTACCTCACTAGGTTTTGCACCTACGATGTGTGCCATAGGTTTTGCGAGTTCCTCGTGATAAGACATCCACGGAGTTTCTTCTTTAAAATGCCCTTCAACACCCAGATCTGCCCAGTCATTGAGTTCCTGTTCTATGTATTGTGCTACAGATTTTGGCTGGCAGCCAAGACTGTTTCCGCAGAGGTAGATAAGTTCGTTATCCTCTTTGTCTACGGGTATGTAGAAGCGGTTACGGTACTCTTTAAGTGGATCTTTTTCATCTTGCGCTTTCGCGAAAGCGAGATTGTTTTCATACTTCATATAGCCTGTTTTCTTGAAGAACTGTTGCTTGTCTAAAAATAATGATTTTAAGGGAGAAATGTTCATTACAACGGTAGGAAGCGCTTTCAAAAACTACGATAGTTAGGTGAGTGTAATTAAGTTTTTTTTGCCGAAGGGAGTTGTGAGTTATTTAAAAAAAAATACATATTATGCACTTACGAGATGTTAGTCTTAGTGCTATTTGCGGTAATACATATCGCGGTTACGCTTTCGCGAAAGCGTAATTAAATCCAACCTATACGCAACATTTGTTAACCTTGAACAGACTCTCACAATGGATGGTTTTAAATCTAGTTGTATTCTTTATCTTTGCACGCTATGACAAAACAGGCCTTAGATTCATTACAAGCACAAATAGACCTTGGTGAGATGCTCCCGCTTATGGAAGAATTTTACACCATACAAGGAGAGGGATTCCATAAAGGAACGGCTGCCTACTTTATACGAGTGGGTGGATGTGACGTGGGTTGCCACTGGTGTGATGTTAAGGAAAGCTGGGATGCTGCGATTCATCCTCCTACAAACGCAAATACCATTGCCGAAAATGCAGCAAAGTATTCTGATACTATAGTTGTAACAGGTGGTGAGCCGCTTATGTGGGATATGAACCCGCTTACTCAAAAGTTAAAGTCACTAGGTCTTACGACTCATATTGAGACTTCTGGTGCTTACGAGCTTTCTGGTGATTGGGATTGGATCTGTCTTTCTCCTAAAAAGCTAATGCTACCTAAAACGTCTGTTTTAGAAAAAGCAAATGAGCTTAAGGTGATTATCTTTAATAAATCTGACTTTGATTTTGCAGAGAAACACGCAGAGCAAGTAGGGGAGGATTGTATTTTATACTTGCAACCAGAATGGTCTGTGCGTGATAAAATAGTGCCGCTCATTGTAGATTACGTGATGAAAAACCCGAAGTGGAAGGTGAGCTTACAAACACATAAGTATTTAAATATTCCATAGTAGGCTTAAAGCTTTAGACGATAGGCTATAAGCTATGGATACTTTTAGGGAGATGATGAAGTTGGCAGCCCAACAGTTTCTGTACATATCTATTAAAAATTTCACCGTCCATTATCCAGCAACTTTATATTTGCTAACAGCTAACAGCTAACAGCTAACAGCTAATTTTCGCGAAAGCGCATAAAAAAATCCGCTACTTCTCAGTAGCGGATTTTTTATTTATTGAGTTTATTAGAAGCTTATGCTTCTACTTCTTCCTCTTCTTTTTCTTCCTTTAATCCTTTCTTCTGTACTGTGTCAAACATTACAGGAGTTGCGATAAATAGTGAAGAATATGTACCTACAATCACACCTACAATAAGTGCAAACATTAATCCTCTAATAGATGGAGCTCCTAAGAAGAAGATCGCTAGAAGTACGATTAACGTAGTTACAGACGTATTAAGTGTACGGCTTAATGTACTGTTAAGTGCTTGGTTAATTAATTTACCAAATCCTCTAGTAGATCCGTGTTCTTTAATATACTCACGTATACGGTCAAAAACTACCACGGTATCATTCAGAGAGTACCCAATTACGGTAAGAATTGCCGCAATAAAGTTCTGATCTACCTCCATGTCAAATGGCATGATGTTTTTCAAGACTGCAAATACTCCTAACACTAATAATACATCATGGAAAACTGCAGCTACAGCTCCAAGAGAGAATTGCCATCTACGGAAACGTAATAAGATGTATAAGAATACTACGATTAATGATCCGATAACTGCAAAAAGTGCACCTTTTTTAATATCATCTGCAATCGTAGGTCCTACCATGTAGTACTCCATTTTTCCTACCTGCTTATCATCTGTAGACTTTGCAAATGCAGCATACGTCATTCCAGTAGGTAAGTAAGGAGTAAGTGAAGTAAATAATTGTTGCTCAACTTGAGCGTCAATATCTGTACCTGTCTCATCGATACGGTACTTTGTAGTAATCTTTAATTGATTATCTGCTCCAAAAGTTTTTACATCTGCACTTCCAAAATCTGCAACAAGTGCATCTTCTACTTCTTGTGCATTCATAGGTTGATCAAAACGTACAGTATATGTACGACCTCCTACAAAGTCAATACCAGTATCAAGTCCGCCAGTAAGTAAAGCAGCAAGACCACCTACGATAAGTACACCAGAGATAGCATAAGCAATTTTACGTTTTCCTAAGAAGTCGATATTGTTATTTACAAAAAGACCTTTAGTCATAGAAGTAGCAAACTCAAGTGATTTTCCATTCTTACCATATCCATCAATGAATAAACGAGTAATGAAAATTGCACAGAATAATGAAGTTGCAATACCAATCATAAGTGTAGTTGCAAATCCTTGTACTGGTCCTGTTCCAAATAAGAAAAGGATAAGTGCTGTTAAGAATGTAGTGATGTTTGCATCAAGAATAGAAGAAAGTGCGTTGTTGAAACCATCTTTAATCGCATCTTTTTGAGATTTTCCTTTACGTAGCTCTTCTTTGATACGCTCAAAGATAAGTACGTTTGCATCCACAGACATACCTATAGTAAGTACGATACCTGCAATACCAGGAAGTGTAAGTACAGCTCCAAGACCTGCAAGTACTCCAAAGATGAAAAGGATGTTTACTACAAGAGCAATATCTGCAAATCCACCAGCTTTACCGTAGTAAAATACCATCCATACTAATACTAGTGCTAGTGCGATAAGGAATGATAAGATTCCAGAATCAATAGCTTCTTTACCTAATGATGGTCCAATTTCTTCTGCTTGAATAATCTTTGCAGATGCAGGAAGTCTACCTGCGTTTAATACTGTTGCAAGATCCTGTGCTCCTGCTACTGTAAAGTTTCCAGAGATTTCTGTGCTACCATTTTTAATTTCTTGACGAGCTGATGGAGCAGAGTATACGTTGTCATCAAGTACAATTGCAATAGCGTTTCCTTTTTGTGCAACTTCGCGAGTCATTTTTGCCCACTGGTTTACACCTTGTCCTTCAAAATCAAGACCTACTGCCGGTTGTTGTGTTTGTGTAAATTGCTGGCGTGAGTCGTTTACAACATCACCGTCCATATATGGAGCTCCTTGTCTGTTAGACTCAAGTGCATAAAGTGCTACGATATCTGCACCTTCTTCTGGTACACCCCAAGCAAATTTTGCATAACGTAAAGCTGCTGGACGCTGCTTAATAACTGCTGGGTTTCTTAAGTAAGAGTTGATAGTTGCCGTATCTTTTACTACAGCAAATCCTATAGTTGGGATTGAGCTCATCTGAACTGCTTGTTGGTTAGGGCTAAAGATTTTAAATAATGGTCCAAAATCTTGTTCTGCCTCTTCCTCATCTGCATCTTTAAGTAGATCAGATACATTATCATCAAGAGTACTGTCTTGAGCTACTGCAGCTTCTTGCTTCTCTTCATTATTAGCCACAAGTCCACGAAGTGTCTCATTTGCTCCTATTAAGTAGTTAAGTGCATCTCCAGCATAGTGAGTTTGGTAAAACTCCAATTGTGCTGTCTTTTCAAGAAGACCTCTTACACGATCAATATCTTTTGCTCCTGGAAGCTCAACAAGAATACGTCCATTATCTCCTAGAGACTGGATGTTAGGTTGTGTTACTCCAAATTTGTCAATACGATTACGTAAAGTTTCAAAAGCAGAACCTATTGTTTCTTTGATTTCTGTTTCAAGAACACTAGCAACTTCTGCGTTGCTCATTCCTGTATCTACTTTTTCGTTAAGGATTACGTTTGCAAAGATATCTGGAGACGCTAGTTGTCCTCCTTGATCTTCAAATGCAGACACGAAATCTTCGAAGTATGTGTTCTGGCTATCTTTTTGTGCCTCATCTGTAGCATCTAATGCAGCTATAAAAGCTGGATCTGTACTATTATTAGAAAGACCACCTAAGATATCACGGATAGAGATCTGAAGGATTACGTTAATACCTCCTTTAAGATCCAGTCCTTTGTTAAGTTCTTTTTCCTTAGCATCATTATAAGTGATACCAGCAAAAATAGGATTTGCTCCTATACTATCTAAGTATGCGCGCTCTACCACATCCTGCATGTCTGCATCTTCTGGTGCTTGAGAGATCGCGTAAGCCTTAGCTTCGTCTTCTGTTTTGTTTGTGAAATACGTAAATGATAGTTGGTATAAACATACCAGACCAAAAATTATCGCAAAAAATCTAATGAGTCCTTTGTTTTGCATTTTAGTGTGTTTGTATCAACATAATAAACAGCACATCAGTGTGTGATTATCACGTTGAAATTAATGTAAAGTGATTGGTATTATAATCTGTGGGATTGCTTTTGTGATAAAAGCAATTAGCTAGAGCAAGTCTTGCCTTAGCTAATGTTGTTATGCCTTAAGCAAAGGGGCCGGCCCTTGTCTCAGGTATGTTGTAGAAAGAGTTAATGAAAGCAACATCACTTCTCTTGTGATTATTGTAAGTAATTTGTGTTTGATTTGTAGCTACGCGCTCACTTAGTTTGTGAAGGCTAGCATATACTTTTACGGTAGAAGAACGTGTAGACTCAGATTTTGACTCAACAATAACCCCAGCAGCACCTTCCATATCTGTGCTGTCTTGTATTTTATAAACGTCAAGCTCATAATGACCGAGCTCGTTTTCTCCTGGTATATCTGAGTTATCATTCTCAAGGTTATAAACAGTATGTGATGAGGTAGGTGATAATTTGTTCTTTATCTCTGCAACATCAATAGTACTGTAGTAAGATACTTTTAAAGATCTATTATCAAGTTGCTCTACTTTAATATTATCAACTTCAAGCGAGCTCAGCTTGTTTTTTACTAATGTGATGGCATGTTCAGATTGAGAAAGGTTTGCCTCAGTATCAGAAAATGTAATAATTATTTCCTGATTAGGCGCAGTGCGTTGCTCCATGCTTATACTTACGATAGCAAGGGCAATTATAAAAGCACTTATGAACCACTTATTTCTCACACACTTAATTATAAAACATCATCTATTGCAGTTTTGCTTCTAGATTTCTGTTTTCATCAAACACGCAAATATAGGATTCTCAGTGGTAGTACCCAATATTTTTTGGGTCATTATAATGATATGTTAAGTTGCATGATAAACGTATAATGAGGAAGATTTGATGTGTGTATTTACGCTTT
Source organism: uncultured Dokdonia sp. (assembly GCA_913060645.1). Classification (GTDB taxonomy): domain Bacteria; phylum Bacteroidota; class Bacteroidia; order Flavobacteriales; family Flavobacteriaceae; genus Dokdonia. The sequence continues at coordinate 7,880 of CAJXSW010000068.1, read as the reverse complement.
CGCGAAAGCGTAACTAAAAAAGAAAATGACTCCTTATTATATATAACAAAAAAGGCCACCTAAAAATAGGTAGCCTTTGATATGATCAATTTACTGACTTCTTAAGCGTCAAGTAAACTGTTTGTTGCTTTAACACCTTCAGCACTTTCTGCTAGATGCGCTTTTTCTGCATCACTAAGGTTGATTTCAACTATTTTTTCAATTCCGTTTCTTCCTAATACTACAGGTACTCCGATACAAAGATCAGAAAGACCGTATTCTCCATCAAGAAGTACAGAACAAGGGAAAATTTTCTTTTGGTCACAAGCAATTGCTTGTACAAGTCCAGATACTGCAGCTCCTGGTGCATACCAAGCAGAAGTTCCTAGAAGTTTAGTAAGCGTTGCTCCACCTACTTTAGTATCTTCTTTTACTTGTGCAAGTCTATCTTCAGAAATAAATTCTGAAACAGGTACACTGTTGCGAGTTGCAAGACGTGTAAGAGGTACCATCCCTTTATCTGAGTGTCCACCTATTACCATTCCATCTACATCTGAGATAGGAGCTTCAAGAGCTTCGGCAAGACGGTACTTAAAACGAGCGCTGTCTAGTGCTCCACCCATACCGATAATGCGGTTTTTAGGAAGTCCAGTTACTTTATGTGCTAGGTAAGTCATTGTATCCATAGGATTAGAAACAACGATAAGAATAACATTAGGTGATTCTTTTACAAGGCTAGCGGCAACTGTTTTTACAATACCTGCATTGATCCCGATAAGTTCTTCACGAGTCATTCCTGGCTTACGAGGAATTCCAGAAGTAATTACTGCGATATCACTACCAGCAGTTTTTGAATAATCACCAGTAGTACCTGTGATTTTTGTATCAAACCCGTTTAATGAAGCAGTTTGCATTAAGTCCATTGCTTTACCTTCGGCAAAACCTTCTTTAATATCTACTAAGACAACTTCACTTGCAAAATCTTTAATTGCAATGTATTCTGCACAACTGGCTCCTACGGCTCCAGCACCGACTACAGTAACTTTCATATGGATGTAATTTTAAGGATTTATAGTATGATTTTAATAGCTTTTTACGCTTTTGCGAAAATACAATAACTCTCTCGTTTATCGTGAGCTCTGACGCTAAATGTATGTTAACCAACAAAAAAAATCCCCGCTTCTCATTGAGAAACGGGGATGAACAAGCGGGGAAATTCACAATCCAAATGAATCAAATAATAATCGCTCGTTTTTCACTCTTAAACTATTTTAAATACCCAACTTATAATAGTGTAAATGCGACAGTTGTTATGCTGCATTACAAAAATAAGGAGCCTGGTTGTATTGAGTAAATGATCACTAGCGCAGCCCGATAATTTTAAGTTTTAAGCAATTCATCGAAGATAAGTGCTTGTTAACGGCTTTTAAATAGGATTTTATGTTGTCCAAGCAATATATTTGCGGGCTATGCTGTTAGGTAGAGTTCGTTTATGATAAGACAAAAAAAATCCTTGCTATAAAATAGCAAGGATTTATAGGTTGCTAATCTCTATCCAATTAAACCCCTACATCTAATCTTAAGAAATTAGCAGAAATATGTTATAAATAATCTAAAAATATCCCTTTCGAGAGTAAATATAGACATAGCTTTTAATTCACTAAGAAACTCAAAAACGAATATAATGCGAATAGTAATATGTGTACTTTATCGATAATTAAGTGTTTTTTGTCTATTTAATTGCTGAGTTTGAAAATCTTGAGTATTGTTGGGTACTAGGTTAGTTGGTTGTAAAATCGAGTGTAATACGATGCACAGGTTTTTAGATTCAGAGAGGTGTTAGTTACTTCAAAAAAAAATGGTCCTGAGAAATTATCTCAGGACCATTGTAATAAAATATAAGAGTTTTGTTAAACGTCTATGTTTGCATAAATAGCGTTCTTTTCTATAAACTCACGGCGAGGTGGTACCTCGTCACCCATAAGCATAGAGAATATTCTATCTGCTTCTGTACCATTATCTATGGCAACTTGACGTAATGTGCGGAACTCAGGATTCATTGTTGTATCCCATAATTGCTCTGCATTCATCTCTCCAAGACCTTTATATCGTTGTATAGATACTCCTTGAGTTCCCATAGAATCTGCAATGGCATCACGCTCTTTATCATTCCAAGCGTATTGCTTTTTCTGACCTTTCTTTACTAGGTAAAGTGGAGGAGTGGCAATGTATACATAACCATTTTCTACAAGCTCCTTCATATAGCGGAAGAAGAAAGTAAGTATCAGAGTAGAAATGTGACTACCATCTACATCGGCATCACACATGATGACTACTTTATGATAACGTAGTTTAGATAAGTTAAGCGCTTTGCTATCTTCTTCGGTACCAATGGTTACTCCTAATGCAGTAAAAATGTTTTTGATTTCTTCGTTTTCAAAAACTTTATGAACCATAGCCTTCTCTACGTTCAAGATTTTACCACGTAATGGTAAGATAGCTTGAAACTCACGATCACGTCCTTGTTTTGCAGTACCACCTGCAGAGTCTCCCTCGACAAGGAATACTTCGCAAAGCGTAGGATCTGTTTCAGAGCAGTCAGATAATTTCCCAGGGAGACCACCTATACTCATTACCGTTTTACGTTGTACCATCTCACGTGCTTTCTTTGCAGCGTGACGTGCTTGTGCAGCTAGAATTACTTTCTGAACGATGATTTTGGCATCATTCGGATTTTCTTCCATGTAGATCTCAATCATTTCGGCAACGGCCTGAGATACTGCAGAGGTAACCTCGCGGTTACCTAACTTCGTTTTAGTTTGCCCCTCAAATTGTGGCTCACTTACTTTTACAGAAATAATAGCAGTAAGTCCCTCACGGAAATCATCACCAGCAATATCAAACTTAAGTTTGTCTAGCATACCAGATGCATCAGCAAACTTTTTAAGCGATCCTGTAAGACCACGACGGAAACCAGCAAGGTGCGTTCCTCCTTCGTGTGTATTAATGTTATTTACATAAGAGTGTAAATTCTCTGCGTAGCTGTCATTATAAATCATGGCTACTTCAACAGGGATACCATTCTTCTCACCTTCCATTGAGATAACCTCACCTATAATAGGAGTACGGTTACCGTCTAGAAAGCGTACAAATTCAGCAAGTCCTTCTTTACTTTGGAAAGTCTCAGTTTCGTACTCTCCTTTCTCATTCTTATTACGCTTATCAGTAAGTGTAATCGTAATTCCTTTATTAAGGTATGATAGCTCGCGTAAACGAGATGCTAGTGTATCATAACTATACTCTGTAGTTTGCTGGAAGATACTGTCATCTGGTAAGAATGTAACTTCTGTACCAGTAAAGTCTGTATCACCTATAACTTTTACAGGGTACATAGCTTTACCACGCTCATATTCTTGCTCCCAGATTTTACCTTCTTTGTAAACGGTAGCTCTTAAGTGGTTAGATAATGCGTTTACACAAGATACCCCAACACCGTGAAGACCTCCAGAAACTTTATATGAATCTTTATCAAATTTTCCTCCGGCACCTATTTTGGTCATTACAACCTGAAGGGCAGAGACACCTTCTTTTTTATGAAGCCCTACTGGGATTCCACGACCGTTATCCCTAGTCGTGATAGAGTTATTTTCATTTATAGTTACATCTATCGCGTCACAATAGCCACCCATAGCCTCATCAATAGAGTTATCTACAACCTCATATACTAAGTGGTGTAATCCTCTTACACCCACATCACCGATGTACATCGATGGACGCATACGTACGTGCTCCATTCCCTCAAGGGCCTGAATACTGTCTGCCGAGTACTCTTTCTTCTTAGCGTCGTCGCTCATATTTTAATAGTTAAATTGTCTAAAAACAAATATAAAGAAAGGGACTCCAGAATAGGCTCTAAAACCTCTCTAAACCCTTGAAGTTATTAACATATTGTGGAAAAAAGAGATGCACTTTTTCGATGCGTATTTTAAGATGTTTTTTCCGCTTTCGCGAAAGCGGAATTTGAATTTAGTAATTGCTAATTTGCGAGTGAAATCTCTTTATAAATTATGGGATACTTAAGCCTAGCTGAAGTACTATCTCTTAATTGAGGATGATTATCGTAATCGTACCTCAGTTTGTATATAGCCGTTTTATAACCTATCATAAAACCCAAGTAATCTTCTACTGAAATATCTTGATTAATTGAAAATACGAACGCGGTATTACTTCTTGCGCTGTCGTAGAGATATGAGTTTATAGAATCTTTAATTGATGTCTTACCAGTTTTGAATGACGCAATTTTTAGAGTGTCTACATTTTTATTTACAACAAGCTCTTCAAAAAATCGGGGTGGTGTTGGAGGGGGAGGATACTCTATTGAGTTCGACCATTTGTTATAAAGTTCTTTAGACGTGATAATATGATGCTTGTAATATGTTTCTAATAGTGTCTCAGAGTCTGTAATTGTAATTAAGACATTATTTGTATTGATTAATTGAAGTTTTTCAAATAGTGTATATAATTTGTTCCACTTGATGGATTTATCAATATAGAAGATAGCATCAAATCTATAATGAGATTGATTAGATTCTAGCACAGACATTTGAACATCATGATATGATAAAAAATGATCCCATCCGTAAATTTTAATACTGTCATTTTTATCAGTGACTTTGAAACGAATTTGATTTTGATGCGAACTAAGAAAGATCTCTTCATCATTAGGCTCTTCAAGTTTAAATTCTGGAAGATTTGCAAATGACTCATTCTCAACTTGAAGGTTATCTTGTTTGTTGTAAACATCTATGTTGCTGAAAGCTATAATTATTACCAATATGCTGAGAATCGTAAAGTGAAAGCCCATCTTTATAACTGTATATCCTTTTAAAAACCTTCTCAGACTTTTAGCTTGGTCAAAGAATAGAACTATAGGTAATAATGCTATTGCGTAGGCAAACTCTTTAAATAGTATCGAGCTATGGGATATTATGATACTACCTATTGTGATGGCTAAGATTTTTAAAACCCAGAATATTGCAGTAGGGGTAAGAGCACTTTGGTCATTTATAATTCTCCTCCTGGCTTTTCTTTTTAGACTGCTTGTTTCAGTTCCGGAAAAAAGAAAAGCTATGCTAATTGTATTTCCTAGGGTAACAGAAATTGAAGAAAAGAATAGCGCAATATAATTCCTTTTGTCTGTATCTAGAGTGTTATCTGCGTTATATGCAAATGCTAAGTGTACACTTCTAATGAGTGCAAAAATGTACTGTAAGAAGTAATAAAAAACTATAGCAGATAAAAGTCCTAATACGATACTTAACAAGAATTTCCTTTTTGAGAATTCTTGTAATGTTACTTTGTAGAGAAATTTTTTTGAACCCAAATGTGTGTTGCTAGACTGTGTTCTAAGTTGGTAGTGATAAACTTGTTATTGTTACACCAACCCCTTAACCTCCTCAAAATCTAACCCGCCATAATTACCACTACTCATAAGCAATACCGCTTTGTTTTTTAGCTCTTGTTCAAAAAGAAACTTTTTAAAGTCGGCTGGATCTGTGTAGATGATGAGATCATCGCGTTCAAAGGCAGTTGCTATTTGTTGCGCTGTAACAGGCTCTAGTTTTTTGATTTCGACAGCGTGTGGAGAGTAGAATACCACAGCAACATCTGCGCTGTCTAGCGCGCCTTTATATTCGCTTAGAAATTCTGGATTAAGACTGCTGTAGGTGTGCAATTCTAGACAAGCTATAAGTGTGCGGTCTGGATACTGCTCTTTTACAGCCGTAGTTGTAGCACTTACTTTTGATGGGCTATGTGCAAAATCTTTGTAGATGACAGTGTTATTAGTTTCTGCAATTTTTTCTAGGCGCTTGCTAGCTCCTGAGAACGTAGCGATGGCTTCATAGAAGTCCTCTTCTACCACACCCATGTGCTGGCAAATCCACTTGGCTCCTGCAAGATTATTGAGGTTGTGTTTCCCAAAAACTTCAATAGGCATCGGTCCATCTGGAGTTTCTAGCAAAGTCTCTCCATCTTCAATGCTGTATGCTGGAGTTTCGTATGGATATTTTTTAATGTGTGCAGTGGCATTTTCTACCACTTTCACGACATTTTCATCTTCTGTGTTGTAAATCATTGCACCGCCATTGGTCATAGAATTTACAAAAATCTGAAACTGCTCAACATAGTTATCAAACGTAGGGAATACGTTAATATGATCCCATGCAATACCGCTTAGTAGGGCAATGTTGGGTTTGTATAAATGAAATTTTGGTCTGCGGTCTATTGGGCTGCTTAAGTATTCATCACCTTCTAGTACCATAAAATCTGCATCATCTGTCATGCGCACCATGGTATCAAAGCCTTCTAGTTGTGCGCCTACCATATAGTCTACTTCTTTATCCCAATAATGCATGACATGCAAGATCATAGAGGTAATGGTCGTCTTACCGTGAGAACCGCCTATAACGACACGGGTTTTATTTTTGGCGCGTTCATATAAGTACTCGGGATATGAATATATGTTTAGTCCTAGCTCTTGTGCTTTTAAAAGCTCAGGGTTATCTTCCTTTGCGTGCATGCCTAATATGACAGCGTCAAGATCTACTGTAATTTTTTCTGGAAACCATCCAAATGCTTCAGGTAGCAATCCATACTTTTCAAGTCGGGATTTTGACGGGTCAAAGATAGTGTCATCACTACCTGTAACCATTTCTCCTTTATGATGTAATGCGAGTGCTAGATTGTGCATTGCTGCACCACCTATAGCGATAAAATGGATATTCATATAATCTTATTCTTTGAAGTAAAAATAAGATTATACTCTCAAACTACCATAAGAGAAGTCAGGTAATTAGTCATGGGTGTCTTGAGGTTTTTACGCTTTCGCGAAAGCGTACTTCAACCCTTCATAACCATTGTCACGACTGTAATTAGGGTGCTTTTTTTAATAGCAAGTCTCTATAATTATTTAAAAAATTGACAATCAGTAGTGTAGTCTGCGAGGTGACATAACGGCATTCTCCCTAAAAGGCACTATTTTTGTCTTACCGACACCATACCAGAAAACCGCCAACACAATTATGAGTTTTTTCAAAAAAATATTTAGTAAAGAGAAAAAAGAAACCTTAGATAAAGGCTTAGAAAAGACGAAGTCGAGCTTCTTTGATAAGATGAGTAAGGCAGTTGCCGGAAAATCTAAAGTAGATGATGATGTACTAGATAATCTTGAGGAGGTACTTGTAACAAGTGATGTGGGAGTAAAAACTACACTTAAGGTAATCACACGTATAGAAGAGCGTGTGTCACGTGATAAGTATGTAGGTACAGATGAGCTTAACCAGATTTTACGTGAAGAAATTGCTGGCTTACTAAGCGAGACTAACGTAGGAAACGCTACAGAATTTGAAATACCTAAAGGTACCAAGCCACACGTAATTATGGTGGTAGGTGTAAATGGAGTAGGAAAAACTACAACGATAGGTAAACTTGCATATCAATTTAAAAAGCAAGGACTTAAAGTAGTCTTAGGAGCTGCAGATACGTTTAGAGCAGCTGCTATAGATCAATTGCAAGTGTGGGCAGATAGAGTAGATGTTCCTATTGTAAAACAACAAATGGGTAGTGATCCAGCCTCTGTAGCGTTTGACGCACTAGAGAGTGGTGTAAATCAAAACGCAGATGTGATCATTATTGATACTGCAGGGAGATTACATAATAAGGTAAATTTAATGAACGAGCTTACTAAGGTAAAGCGCGTGATGCAAAAAGTAGTGGGAGATGCTCCTCACGATGTACTTCTTGTACTTGACGGATCTACTGGTCAAAACGCCTTTGAACAAGCAAAACAATTTCTGTCTCTTATACACATCTCCGAGCCCACGAGACGGACTCCTATCTCG
>CAJXSW010000067.1 GCA_913060645.1 uncultured Dokdonia sp. | reverse complement strand
CGAGATAGGAGTCCGTCTCGTGGGCTCGGAGATGTGTATAAGAGACAGTTACTATTCCTTTCGGACAGATTAAATTATCATCATTGTTATTTAATAAGAATGAGCTGGTTGTGTCAATAGTTAACGCAAAAAGTGCTCTGAGTAAACTTGGAGTTTTTTCTGTGTTGTACGTGTTTTTGATAAGTTCTTCTCTGGCTGCGCCAACTGAAGTGGCTGAGAACTGTAGCGATGACCTAAAAATAAGTTCTTTTTATGCAGATCCTGTTTTGGATCTTAATGGTTCTGTACCAAGTTTTGATAAGAATACCCAATTTAGCCCTACCCCAACCACTCTTAGTTCATTAGTAACCGTGCCAACCTTAACTTCAGATACGGGAACCATCTTAGCGGCGACCATTAGCTTTACTGGTACGGTAGATGCCACAGAGAATTTATACAGTAACTACGGGGGTGTTAATAACTTTTTTCCTTTTAATGCAGCGGCTAATACTCAGAGTTTTATTGTTAATGGAACTACAATTCAAGTAACACAAAATTTTACAGATTTTACAATTGCAGAGATTGCGGGCAATCCAATATCTAATGATGATTTTCTAGAACTTATTAATACATTCTTCTATTATAATAATACTAATACTGCTACAGTTGGGGTTCGTACGGCTACTTTTGAGGTTACAGATCCTAACCTAGCTACAGGAAGTGCGCAGAGTATAATTCGTGTATTTAATACGGCTCCTGTAGCTGTAGACGAAGGAAATAATGTCAACGCAAATGAAATAGCAACAATAAGTGGAAATGTATTAACTAATGACACGGGTACTAATCTTACGGTTACTGAAGTTGATGTATATCCGGGGCAGGTGAATTTGCCTTACTCAACGCTTTATGGGGAAATAATCATTCAATCAGACGGTACGTACATATATGATGTTGATGAGGCAAATCTAGCAGTTGTTGGTCTCAAAGATACTGAGTCTTTGGACGATATTATTTCATATACAATTAGTGACGATATCGATATAATAGATTATGGTATACTCACGATTACAATTGATGGTGTTAATGAAGCTCCAGATGCTCAAGACAACGCAGACAGTATTACAGTTGTTACAGAGACAGACGTAAGTGGTAATATTATTACCGATGAAGGTGTGAATGGCGTGGATGCCATTGATAGGGGGTTGAGTACGCTTGTTTGGGAAAATGAGTTTCCCACAGCTGGTCCCAACCCTATGTATTCGACTCCAGTAGATGGTCAGGCTAGAAATATTAATGCCGTTCAACTTGACTTTTTTTCAACAGATATAGATAATATTGGTATTCCTAATCAAAATCAAACAGTAGCGTTAACCGGGTCTAATGGTGGACACTTTGGGTATTTGAGATTTGGTATACAGGCTAGTACTAACCCTGTGAACGATACAGAGCTTCGTATCACTTTTGATGAGCCAGTGTTTAATTTAGGCTTCTTAATTGTTGATATCGATTTTTCGCAGGCACCAGTTTGGCAGGATCAAATGCAAATTAGTGGATCATTAGGTGGAGTGGCATCTGCATATAAGTTTGTTACGACAGGAGGTGTTGTGATTATTGGTGGTGATACTTTTTATGGAACAGGAAACGCAATAGAAAGTGATGCTACAGGAAATGTAAATGTTGTTTTTGAGGAGCCTATTGATGAGTTGGTTTTCAGTTATAATTATGGGCCTAATGTCACAAATAATCCTCCTGGAGGGCAAATTGCTGGAATATCAGATTTATATTGGCAAGGTAAGGCAGAAGATGTTGTGGTTATCGAGATAGATGGTGAACCTGTCGCGATAGGTGGTTCAGTATTTGTAGGAACTTATGGAAGTATTGAGGTGTTCCCTGATGGAACATATACTTATACTCCAGATATAAGTAATCCAGATGTAGCTGGATTATTAACAGGACAGACTTTGACAGAAGATTTTACATATGTATTATCTGACGGTATGGATTCTGACACTGCGAATCTTGTTATTACCTTAAATGGAGATAAAACTGCGCCTACCATAACGATTGATACTCCTATTGAAGGAGACGGTATAGTTGATAGCAATGAAGATGATGATGTGACTATATCAGGAACTACCACAGATGTTGAAGATGGACAAATAGTTACAGTAACTTTTTCCGATGGAGTAAATATTGTAACAACAACAGCAACTGTAATAGGAGGAGTGTGGACTGCTACAGATGCTGATATATCTGGACTTAATAACGGATCAATCACTGTAACTGCAGATGTTACTGATTTTGGTGGTAATCCGGCTAATGATGTAGAGTCGATAGTATTAGGAATCCCACCAGTGGCACAAAATGATGAGAGCTTAGGTAATACACCTGGTGCTACGGTAAGTATCGATCCAACCGTTGATAATGGCAATGGAGTAGATGCCGATCCTGATGGAAACTTAGATGTAACTTCTGTAAGTTTAATAGTTCCAGCAGGATCAACGATGGTTCAAATGGATGCAGATGGAGATATTATTGGATATACAGTACCTGGTGAAGGAGTTTGGGAGGTTAATCCTGTTAATGGAGAGGTTAGTTTTGCACCATTGGCTGGGTTTAACGATGATCCAACATCTCCTGCTATTTATACAATAGATGATAATGGTGGTAATACTTCTAACCAAGCTACAGTAACAATTGATTATGTGCCTGTTGCAACTGCAGACGAGGTTTCTGGTGTTATGCCAGGAGACCCTGCAGTGATTGATGTCTTGGCAAATGATTTAGATGGGGATCTTGTTGACCCAACGACTGTAATGATAATAGACCCTGTAAATCCAGGTGTTCCTGTGACAAGCTTATTAGAGCCTGGCGTAGGTGTTTGGAGTGTTGATCCTGTAAGCGGAGCAATTACGTTCACACCTTGTAGTGCAGCAGGAGTTCCTGATGCTAGTTGTACAGGATTATTTGAAGGTAGTCCAATGGATATCTCCTATGTAGTATCTGATAATGAGGGTAATCTAACAACTCCAGCAAAAATAAGCGCGGCCTATGCGGTGCCGCCAGTAGCTCAAAATGATGAGAGTTTAGCCAATACACCTGGTGCAACGGTAAGTTTAGATCCAACGGCTGATAATGGTTTTGGTGTAGATGCAGATCCTGATGGAACCTTGGATGTAACGAGCGTGAGCTTAGTAGTTCCAGTAGGAGCAACGATGGAGATTCTTGATGCAGATGGAGATATTATAGGATATACAGTTCCTGAAGAAGGAGCTTGGGAAGTGAGTGAAACGACAGGTCAAATTAGCTTTATACCATTAGCTGATTTTAACGATGATCCAACAAATCCTGCAAGTTATACCATTGATGATAATGATGGTAACCCATCAAACACAGCTACCGTAACAATTGATTACGTTCCTGTTGCAACCTCGGATGTGAGTGCTGGTAATGACACTGGTCTTCCAGTAGTGGTAGATGTACTTGCCAATGATGTTGATGGAGATGTAGTAGATCCATCGACGGTACAGATTGTAGGCACTGCAAACCCTGGAGAAGACTTAGTGGTTGTTGGAGAAGGTACTTGGAGTGTTGATCCAGTAAGTGGAGCCATTACGTTTACTCCTTGTACAGTAGTTTCATTACCTGATTGTCCTGAGATATTCACAGCAAACCCTACCGATATTGAGTATGTAGTTGCTGATGGTGAAGGAAATGTTACATCTCCTGCAAGTGTAAGTGTGAGTTTTATTCCAGAGCCACCAGTTGCGATGGATGATGCTAGTGTTAATAATATGACTGGAGATCCAGTGCTTATTGATGTTGCATTAAATGATATGGATCCTGATGGGACTTTAGATTTGACGACTGTTCAAATCGTTGGTACTGCCAACCCTGGTGATGATTTAGTAGAGCCTGGCGTAGGAGTTTGGAGTGTTGATCCTGTAAGTGGAGCCATTACCTTCACCCCTTGTAGCGCAACGGGAGTTCCTGATGCTAGTTGTGTTGGAGTATCTACACAAGATCCACAAGACATTAGTTATACAATAAAAGATAATGATGGCAATGTATCTAATGCAGCTACGGTATCTGTGATGTATGATGCAGAGCCACCAGTAGCTCAAAATGATGAGAGTTTAGCAAATACGCCAGGTGCAACGGTGAGTTTAGATCCAACGGCTGATAATGGTTTTGGTATAGATGCCGATCCTGATGGAACCTTAGATGTAACGAGCGTGAGCTTAGTAGTTCCAGCAGGAGCAACGATGGTACAGACGGATGCAGATGGTGATATTATAGGATATACAGTACCTGGAGAAGGAGTTTGGGAAGTTAATCCTGTAACTGGTGAGATTAGTTTTGCACCACTAGCTGGCTTTAATGATGATCCAACAAATCCTGCTAGTTATACCATAGATGATAATGATGGTAACCCATCAAATGTGGCGGCCGTAACGATTGATTACGTTCCTGTTTCAACCTTAGATGAGAGTGCAGGTAATGACACGGGTCTTCCAGTAGTGGTTGATGTACTTGCAAACGATGTTGATGGAGATGTAGTAGATCCAACAACGGTACAAATTGTAGGTACTACAAATCCTGGTGATGACTTAGTGGTTGTTGGCGAGGGTACTTGGAGTGTTGATCCAGTAAGTGGAGCCATCACGTTTACTCCTTGTACGGTAGTTTTATTACCTGATTGTCCTGAGATTTTTACAGCAGACCCTACCGATATTGAGTATGTGGTTGCGGATAATGAAGGTAATGTTACAGACCCTGCTAGTGTAAGTGTGAGTTTTATTCCAGAGCCACCAGTTGCGATGGATGATGCGAGTAACAATAATATGACTGGAGATTCCGTGCTTATTGATGTTGCTGGAAATGATATGGATCCTGATGGTACTTTAGATTTGACGACTGTTCAAATCGTAGGTACTGCCAATCCTGGTGATGATTTAGTAGAGCCTGGCGTAGGAGTTTGGAGTGTTGATCCAGTAAGTGGAGCCATTACCTTCACCCCTTGTAGCGTCGCGGGAGTTCCTGATGCTAGTTGTGTTGGTGTATCTACACAAGATCCACAAGACATTAGCTATACAATAAATGATAATGATGGTAATGTATCTAATGCAGCTACGGTATCTGTGATGTATGATGCAGAGCCACCAGTAGCTCAAAATGATGAGAGTTTAGCAAATACGCCAGGTGCAACGGTGAGTTTAGATCCAACGGCTGATAATGGTTTTGGTATAGATGCCGATCCTGATGGAACCTTAGATGTAACGACTGTGAGCTTCGTAGTTCCAGTAGGAGCCCTAGACGTTGCTATTGATGCTAATGGAGACGTAACTGGTTACACAGTACCAGGAGAAGGTTCTTGGCAGGTGAATCCAATTACTGGAACAATAAGCTTTATACCATTAGCTGGTTTTAACGATGATCCAACAAATCCTGCTAGTTATACGATAGATGATAATGATGGTAATACATCAAATGCAGCTACTATAACGGTTGATTACGTTCCTGTTGCAACTGCCGATGTAAATGCTGATAATACAACTGGTCTTCCAGTAGTGGTAGATGTACTTGCAAATGATGTTAATGGGGATATTGTAGATCCATCAACAGTACAGATAGTTGGCACTACAAACCCTGGTGATGACCTAGTTGATCCTGGAGTAGGAGTTTGGAGTGTAGACCCAGTAACGGGTGCAATTACTTTTACTCCTTGTACTGCTGCGGGTATTCCAGATGCTACTTGTACAGGATTATCTGTAGAAGACCCAGCACCTATCTCTTATACTGTAATGGATAATGATGGGAATATAAGTGATCCAGCAGAGGTGTCTGTTTCTTTTGACGAATGTAATGGACAAGGACTTGGAGATTGTGATGGTGATGGTGTTTCAAATGATGATGAAGTAAATGGTGGGACTGATCCTAACGATCCTTGTTCTTATAATGATATGGATCAAGATTTAGCTATCGTTACAAGTGAATGGAATAGTATTGATTGTGATATGGACGGTCTTACTAACAATGAGGAGACTACAGGAATTGATGATCCTTTAACTCCAAATGATCCAAATGGTAATACAACAGATCCACAAAATCCAGATACGGATGGTGATGGTGTAACAGATGGTGATGAAGCTGGAGATATGACAGATCCAAATGATCCTTGTGCTCTTGAGATAGCTAGTCAGACAGTTACTCCTACCATGGCATGGAATGACCTTGATTGTGATATGGATGGACTAAATAACGGTGAAGAACTTACTGGAATTGATGATCCAACAACGCCTGGTGATCCAAATGGTAATATTACAGATCCATTAGATATTGATAGCGATGGTGATGGTGTAACAGATGGTCAAGAAGCACTTGATGGTACAGACCCTAATGATAACTGTAGTTTAGTAGTAGCAAATCAGACAGAAATGACTGATGCTGCTTATAACAGTGCAGATTGTGATATGGACGGACTTACTAATAGTGAGGAAACTACAGGGATAGATGATCCTTCAACTCCAAATGATCCAAATGGTAATACAACAGATCCACAAAATCCAGACACGGATGGTGACGGTGTAACAGATGGTGATGAAGCTGGAGATATGACAGATCCTAATGATCCTTGCGATTTACAAGTAAGTAGTCAATCTGTAGATCCTTCTCAGATGTGGAATGATCTTGATTGTGACCTTGATGGATTAACTAATGCAGAAGAAATCACCGGAACAGATGATCCTGATACTCCTGCAGATCCTAATGGTAATACAACAGATCCTACTAACCCTGATACAGATGGTGACGGAGTTTCTGATGGTGATGAAGCAGAAGATAAAACAGACCCTAACAGTCCATGTGATTTCTTAATAGATAGTGTTACACTACCTATGGATACTGATTTTGCTAGCCTTGATTGTGATGGCGATGGTGTAACTAATGCAGACGAAATAGCAGATGGTACAGATCCATTTGATGTTTGTGATTTAGTAGCAGATAGCCAGACTGTAACAACAACAGCAGAGTTTAACAATGCAGATTGTGACAATGATGGGTTAACTAATGAGGAAGAGATTACTGGAATAGATAATCCGCTTACTCCTTCAGATCCTAACGGTAACACTACAGATCCTACTAATCCTGATACAGATGGTGACGGAGTTTCTGATGGTAGAGAAGGATTAGATGGTACAGACCCTAATAACTCTTGTAGTTTAGAAGTAAGTAGCCAGACACTCGCTGCTAGTCAAGAATTCCTTGATGGAGATTGTGACGGTGATGGTATTCTAAACGGTGAAGAACTAGGTGACGAGAATGATAATGGTATTCCAGACTTCCTAGAAGTAAATAATGGAAATCCAGATGCAACAGATGGATTAGAAGTATTTGATATTATGACTCCTAATGGTGATGGCCTTAACGATGTCTTTGTAATAAGAGGTATCGAGCAGTATCCTAATAATAAGTTACGTATCTACAACAGATGGGGAGTGCTTGTTTGGGATGCAGACGGATATGGACAAGATAACGTCTTCTTCAGAGGAGAGTCTAATGGACGTGTAGTTGTAGATCAAGAAAGGTTATTACCTGTAGGTGCTTATTACTACGTACTTGACTATACAAACGATGCTGGTTCACTCAAGCAACTAGCAGGACCATTATATATTAATAGATAATAAAACAATAATATTTGGTACGCTTTCGCGAAAGCAAAAAAAGAAAGTGTACCAAATTTAAATACACACCTATGAAAAGAACATACATCGCCATAGTAGCCCTGGCAGTAGTCGTTTTAGGTCTTACAACTGAAACTGCAGTAGCACAACAAGATGCTCAGTACACGCAGTACATGTATAATACATTAAGCATTAACCCAGCCTATGCCGGCGCAAGGGGAGGTCTAAGTGTATTAGGATTACATCGCAGTCAGTGGGTAGGTCTAGATGGAGCTCCTAGAACGCAAACGGTTTCCATACATTCTCCAGTAGGAGAGTCAAAACGTGTAGGACTAGGTTTAAATATTACTAATGATGAAATATTTATAAGTAACGAGACTTACATAGATGTAGATTTTAGCTATACGATACCTACAAGTGATGAGGGAAAGCTAGCTTTTGGATTAAAAGGTGGTGTGCATTTACTTGATATTAATTACAGCGAGGCAAACCCATTTCAAAATGGGGACAATCTAGCTACGGCTCAAAATAATATTGACAACAAGTTTTCTCCGCAAATAGGACTTGGTATGTTTTACTATACTGATAAATATTACTTAGGGTTGAGTGCTCCTAATTTATTGCGCACAGAGCATTTTGATGCTAGTGACAACTCAAATAGTACAAACTCTACATTTCTAGCTCGCGAGAGAATCAATTACTACCTAACTACTGGATATGTATTTGACATCACTCAAGACTTCAAATTTAAGCCAGCAGGACTTGTAAAAGCTGTTCAAGGAGCACCACTTCAAGTGGACTTAACTGCAAATGCATTGCTTTATGATAAATTAACCCTTGGACTTGCTTACAGGTGGAGTGCTGCATTAAGTGGTCTTGTAGGCTTTCAGATTACAGATAGCTTAATGATTGGTTTTGCTTATGATAGGGAGACCACAGAGCTACAACAGTTTAATAATGGTAGTTATGAAGTGTTCTTAAGGTTTGAAGTATTTAAGCAGCCTAAAAAACTTATCTCTCCACGTTTCTTTTAATTCTTAAATAGTAGAAGATTTTTAAAACACATATTTATGAAACAAGTATTCCACTATATAATTATTTTATCCTTCATTTTTGGTGGTGCCCTTGGGTATGCTCAAGAAGGTAAGGTTAAAGTTGCAGGAGAACAATTTGAAGATCTTGCATATGTAAATGCACGTGACTTATACTTAAGAGTTGCAAATAAAGGGTTTACCTCTCCAGAAGTTTTTTCAAAGCTAGGAGACTCTTATTACTTTACAGCAGACTATGCAGATGCAGTGCAATGGTATGAGAAGTTAGTTACTACAGGAGAAGAAGTATCTCCTGAATATTATTTTAGATATGCACAGTCGCTTAAGAGTGTTAAGAAGTACGATAAGGCAGATAAAATGATGGCTATATTCGTACAGATGAGCGGGACAGATACTCGAGGGGAAATGTTTGAAAAGGAACGTGATTACCTTAAGGAAATAGAAGCTCAGTCTGGTCGATATGCTGTTGAACAAGTAAACTTTAATACAGGATTACAAGATTTTAGCCCAAGTTTTTTGGGTGAAAGAGTTGTAATTTCTTCAAACAGAAAGAGTAGTACTGGAGATTATATTCACGATTGGAATAATCAGCCTTTCTTAGATCTATATGTAGTTGATAATGCAAAAAGTGATAATCCTACCATTGAAAAATTTTCAAAAAACATAAATACTCCTTATCATGAGAGTAGCTCTGTCTTTACAGAAAGTGGAGATGAGATGTATTTTACTCGTAATAATTATAGTAAAAAAACCAAACTCAAAAGAGATGAAGCAGGAACCACTAAGTTAAAGCTCTATCATAGCTATAAGCGCGGAGGTGTATGGAGTATTCCAGAAGAGCTTCCTTTTAATAGTGATGAGTACTCTACAGCGCATCCTGCATTGAGTCCTGACGGTACGATATTATATTTTGCGTCAGATATGCCAGGTACAAAAGGATTAAGTGATATATGGATGTCTACTATAAACGAAGATGGTACTTATGGAACACCTATAAATCTAGGAAGTGAGATTAATACAGAAGGAAGAGAAACCTTCCCTTTTGTGAGTAGCGACAACAAATTGTTTTATGCCACAGATGGCCACATAGGTCTTGGAGGATTAGATGTGTTTGTTACTCAACTAAGTGATGATGGTAAAGTAGGAGCTTCATATAATATAGGAAAGCCTGTAAATAGTAGTGCAGATGATTTTGGACTTATATTAAGTGAATCTAGAGGGACTGGATATTTTTCATCAAGCCGAGCATCTGGTTTAGGTAATGATGATATTTATAGCTTTACAAGAGATAGAAAGATCTTGACTAATTGCGCTCAAAATATCGTAGGTACTACTAGAGATGTAAAGACAGATGAAATACTTCCTCAAACAACAGTGACATTAAGAGATAAGGTAAACCAAGTTGTGGCAACGGTAATAAGTGATGACCTTGGAAAATTTACTTTTAGTGATGTAAATTGTAGTGATACTTATGTGGTACGAGGTGCAAAGAATAATTATGAGCCATACGAAGTTATTTTAACCACAAGTAGTGATGTAGGTGGTATTATAAATCGTGATGTTTATTTGAAGCCAGGAGCTCAACTTGTTATAGGAGGAGATCTTTCTGATATACTAGAACTTAATCCAATTTATTTTGACTTTGATAAATCGAATATACGTCCAGATGCTGCTCTTGAACTAGAGAAAGTTATCGCGGTAATGCAACAGTATCCTACGTTAAAAATTGACGTTAGATCACATACAGATAGTCGTGCGCCAGATGCTTATAACATGAAGCTCTCTCAACGTAGAAATGTATCTACCATACGTTATATTGTGCAGCAAGGAGGTATTGAAGCTTCTAGGCTTACGGGTCGTGGCTATGGTGAAACGCAGCTTACAAATGCTTGTGCAAACGGCATAGAATGCACAGAAGAAGAGCACCAACTTAATAGAAGGTCAGAATTTATTATAATGGCAAAGTAACATCCATTTATAACTTATAAAAAAAACCTCGCTTATATACTGAGCGAGGTTTTTTTATGGGTAATGTTGAGCTTCTTAAACCATTGAAAAAATGTGCGTCAATTGATGTTACTTGGGTTTATTTACTGCTTATATACAATACCGTTCTTCATGACAAATGAAACACGCTCTGTTGTTGTGATGTCTTGTGTAGGGTCATTATCTGTTGCAACAATGTCTGCAAGATACCCAGCAGCAATTACACCTAGTTGTCCTTCCATATCCAATAGCTTTCCGTTAGTAATGGTAGCAGATTGAATAGCAAACATAGGTGACCACCCATATTCTGTCATGTAGCGAAACTCTTTTGCATTCTCTCCATGAGGAAATACTCCGGCATCTGTTCCAAAAGCTATGTTTACTCCAGATTGTGCAACCATGGTAAATGTCTTTTTAAGTGTAGCATCTACTTTTTCAATCTTAGGAATAATAATGTCTGGATAGTATCCTTTTACTTTTGCCTTAGCTGCAACATATTTTCCTGCAGATAGTGTAGGCACTAGATAGGTTCCATGTTGTTTCATGAGTTTTACGGTTTCTTCATCCATAAAGGAGCCGTGTTCTATAGTTTGTACACCAGCTTTGATAGCGCGTAGCATACCTTCTTTTCCGTGGGCATGCGCAGCAACGTGCATTCCGTATTCTTTGGCGGTGCGCACAATTTCATCTACCTCCTCTTGGCGAAACTGTGGATTATCTCCATTCTTACTCACACTAAGTACTCCACCAGTTGCAGTAATCTTTATTAAGTCGGCGCCATTTTTATAGCGTTGTCTTACTGCCTTTCTAGCATCGTCTACACTATTAATAACACCTTCGGCTGGACCAGGATCACCCATGTTCACCTTTTTAAAGCCATTTGTAGGATCTGCATGACCTCCAGTGGTTCCTATGGCCTTTTCGGCAGTAAAGATGCGTGGACCTCTCGTTGTACCATTATTTATGGCATTTCTTAAGGATACATTTACACCGCTTCCTCCTAAATCTCGTACAGTAGTAAATCCTGCCATGAGTGTTCTCTCTGCAATTTCGGCAGCAGTAAAAGCTACGTCTGCTTCATTTTTAGTAAAGGTTTCCAGATATTGTTTCGGATTGGTCTCACTCTCGACGTGCACATGCATGTCTATAAAGCCAGGCATTACTGTCTTTGACTTAAGATCAATAATAGTCTGACCACTTTTCGCGGAAGCGTAACCTTTCTCAACTTTTATAATGCTATTGCCTAAGATGGTTACCGTTTGTTCGGTTAAAACTTTTCCATTATTAGTGTCAATGAGTTTCCCGCAATGGAGAAGCGTTTCTTGACCTGATAGCATAAAACTTGTAAATATGACAAGTAGTAGAGAGAGGCAGTATTTCATAGCTTACTTATTTACAAAATCAATGATAGTTTTAGTTATAAATGCAATTTGATCATCCTCTAGTTCTGTGTGCATAGGTAAGGAGATGCAATCCTTCACAATAGCATTAGTCACTGGGAAGTCTGCCTCATTATATCGAGTATCTTTATACGCTTTCTGGCTATGTAGTGGTATTGGGTAGTACACTCCACATGGGATACCGTTTTCATTAAGATGCTTTACTAGCGCATCACGATTTGTATCTTTTACTCTTAATGTGTACTGGTGAAAAACATGGCAATCACAGCTATCACAGATAAATGGAGTTATAATTTTAGGCTCATTTGTAAAAGCGGCAGTGTATTTACGTGCAGCATTTTGTCTAGCTTTATTATAACTATCTAAGTGAGGTAGTTTAGCTCTAAGCACGGCTGCTTGGATAGAGTCTAGCCTGCTATTAACTCCTACAACATCATGATGATAACGTTCGTACATACCATGATTTACAATTCCTCTAATCATATGAGCTAGATCATCATCATTTGTAAAAATAGCACCGCCATCTCCATAGCAACCTAAATTTTTAGAAGGGAAGAAAGAGGTTGTACCTACATGACCTATACCACCAGTTTTAACTTTTTTTCCATCGCGTCCTGTAAACACAGATCCGATTCCTTGTGCGTTATCTTCTATTACATAAAGATTATGCTCCTTAGCAAGATCCATAATAGCATCCATATTTGCAGCCATCCCAAAAAGGTGCACAGGTACTATTGCTTTAGTTTTTGGAGTAATCGCCTTTTTTATGGCCTCAATATTGATATTGAAGTTTACAGGGTCGACATCTACTAAAACTGGAGTCAGTTTTAAAAGTGCAATTACTTCGACAGTAGCTGCAAATGTAAAATCTGCAGTAATAACCTCATCACCTTGCTCTAGTCCTAAGCCCATCATAGCAATTTGTAAGGCGTCTGTTCCGTTTGCACAAGGAATTACATGTTTCACACCCAGATATTCCTCTAATTCACTTTGAAAACTACGCACTTCTGGGCCGTTTATAAAAGCAGTTGTTGCTATAACTTCTGCAATTGAGCTGTCTACGCGATCTTTTATCTGTGCATATTGGCCTTGAAGATCGACCATTTGTATATTTTTCATCTGATATGGCTTAAAGGCGAATGGCCTCTTATTAGAATTGTTGTTAATAAAATAGAGATAAATTTCCTTAAACGAAATTACAAAAACTACAACCGCTTAACAATTTATTTATAGAACAAAGCACTATTTTTGAAATCATGCATAAATTGTATTCTCTTTTAATCACGCTTATTCAAGCGCTAATTCCAGTAGCTGGTTTTTTTAATGCAAAGCTTAAGAAGTCGATAGTGGGGCGCAAGCATACCTTAAAAATTTTAAAAAAAGAACTCATCCCTTGTAAGCCTACTATCTGGGTGCATGCAGCCTCTTTAGGAGAATACGAGCAAGGAGTGCCCGTTCTTGAGGAGTTAAAAAAGAAGTATCCAGAGCACCAGATGGTGATTAGCTTTTTCTCGCCTTCTGGTTATGAGATTAAAAAGAATAACGCTTTCGCGAAAGCTACCGTTTACCTACCATTTGACACTCCAAATAATGTTTCTAGATTTTTAGATATAGTATCTCCTGAGATGGCGTTTTTTGTCAAATATGAATTCTGGCCGAACTATTTAAGCGAACTCAAACGCCGAAAAATTCGCACGTTTTTAATTTCAGGGGTGTTTAGGGAAAGTCAGCCATTTTTTAAACCTTATGGAAAGTGGATGACGTCCTCATTGAGGAGTTTTGAACATTTTTTTTTGCAGAACGAAGATTCGGCTACTGCATTACAGAAGTTAGGATTTGAAAATTTTAGCGTAAGCGGAGATACGAGATATGATAGAGTGAGTCATCAAATCGAAATGGATAACACTTTAGATTTTGTTCATACTTTTAAGAATGACAAAACATGTATAGTATGCGGCAGTACTTGGGCAGAAGATGATAATGTGATTGTAAATTACATCAATAGGAATGAAGGAATAGCAAAATTTATCATAGCACCACATGAAATTATGCCTGAGAAAATTGCGTTGCTAGCCTCAAGCATTAAGGGCAGAGTAATGCTATACTCTCAAATGAGTACAGCCTCACTGGCATCTTACGATGTATTGATTATAGACACTATAGGTCTTCTTTCTAAAATATATAGCTATGCAGATATTGCTTACGTAGGTGGAGCGATGGGAACTACAGGACTGCATAATATTCTCGAGCCAGCAACATTTGGTGTGCCCATAATTATTGGAGGCAATTTTGATAAGTTTCCCGAAGCAAAAAAACTACAGCAACTCGCAGGACTTTATGCCGTAACTAATCAGGCCGAATTTGATGAGCGTCTATCTAAGTTCATCGTAGATGAAAAATTTAGAGCGCAAACAGGGATGATTTCGGGACACTTTATTAATAGTAATACAGGTGCTACAAAAGCGATTGTTGACTACTTGAGAAATTAGCTTTCTCAAGACTAAAGGACGATTTCTAAGTGACTATAGATACAGCCTCTCTTAAGTATCTTCTAAAGGGGAGCATCTCTTTATAGACTTCAATAATTGTTTTCTCAAAGTTGTCTGCTAGTACTTGTTCTTGTGAGAGTGTTACTTCTACTGCAAATGTTTTATTTCTTAATAAATCTATGTGTGGGTGCTCTTTAGAAAATCCTTTTGGAGCTGTTTTAAGTTTATCATCTTCCCATAAACCACCAAAGGTTTTTATAAAACTAGGCTTATTAATAATAGCTTTTAACTCCTCACCATTATAATCTATAGCTTCACGGATACTTTGTAAAATTTCTTTTTTCGGCCTCCAAAAGCCTCCTGCTAGTAAATTCTGATTGAGACCTATTTCGATATAAAAATCTCCTTGTTTTGTTTTCTGGTCTAGTCCTGCGCCTATGTGGTCTTTATAAATAGGCTTGTTAGGATGAAACATCAAATTATTATTGATGCGATTAATTGCTTTTTTACCTGGGGTGTCAAAATACTCAGTATCAAATTGGGCGAGTTTGTCATTTAAGTGATTAAGCCATTTGATGTGATTGTCTCGTAAATGATGATACTCATTTCTATGAGCATCCATCCACTCTTTTGTATTGTTCTGTTGTAGTTGTTCTAAGAAATTGTAAGTGTCTCTAAAATTCATAAAAATAAAATTAACAGTTTTTACCTATAAATGAGCTAGATATTCAAAAGTTAACGAATGATTTGGAAAACATTGGTTATAAATTGTGCTTTACGGCATTATTACTAGGATACATTTGTACTCTAAACAACCATCAAATTATGAAAACAAGAAATATTACAATTATCGCACTATTAATTGCATCATTTACAATAGCAAGCTGCAGAGAGACTGAAGTAAAAGAAACTACAGTTGTAAAAGAAGTTCAGGTAGAAACTGAAAGAGAAAGTGAAGGTATCTTAGAAAGAGCAGCAAAGAAAGTTGATAATAAGGTAAACGAGGAAATTAACGAAGAGATAGAAAAAATAGGAGACGACAACTAAAACGTCGTGGCGTTCGTATATGGTTTAATTAACTATTTAATTTAATCAAAATGAAAAGAATTTTTTTAAGTCTAGCACTTGTAGCTCTTTTAGGAACGTCATTTACACTTACTTCTTGTAGAGAGAATAAAACTGTTGAAGTATCTACAGATAATGGAGATGATCTTGAAGATGCAATAGATGATGTAGAAGATGCTATGGATGATGCTGGAGATGCTATAGAAGAAGGTGTTGACGAGATCAAAGAGAATACAGGAACTGGCGGTACAGACGATAATTAAGTCTAACAACCATTTTTTCAAACAACCAAAATTTAAAATTATGAAATCATTAAAAATAGGAGCTATAGCTCTTGGTATCCTTGCGGTATCATTTACATCATGTAAAGAAAAGAAAACTGAAGCCGAAGTTATTATAGAAGAAGCAAAGGCTAACGGTGAAGTGACTAAGGAAAAAGATACCGACGATGGCTACAAATTAAAGGTAGAAGGCGTTGACGGTTCTGAAACTAAGGTGAAAGTAGATGAAGACGGAGAGGTAAAAGTTAAAACTGATAATTAATTATCAAGTTTATATTGTAAAAGGTCGATGACTCATAGAGTTATCGACCTTTTTTTATGCTTTAAATTGTGTCATTTGTGCTTTAAGATCGAGCATGGATTGCTGTAGTTCTTTAAGTAGACTATTGCTGCTCCCTTCATCAAGATTAAAAGTGAGCTTGCTATTAACCTGCCATATTTCTTGAATGTCACTTACCGTTACTTCGTAAGGCACATACTCTTCATTTATAGATATTAGTAATACCTTCTTTGAATCTGGCATTTTCTGTAATTTCTTGACGACTACGGCATCTTGTAAGACAATAACATAAACCTTATTATCACTAGCATAATCTAAGCTCTCTACTCCTTTTGCCAAAACCCAGTCTTCTGGTCTAAAACTAGGCATCATACTATCACCTTCTATTTGAAAACCTCTATAAGTCGCATTCCGATACTGTGGGATAGGAAAATCAAATGCAGGAAGTTTTTGATACCACTCTACATCTGCAATGTTATTAGGGTATCCTGCAGCTGCTTTTTGATTTACGAGCACCATGTTTTCATTATCATCTTTATCGACAATAACGACCTTAGGACTTACATCACTTTTATCTGTGTTGAGATGTTTTTGCTTGCTATAGCCATAAATCCATAACGGATTGATATTAAATCTGTCTCTTATACACATCTCCGAGCCCACGAGACGGACTCCTATCT
>CAJXSW010000066.1 GCA_913060645.1 uncultured Dokdonia sp. | reverse complement strand
AGATCTACACTATCCTCTTCGTCGGCAGCGTCAGATGTGTATAAGAGACAGAATGGGGATATTTAAAAAAAATCCATTTGGACATATACTATTCTTAAAACGCTGGCTCATAAGAATTGCTGGTGCAATGACGCATAGACGTTATCGCGGTTTTAATGAATTACAGATAGTAGGTTCTGAAATACTGACTAATCTTCCAGATAGAAACGTATTATTTGTTTCAAATCACCAGACATATTTTGCAGATGTGGTTTCCATGTTTCACGTCTTTAACGCAAGTTTAAGCGGTCGTACAGATTCTATAAAAAATATAGGATATCTGTGGGATCCAAAACTTAACCTATACTACGTTGCCGCTGGAGAAACGATGAAGGCTGGTTTACTACCGCGCATACTGGCTTATGCAGGAGCCATTACCGTGAGTCGTACTTGGAGAGAAAAAGGTAAAGAAATAGATCGCCAGGTAAACCTTAAGGATACTGAGAATATAGGAATAGCGCTAGATGATGGCTGGGTAATTACGTTCCCGCAAGGAACTACAAAACCATGGAAACCTATTAGAAAAGGAACTGCTCACATTATTAAGAACTATAAACCTATCGTAGTGCCTATTGTGATAGATGGTTTTAGAAGGAGTTTTGACAAGAAAGGATTACGTATTAAAAAACGTGGTATTCTTCAATCTTTTGAAGTAAAAGAACCGCTAGTAATAGATTACGAAAACGACTCTGTAGAGAAAATTGTAGAGCAACTAGAGTATGCAATCGAGCAACATCCATCTTTCTTAAAGGTCATCCCAACGGAAGAGATAGAAGCAGAAGAAGAACTTAATAAAAAGAGAAAGTGGGAGTATTAATATACTCACCTTACTAAGAAAAAAAAGCGAGAGCGACTGTAAGGTCGCTCTCGCTTTTTATATGCTTAAAAGGCAACAGCTTGACCTATTGCCTTAATCAGAACTCAAACCCCCTAGATTTAAAGTTCCAATTTTTTAAGTTGATTGTAATTTGCTCTTAGTCTCTTTAAAAGACGGCCGTACAGTAATCTATAGATAATAAGGAGAATGCCGATTGCTAGGGCGAGCATAATAATTAGACTTATTACGGCTAGAAAGAGACTATCTGTAGAAAGGAACTCTGGATGCGTTGTCTCTATCAAAACAAATGCACCTACAGTCCCAAGTACAAGAAACGCAAGGTTAAACCATATATAATATTTTACGGTTTTACGTGTGTTCAAAATATTTTGCATTAGAACTCTTGGAGAATCTGTGTTTTCAATTTTCTTATAATTTTTATAAAACCAACCAATGAAGAATATAAGCGCTGCTAGGTGAATTCCTGTTGAAATATATTCTACTGAATCTCCTATTACAGTTTTTACATTTGAGGCGTCGTCTCCTGTAATTTTAATTCCGAAGCTGAGTAAGATCCATACAGCAAATTCTGCAATACTTATAAAAAGTATCCACTTCACTACAGAAGAAGATTTCTTAAGTAGCATAGGGTACAAGTCTTCCTTCGTATATTTAGGAAGTGATCCTTCCTGCTTTTGCCAATCTTTCTTTAGCATTTCTAGTTCATCTACCATAGCTTATGGATTTAATATTTTTTTGAGCTTTTTCTTCACCCTATTCATCTTCACTCTTGCATTTACCTCTGATATACCTAGGGTTTCAGAGATTTCACTGTAGTTTTTATCTTCTAGATATAAAAAGACGAGTGCCTTATCTATATCATTAAGCTCTTTTACTGCACTATACATCAACTTTAGTTGCTGCTCCACGGTATCATCATATTCTTCTGATGATATACGAAACATGACAGAATCAAAATCCTGAGTCTGGACCGTTCTCTTAGATTTACGATATAAAGTGATGGCGGTATTTAATCCCACGCGGTACATCCACGTACTGAACTTTGAGTCTCCTCTAAACTTGGGGAAGGCTCGCCATAATTGTATCGTAATCTCTTGAAAAAGATCATTGTGTTGATCCCGATTGTTAGTATACAAACGGCATATCTTATGCACAATGTTCTGGTTCTCTTCCAGAAGGGTTACAAAATTATCTTCGACTGTTTTATCCAATGGTTGGTGGCTTAGTTAATGGTAAGTAGAGATTTCTTACAAAGTGTTACAGAATAATTCTAAAAGTTTTAGTCTATTTCTGGTAACGTCCAAGTTACTCTATATAATTGACGCCTGAGATGATCAACTAATAAGTACCTAAAAAGAAAAAAACCTCTGCTCCCTAATTGCAGAGGTTTTTTCTTACTTGTTAAATTCTTGAACTTTCAACGGGATAAATATAGATATAATAGTTGTGTAAGCACATCCTCATATGTTACGTTTAAGTAAAATCAATCGCTGAATATTGCCGATTATAGCTTTAGTAAACACGTTTATAGTTCATTAAAAAATTAATTTTAATGTGATTTTTTTTCGAAATTTTTCACTTCTCAGGCAAAAGCAAATGTTATGGTAGTTACGCAAACGTTATAAATGTCTTTTTAGCTTTAAAACCTTCTTTAACGTCTATGGAAAAAATGATTTTATTAGGACTTTAATCTTATGAATTACAACTGGGAACTCTAAAATGACGGTTGGGAGTTTTACGCTTTCGCGAAAGCGTAGTTCGCTCCATATTTGCTCAACAATCAATCAACCGAACTATTTATGAAATCGCTTTTACACATTCTCGTTTGCCTATTATGTTATCAACTAGCTGCCCAGACCATCGTCTCGGGAAAAGTCACAGATTCCAAAGGAATTCCCATAGAAGGTGCAAACATTTTTATAGATGGCACTTATGATGGAGCCAGTACCGCAGCAGATGGATCATTCTCTTTTTCCACGAGTGAGGAGGGAACGCAGCTACTTAAAGTCACGTTTTTATCATACGAACCGTATGAGTCGTTTATGGAAGTAACGACTTTTAAAGACCTTAAAATCGTTTTGAGAGAAGATATAAACTCACTGGATACGGTAGTACTTTCGGCAGGGACATTTGAGGCTAGTGATAATAGTAAAGTATCTGTACTCAAGCCGCTAGATGTTGTGACTACGGCAAGTGCGCTAGGAGATTTTGTAGGTGCATTACAAACACTCCCAGGTACAACAACGGTAGCTGAGGATGGTAGACTTTTTGTACGTGGAGGAGATGCCGGAGAAACACAGATATTTATAGATGGCATACGTGTCTTTACTCCTTATACACCAACCGCAAATAATACGCCTACTCGAGGAAGGTATAGTCCTTTTCTTTTTGATGGGATTACGTTTTCCACTGGAGGATACTCGGCCGAGTATGGGGAGGCTTTGTCAAGTGTCTTGTTATTAAGTACCATAGATGAACCAGATCAAAATAAGACAGATATCTCTCTTATGTCTGTAGGCGGCGGACTAGGAATTACCAGAAAATGGGAGAAGAGTTCGCTCAGTGTAAGTACATCATATATAAACCTTGCTCCCTATGTGGCATTGTTTTCTAATCGTAATAATTTTAATAAGCCTTTTCAAACCTTTTCAGGAGAAGCAGTATATCGTTACAGAACTGAAAATGGCTTGTTTAAATTATATGCAGCGGGAGACAGGACAAGTTTTGACATTACGCAAGAAGATATTAATAATCCAGAAGGGTTCACGCTGGGTTTAAAAAACAGTAATGTTTACATAAACACGAATTATACTGGAATTTTAAGTGACACCTGGAGTATACAAACGGGAGGAAGTTATACGAGTGCTCAAAATGATACATCCCTACAATCGGCTTCTAACATCGATAACAAAGAAAATAGCGCACATCTTAAAGTCAAACTTAAAAAGCGTTTTTCAAACAGATTTAAACTCGCCTTTGGCGCAGAACATTTTATAACAGATTTTCAAGAGGATTTTAATGGAGTCTTTGATGATCAGAACATTGTAGCTGCCTACGATTTTAAGAGTAATATTACTGCGGCTTTTGTAGAAAGTGATATCATCTTCTCTCGCAATTTTGCATTGAAGCTGGGCGCTAGGGCGAGTTATACAGATTATATGGAAGGAGTCACATTTTCGCCTAGAGCGAGCGTAGCCTATAAAACAGGTAAAAACAGTCAGTTTTCTTTGGCTTACGGAGATTTTTATCAAAATCCGCTGAATGACTTTTTAAAATTTAGTCTTGATCTTGATGCTCAAAAGACTACTCATTACATAGCAAACTATCAGTATAGTAACAATGGCCGAATCTTTAGAGCAGAGGCGTACCGTAAGAGTTATAGTGATTTGATTACTTCTAATTCTGCATTTAATAGTCCAGAGAGCGAGCTTACGAATGATGGAAATGGCTATGCGCAGGGAGTGGATGTTTTTTGGAGAGATAATACGAGTATAAAAAATATGGATTACTGGGTGAGTTATTCCTACTTGGATTCAGAGAGGAAATATCTCAATTTTGAGGAGCAAGCAAGACCGTCTTTTGCAAGTCCTCATAACCTATCTGTGGTAGGTAAGTATTTTATCAAGGACTGGAAATCACAAGTAGGTGTAAGCTTCCAGCATAGTTCTGGGCGTACCTATACAGATAAGAATAGCGCTGGTTTCTTACAAGCAAACGCAAAGTCCTTTAATAGTTTAAGTGTAAACTGGGCTTATTTATTATCGCAGCAAAAGATTCTGTACTTTTCTGTAAACAATGTACTTGGGTTAAGAAACGTAAATGGCTATCAATATGCAGATACTCCTGATCCTGCAGGAACCTTTGACCGTAGAGCGTTACGTCCAGCAACAGATCAATTCTTTTTTGTAGGCTTTTTCTGGACCATAAGTGATGATAAGAATAGTAACCAGCTAGATAATTTATAGACGTCATATTCGTTTTGAAGTAGTATTGTAAAAGAAGTATCTTAGTAAAAAAATAATAAGAGTCTATGAAATATTTACTTGTTGTATGCTGTCTAGTGATGTTTATTTCCTGTGGTGATGATGATTCATCTGGTCCAGCAGAGGTAATTTGCACTACTGAGGTAATGCCGTCTTTTAGAATCACCGTTAGAAATACTGAAGACAATTCTTTACTAGAGGGAGTAAGTATAGTTGCAAAAGATCAACAGTTTGAAGCTACGCTTATAGAAGAAAGTCCTGGTGTATATGTAGGACCAGATGAGCGTACGGGAAGTTATTTCTTAATTATTCAAAAAGAAAACTTCCAGACTATTATCACTGAGACCTTCGTTGTAGAAGAAGATGAGTGTCATGTAATTACTGTCGCAAGATCATTCACATTACAACCACTGTAATAAATAATATTTTTATTCATAATGAAGCCCAAAGAAATCTTTGGGCTTTTTTTATGCTTATATGAGTGTAACAAGTTAGCGCTTATAGCTACCTATATGTACAATCAAAAAATCAACAAGAATGAACGCACATGAAATAGACTACGAGATCTTTGGAGAAGAGATGCAATATGTAGAGGTAGAATTAGATCCGCAAGAAGGTGTAATTGCCGAGGCTGGCAGCTTTATGATGATGGAAGAAGGTATACGTATGGAAACCATTTTTGGCGATGGCTCTGCAAAGGATACTGGCGTAATGGGGAAGATTTTTGGAGCAGGAAAGCGTTTACTTACGGGGGAGAGTTTGTTTATGACTGCCTTTTACAATGATGTAGTAGGTAAGAAGAAAGTAAGTTTTGCATCACCCTATCCAGGAAAAATAATACCTATTGATCTTGATAAAGTAGGAGGGAAGTTTATTTGCCAAAAAGATGCATTTCTTTGTGCAGCAAAGGGTGTTTCTATTGGAGTCGAATTTTCGCGTAAGCTAGGTAGAGGTCTTTTTGGAGGAGAAGGATTTATCATGCAGCGTCTAGAAGGTGATGGTATTGCATTTGTACATGCCGGAGGAACTACGCTTAAAAAAGAACTTGCTCCCGGAGAGCGTTTAAAAGTAGATACGGGATGTATTATCGGGTTTGATAGTACGGTAGCTTATGACATAGAATTTGTAGGAGGTATTAAGAATACCATTTTTGGTGGTGAAGGGTTATTTTTTGCCACATTAACTGGTCCTGGGACTGTTTATATACAGTCTCTTCCTTTTAGTCGTCTTGCAAACCGTGTGCTAGCAATGGCTCCAAAGGCGGGAGGTAAACAAAGAGGCGAAGGCTCTATATTAGGTGGATTAGGAGATTTACTCGATGGCGATAATCGTTTCTAAGTGATACCGCAACTGCTTATTTAACAAGTGTTTAACTTAAATTTAAGATAGTGAAATATGATAAAACACGTGTTTTATAATTCTTTAAGTCTTATATTTATAGAGTTCAATAATATAAAACATAGCCTATAGCATCAAACTACTTTTTAAAATCTAACCCTATAAAACCCTTCGAATATGGCGAGAGCAATGTTTGAATACACGAAGACTATTTTAGATAAGGTAAGTTTTGATAGCTCGCTATTTTGTAAAGAACTAGAGAAAGCAATTAAACGACTATTACCTTATGAAATAGATGAACTTAGAATCTGGATCAATGCATTGATTAAAACCAATCCTGATCTTGGTCATTGTCTAATTTATTTAAAACCATAAAAAAAGCCCCAGCAATGGGGCTTTTTTAGTATAATTAATAGTTCTTATTTTGAGATAGGACTTATAATCTGCACATTTTGAAAGGTGATTGCACCTTTTACCACGCCAGCAATAGTAGACCTTAAGGCCTCTATAATCTGTATCTTAAGTTCGCTCTTATGATAGATAATACTTATTTCTCTAGCAGGAGAAGGTTCTTTAAATGATTTAAAAAGTTCTTGCTCTTTTACAGGTATATCAAGAGTATGCAAGTAAGGTAAAAGCGTCATACCTAGTCCTTCATTTGCTAGTTTTACGAGCGTTTCAAAACTTCCGCTTTCTAATGAGAATTTCTCATTATTCATATTTCTAGGCGTAGCACATAGATTAATCACACCATCTCTAAAACAGTGTCCATCCTCTAGCACTAGCATATCTTGCATGTCTAGATCTGTGGTTTCCAAAATATCCTTACTACTGAGTCTATGATTTTGTGGAACATAAGCAACAAATGGTTCGTAATATAAAGGTCTTTCTTTAATCATAGGGTTTTCAAGAGGAGTAGCAGCAATGGCCGCATCTAGATGACCTTCCTCAAGCTTTTCCATGATTTGATCTGTATTAAGCTCTTCAATCTTGAGCTTGACCTTTGGATATTTTTTTATAAAATTAGTAAGAAACATAGGCAGTAGCGTAGGCATTACTGTTGGAATAACTCCTAGCTTAAATTCGCCTCCTATATAACCCTTTTGCTGATCTACAATATCTGTAATACGGTTTGCTTCGTTTACAATATTACGTGCTTGGTGTACAATTTTTGAGCCTATTTCTGTAAGCTCTATAGGCTTCTTACTGCGGTCAAAAATAAGAATGTCTAGCTCATCCTCAAGCTTTTGTATTTGCATACTAAGCGTAGGCTGAGTAACAAATGTCTTTTGAGCTGCTCTAGTAAAATTTTGATGCTCTGCTACCGCAAGCACATATTTAAGTTGAGTAATAGTCATGTTGTAATTTATAACACAAAAGTAAGAAAATCATTGAGTGTACCTATGTACAACATCAATTTATAAGTTTTTTCTTATAGCAAAAAAAAGCCAGCATGTGAGTGCTGGCTTTGTAACATGAAGAAAGCTTTATTACATTTTAATTTCTAGTTGTACATCTTCTGTACCTACTGTAAATTTTGCATTGTTCCAGCTAGGAGGTCCAAAGCCTGTACCACTACCAGAAGTTGCATAATCCTCTTTAGGCATTCCGTTTGCTTCAAAATCCATGCGGTTATTTCCATTTTGATCATGCAGCGTTATAATTCCATAATCTCCAGGCTGTACATTTTCAAAAACTAAGGTAACCGTATGGTTTTCTGGTGTTGCTGCTTGAGAAGCCAAAGGCGCGGCCTTCATAAAAGTTGCCTCGTTATATAGCGCTGCAGAGGCAGAACCGTCATTATTAGTTAAGTTAGGAATGGTTACCGTGATGGTAACTCCCTCTGCTTCTTGTCCAAAAGAAATTGTTGAAACAGCTGCGAGTAATAAAAAGATAATTGTTCTCATAATTGATAGTATTAGATAGTTATTGTTTTTTGTTGTTGATGTAAATATATCATCACGCTTTCGCGAAAACAATCTTCCATTACCCAACTGTAAAAATCAACGACCGAACTGTGAGAACTTGTAGTGTAAATCAATTTACAGCTAATTTTCAGTACACTAGCCCAATATTTCTTCTAATGGTATCCAGCATTTTAATGAGATCTGTACTCTTATCAAAAGTCATAATATCACTCTCGGTCTTATTACTTTCAAGCATTTTCTGGCAGTGCAGTATTTCATAATGATAGCCATTCACACCTTCCGGAATTGGGAAATCATATGTTTTTGAAGTACCATTGGTAATGATCGAAACATTAGTTGGCTCATGAAAACGGCTGTTTATCAGTATTTCGCCATGTTCTAAAGTGATGTGACAAGTAGTGTCTGTTTTCTCATCAATAGCCGAAAATAACTCTGCTTGTACTTGATTAGGATATTCTAACTGCATGGAGCAGTGATGATCTACACCTGAGGGACCCAATAAAGCCTGAGCGCTCATATTTTCAGTATATCCTAAAAGTGTTAGTGCTGCAAACACTGGGTAAATACCAACATCTAGCAAACTACCTCCACCAAGTGATTTATTATACAAGCGCGCATTTACATCATAAACTGCGTCAAAACCAAAGTTGGCAGTAAGGTTTTTAATCTTTCCTAAATCTCCATTTTTAACCGTATCAAGTATAAATTGATAATGAGGTAAGAAGTGCGTCCACAGTGCTTCCATTACAAAGGTTTGTTGCGCTTTCGCGAAAGCGATCATTTCCTCAACCTCTTCAAGATTCATGGCAAAGGCCTTCTCGCAAAGCACTGCTTTTTTATGCGCGAGACACAAAAGCGTTTGCTCTTTATGAAACATGTGAGGAGTAGCAATGTATACGATATCTACTTTAGGATCTAGAAGCATTTCCTCATAGCTACCATATGCGATAGTCGCGTTATGAGTATCCTTAAATGCTGATGCATTGTCAAGATTTCTACTTGCTACAGCATAAAGATGTGCACCTTGAGTAAGTTGTACATCATTTGCAAATTTGTCAGCTATTTTTCCACAGCCTAGTATTGCCCAGTTGGTCATCGTTGTTTGTGATTTTAATCATTATTCATACACACCTGTCTGAATATCATTCTTGATTCTTGATTACCTAATTTTATAGATCTAGCAAAATTTAAACAAGAATTAATAGTATCTCTTTTACCAAGATATGCTTTACCTAAGAGTCGAGTTGCATCTTCCTTGTAATCCTTCAGTTTTACTACCCTTGCCAAATCGTCAATAACAGAATCATAATTTTGTAGTTGGATATTTGACAGAGATTTGTAATATAGAATCGCTAAATCATCAATATTATATGAAGCATCATTATCATATAATCTAGGATGCCAATTTGTATTAATTACAATTCCGTTGCCATCATTGTCTATATGAGCTTTTCTAGCACCAATAGTTTTAAGTGATTCATTAAAGTAGTTTACTGCTATTTGATGTTCACCAAAGGTTTGAAAATTTAATGCTATATAAAAATATGCTGCTGTATTATCAGGATCAAAACCTAATACTAATTTGTAATCCTCTGTCGCTCCTATAGAATCGTTTAATAAAGTTTTATAATGTGCTCTGTTGAACAGTGCTGGTCTAAAGTTAGGTTTCTGATTTATTGCTTTATCTAAACTTTTTATTGCATTTCTAAAATCATCTTTTTCAGCGTATTGAAATGATTCTTCATAATAAGCTTCAGGAGGTAAAAAGTTACAGCAAACAAGAAAAAAAGAAAGCATTACTGATAATAAAGTCTTTTTAATCATAATTAATCACATTTTCGCGAAAGCATAATTACACATTGCTACTCATCTTGAGAACTTCCAAAGCTTACTTGCAGTAGCATCGCTAGTCCCATTACGAGTGCACATCCTACAACGTTGAGCCATAAATATGGGAATTCTATAATCTCAAAATGTATGAGTCCGTAAACAATAATAATGATTACTTGCGTGATGAGTGCTGCTATGAATACGGCATTACTTTTTACAAATTTGATAAAGAATGCAAGTAAGAATATCCCGAGAATATTACCGTAAAAGATAGAGCCTATAATGTTTACAAGCTGAATTAAGTTTTCAAATAGACTTGCCGTACAAGCCACGATTATGGCGAGCACGCCCCACATGAGTGTAAAGCCTTTAGTGCTGCGCACGTAATGTCTGTCTGTCATAGTTCCCTTATAATTACGCTTATAAAGGTCTACAGCGGTCGTGGCGCCAAGTGCATTAAGTTCTGACGCAGTAGATGACATTGCTGCGCTGAGTATTACAGCGAGTAATAAGCCTATCAGTCCGTTAGGAAGGTTATTGAGTATAAAGTGTATAAAGACGTAATCCTTGTCGTTATTTTCTACCTCTGGAGCTGCTTTTGCAATGAGTACTTTACCTACAGATCTTATTTCCTTATCAATACCTTCGTATTTATCTATTAAAGATTTCTGAGCTCCATTCTCCTCATATATATCCAGTGTAGGATCCTTAGCATAATTAAAGGCAGCTTCTTTCTGGTTGTTTTGGTTTTGAGCTAGTTGTTGTTCTAGTGATTCAAATTCGCTAGCATAGATTGACGTTTTTACGGCTTCGGTTGCGGCAGGGTTAAAATGTAGCGGCGCACTATTAAACTGATAAAAAACAAAAACCATAACTCCCACAAGGAGAATAAAGAACTGCATCGGGATTTTTAAGGCTCCGTTAAAGAGAAGACCCATTTGCATTTCCTTTACATTCTTTCCAGAAAGGTAACGTTGCACCTGACTCTGATCTGTACCAAAATAGGAAAGCATTAAAAAGGTACCTCCTAGTAAACCTGTCCACACCGTGTATCTATTGCTTAAATCAAAAGAGAAGTCTAATAGATTCATTTTTTCTCCAGCACCTGCGATGCTTAAGGCATCTGTAAAACTGATGTCCTCCGGAAGTTTATCAAGAATGAGGTAAAAGGCAATTGCCATACCGGCGAAAATCACAGCCATTTGCTGCTTCTGAGTAATGCTAACTGCTTTCGTACCACCAGAAACGGTATAGATAATCACTACAATACCTATGATAATATTGAGCATAGTGAGATCCCAACCCAATACCGCCGAAAGGATAATTGCCGGAGCATAAATAGTAATCCCTGCAGCGAGACTACGCTGTATTAAAAATAAAATAGCTGCGAGTGATCTAGTTTTTAAATCAAAACGACTTTCTAGATATTCATAGGCTGTAAAAACCTTTAGCCTGTGATAGATAGGGATAAAAACCAAACAAATCACAATCATAGCAATAGGAAGCCCAAAATAAAACTGGACAAATCCCATACCGTCATAAAATCCCTGACCTGTGGTAGATAAAAAAGTGATGGCACTTGCTTGTGTAGCCATTACAGAAAGGCCTACCGTCCACCATTTTGAGGTATTACCACCTCTTATATATTCTTCTGCGTTCTTACTGCCTTGTGTTTTATAGGTACCATAAACAACTATAAAAATGAGCGTGAATGCTAGTACTGCCCAATCTATTATTTCCATATTAAGAGAATGAGATCATTAATAGATAAAACACGATAATGTAAGCTAGATTGACCAGCAGTACTATGGTGTACTTCTTTTTCCATGGGTATTTGGATACATTTTTCATTGCTTTATCTCGCTCTTTTCTTGCTTTCCTATACTCAGCATATTTGCAAATAATTTATAAGCTCCAGATACTCCTGCTGGTAGTTCTCTAAAAAAACTTAACCCAGTATAAATGTAGTGACCGTCACCATATGGAGCGACTAGCAGGCTACCGTCTTTTGCCGTTTCTCCTTTATCATTCATAGAGAGAATAGGAGTATAGGTATCATCCCACTTGTTTGGAAAATAAAGGCCACGTTCTTGCGTCCACCCTTCAAAATCCTTTTGAGTGAGCTTGTTTGGGAAATTCATGATAGGATGATTTTCAGCAAGGATTCTCACTTCGCTATTCTCATCGGTTACACGGTCTCTACTAAGTTGCATCTCATAAGGAGCTCCTATTTTTGTATCACCCCAGCGACCAGAGGTATTGTATTGTGCGATAAGCGTACCGCCAGTCTTGACATAATCGAGTAAGAGTGGCTGCTTTACCTGCATCTCATCTACTACATTATAAGCTCTAATTCCCACGACCACTGCATCAAATTGTGCAAGCAGCTCTGGAGTGATAGTATTAGGTTCTATGATGGCAACTTGGTAGCCTATCTGTGTGAGATTATCTGGCACTGCATCTCCAGCACCTTGAATGTAGCCTATGTAATCCCCTTTACGCTCGATGTCAAGTCGTACAATTTTTGCTTTGTTAGGCAAGAAAAGTGATTGCAACGGGATATGCGCATAATCTATTGTTACGAGCTCCTTTGTATACGTTTTATTTCCAGCGGTCACTACGGGAGTGAGATCTCCTTCGCTATAAGTGCTAGGAGGTGTTACTGAGAATATGACTTTCTGCTCTGTACCTTTTAAAGGTATTGATACGTTTACACTTTTCGGTGTGATGGTCCATCCACTAGGAGCAGTGAGAGATACGTTTCCGCTAAAATTATCTTGATGTGCTGTTACCGTTATAGGGATATTTTTTGATTCCGCTTTCGCGAAAATTATAACCTTCGAGTCTAGCTTTGATGAAACTGCTGGTACTATTTCAAAAGGCTCATACACTTCGCCTTTCACACGATCATTGTATTTAAAAACAATTGGTTTTTCTATTGTGATAGGTACACCAGCAATCGTGAGGTCAAACTTCACTGTGTTTTGTTGTGGAGTTTCTGGCTTTCCTATCATGGTAGGATCGTCTACACGGTACATTCCTAAAGTTCCTTCTTCACGTAACCAGTATGCAGAAGTATCTTTAAAAGAATCATCTATAGAAACTGTTGCTTCTGTAGAAAGTGGTGTGTTGTTAGCTAGTGGTGTGTTGCTAGCTAGTTGTTGATTACTTGATGTGACAACCGCGCTGTTGAGGACTACAGACTGCATACTTCTGTTTATCGCTTCAAGTTTTAAGATTACTTCGCTTCCTAGAGTTGCATAACCAGTATTTGCAGCTGCTTCTAGATAAATACCTGCGCAGGCAGTGATGATATCTTGTAGTTCTCTAGATTTAATAGCTTTCCAGTGAGCATCCTCTAATTGTTGCACAAGTGCATATGCTTGAGCTAGCTGAGGAATACTTTTTTCTGGAGCAGTAAAATCATAGTCGGCAACGACCTGACCTAATATTGTTTTAATGGCTTGACCTCCTTTTACACGTGTCCAAGTTGTGTTGATTCCTTGAAAAACGTCGTTATTAGTTGGCATCTCACCGCGTAATAATTCAAAATAGGTGTCTTCGCTACCACGGCTTCCCGTATTTCCAAAACCTTGAGACTTGTGCTGACTTCTACTAAGGGAAGAGATTTCTGTATTAGAAAGTCCGAGACTAGGGTAGTAGGTACCTACGTCTACTTGAACCAATTTAGATTTATCTGCCTCATCAAATTTTTCTTTGCTTCCGTAGAACCACCATGAAGTATTAAAAAACTGTCTACTCGGCTTCCAGGTGTCTGTGTATTCTAACTGATCTTTATATTTTGAGGTGTCACCTGCTAGGTCAAACGCTTCTACAGATAGCATTGCGCTTGATGTATGATGACCATGTGTACTTCCTGATGTTCTGTGATTAAAACGGTTGATGATCACATCTGGTTTAAAAGTTCGTATTGCCCAAACCACATCTCCCAGTACTTCTTCCTTATTCCAGATTGCCAGCGTCTCATCTGGATGTTTTGAATATCCAAAATCATTTGCTCTTGTAAATCGCTGTTCTCCACCATCTGTTGCTCGTGCAGCTAGTAGTTCGTTAGTACGTATCACGCCAAGTAATTCACGTAATTCTGGACCTATGATGTTCTGACCACCATCACCTCTCGTTAAAGATAAATAGGCAGTTCTTGCCTTAACTGTGTTTGCAAAATAGGAGATAGCAGTAGTATTCTCGTCATCGGGGTGTGCAGCTACGTAGAGTACTGAGCCTAGAAAGTTGAGTTTTTGAAGGTCTTGGTATATTTCGCTAGCTGTTGGTTTAATAGGTTGAACGGTAATACCTTGAGCATATATTTTCGCGAAAGCGAAGACAAATATAAAGGCTAAAATCGCATAGGATTTACGCATAATAATGAGGAGTTTGATACTTCTCAAATATACCGATTATGAAAGGTAGCCTAAGTCCTTTAAGGTTTCTTTAACAACCTAAACCGCTTTATTAAAGGGATCATCCTCGTCCATTTGTTGATTTTGCTCTAAGATATTTGTAGAGATTCCCTCCTCTACAAGTGTGATTCCTTTTTGAAGAATTAAACTGTTAGGGTAGGTGTGAAGTCCGCCATCAGAGGTACGCAGATTCGTGTGAAAAGCCTTGATGTCTTCTATAATTGCAATGATAGGGAAGTCTTTGTCGTGAATTTTAATACGGTCGCCTATTTTATAAGGGAGCGTAAAAAATATGATTACTCCAGAGGTAAGATTACTTAGCACTGACCACTGCGCAAAAAATGCAACACCTATAATAGCAAAGACAGAGCTAGCAATGACTCCAATATCCTTTATTTTAATTCCCCAGATGAGTATACTTATAATGAACGCAATTATTAATAACACTGCATCTACGTATTTCATAATAAGATTTGCACGCTTCTTTACTTTGTTTTTGCGCTCAGAAAAACGACGTACAAAATAAGAAGTGATGATGCGTAAAACGATAAGAATCCCTAGCGTTACAGCACTATGTATGATTTCAGGTCTAAATAATTCCATAGCTTACAACCATTTTTTACGCTTAAAATAAACAAGAGAGGCAACAAAAATAACAATCATGGCTCCCCAGAAATAATAATAACCATCCTTGATAGCTAGTTCTGGTATATGCTCAAAATTCATCCCATAAATTCCTGCAAGAAAGGTCATAGGTATAAAAATGGTAGCGATGATGGTAAGCACCTTCATCACTTCATTCATACGGTTTGCAATGTTTGTCGAGTTCATATCCATTAACCCAGCAATCGTATCTCGGTATACCTCCACAGTCTCAATTACTTGGATTGTGTGATCATATAAATCTCTTACAAATACCTGTGTTTTCTTAAGAACAAGGTGATTTTCTACTTTTTCGAGCTTGTTTACTACCTCTCTGAGAGGAAATATAGATCGTCTTACTTGTATCACCTCTTTTTTGAGAGTTTGAATTTCTTGAGAGTAATTTTGAGAGTTGTCTGTGTAAATTTTATCTTCAAGCTCTTCAATTTTGTTACTCAGTTGCTCGATGATAATAAAGTAATGGTCAATCACGGCATCCATAATTGCATAGGTAAGGTAGTCTGCGCCATTAGAACGCACTCTTCCTTTTGCATGCCTTATGCGTTCACGCACTCCGTCAAAAACGTCACCATCATATTCTTGTAAACATATCAGATAGGTCTTTCCTAAAATTAAACTTATGTGCTCAACATTAAGCTGATTTTGATCATCATAATAGAGCATTTTAAAAACGATAAATAAGTGGTCGCTATACTCATCTAGTTTAGGTCGCTGGCTAGTGTTTGCAACGTCTTCCATTACTAATGGGTGCAATTTATAACGCTCTGCAATTTGTGTAAGAGCAACAGTATCGCTTAAACCATTTATATTAATCCAAGTAACCGTTTTCTCGTCGGTATCTTTATGATATTCTTCCAGTCGGGCAAGCGTTTCCTCATCCAGATAATCGTCGTTGTAATCAAAGACGTCAATACTTACAGCCTTTTGCGCTTTATTGCCTGTGTAGATTACATGACCAGGAGCGTGAGAGAGTTTCTCTTTCACGGTCTCCTTAGTAATATTATTTCTCACTAAAGCGTTTACTTTACTTTTAATTTTTTTTCTAATCATTATAAGCCAAGTTCTGTGCGTAGTGCTTCGTCTTCTTTATTTTTTTTACCCCAGTAGGCACTTCTGATTGTTTTCATCTTTGTAGCCGTTGTGGTCATTTTCTCTCCGCCACGACCGTCTGGATAGGTCTCTTCCCATCCTTCAATCTGGTGTGGGAAATCACTAGAAAAACGTATAGTAAGTGTTCTGTCTAATGATGGATAATTAAGTGTGTATGAAGTTGCTGTTAAGCTTCCCGTAACATTATAAGCTTTTATAGGAGTATGCGTCATCGCAGCATACGAAACGTCTGGAATACTTGTAAAACTCCCGGTAGGTAATAAGGTAGGATCGATGCGCAATAATGCCCACAATTCATTTTCTAATACTGCTTTATCTAAGGTATATTCCTCATCTGCTCGGCTTTCAAAATAAGAGTGAATCTGTACCTCAAATTGATCTCTGTTATTGAGTTGCGTGTACGTATTACCACACCATTCTTGCATACTCTGCGATACTTTAATAGCGTGCAACTCCTCATTTACTGGTAAAAATGTACTACTCATAATGGAATACGGATAAATCCCCGTCACAAAATTTTTAGTAGCATTTAACTTGATAACAGGGATATTATTGTTTTCTTGGTTATCTGCTTTTACTTGTTTTTCTGGCAAAAAGTCTTCAGTTACAAAAATGAGTGCTGCTGTTCCTTGCCGTAACTCACCGTAACGAGCTTGCTGTAAGTCGTAGCTAGTGATTTCAGCAGTTCCAGCATACCAGTAGTCTTTCCATTCTTGTGAGATGGAGCGCTGTGCTATTGCTGTCTCTTATACACA
>CAJXSW010000065.1 GCA_913060645.1 uncultured Dokdonia sp. | reverse complement strand
TACGAGATAGGAGTCCGTCTCGTGGGCTCGGAGATGTGTATAAGAGACAGTAATACGGTAGTGATTGATGAGACATCACATTTTAAAGGTAGTTTTAAGGAAAGTTCAAAACATCATCCAGAGATTATCACTTTTGATACCAATGATAAAAAACTACAGGTAGTAAGCGCCACAGAAAACAACGCGTATCCTGGAACGGAGATTACACGTACTATGATGATGGTAACACCAGAAGATGGTAGCAAGCCATACATTATAGATATTAATCAAATAAAGAGTGACCAAGCGCATCAAATAGACTTGCCATTTTACTATCATGGGCAGGTAATTTATACTGGTTTTGATGTAGAAGCATCGCGAGAATTACGACCGCTAGGAACTGGAAATGGCTATCAACATATATGGAAGGAAGCAACTGGTACTCCTAAAGACGCCAGTAGCCAGTTTACATGGCTTAATAATAACAAGTTTTATAGCGTTACCACACTTTCAAACAGTAAGGATACCTTTATTCTTGGACGTGTAGGAGCAAATGATCCGTCGTTTAACCTACGCAGAGACCCTATGTTTATACATCGTAAAACGGGAGTAAAAAGTGCAGTATACGCTCAAGTAA
This sequence comes from uncultured Dokdonia sp., assembly GCA_913060645.1. Classification (GTDB taxonomy): domain Bacteria; phylum Bacteroidota; class Bacteroidia; order Flavobacteriales; family Flavobacteriaceae; genus Dokdonia. The sequence goes on along the minus strand of CAJXSW010000065.1, from coordinate 16,344 downwards.
TAGAGTCTCATGGTACATACAATGCGGTTACAGAAAAAGCGCAGGATGCATATGCGTCTGTGGCATCTATAACTCAAGAAAAAGCACCAGAAGGATATGTGGCTATAAAAATCACTATGCAATCTGGAGAGGAGCAACTTGTGGTGGTGGTAGATAACGCTTTCGCGAAAGCGCAACACTCCATTACCATATCAAATCAAACATACACCTGGAAGGGTAATTATACTTTAAAACAAATTAAAAACTAAGAATATGAAATCATTTGGAGCAAGTAAAGAATTTATAGAAGGCAACGACATTGAGTGGGAAGTTGTAGGTGAAGGAGTTAAACGTAAAATAATGGGTTATGATGACAAGATCATGCTTGTAAAAGTACATTTTGAGAAAGGCGGAATAGGACCTATGCATGAGCATTACCACTCACAAGTTACATATGTAGAAAGTGGATCTTTTGATGTGACTATCAATGGTAAGACTAAAACATTAAAAGGAGGTGATTCTTTTTACATACCACCACATGAATTACATGGAGCAATTTGTACTGAAGCAGGGGTGCTAATTGACGTATTCTCGCCAATAAGAGAAGATTTTATGGAATAGTTAATATTTTAACACATTAATTTTTGTATTAACAGAATATTATACCCATATTTGGTAAACCAATTTGGTTGACCAGTTTGGTAAACCAAAAAAAAGGACAGCTTCGACACCGTCCTCTTTACTATTACTTCTGGTACGAAGTATAAATAAGCTCAGTAAGCTTATCTGTTGTAAATGTATGAAATAGCATACAGAGTTTAGAGCAGTTAATATGTTTCTGAGGATTATTTAATAAAACAAATTAATTTAATCTAAATCATTAATTATGAATGTAAAAACTAAGTTTTCCTTAGTCCTTTTTCTTTTATGCGGTGTTTTACTGTATGGACAGGAGAGTTACTTATTAAAGGGTACAGTTGTTTCTGAAGAAGGGAATTCTCCTATTCCTGGAGTGAATGTATCAGTGCTTAATTCTCAAACGGGAGTTTCTACTGATTTTGATGGCAACTATGAGATTTCAGTTACCGCAAACGATATAGTGCAGTTTACATATGTAGGTTTTACTCCACAAGTAGTTACGATAACTGGACAGACTAGAGCAGATATAGTCTTAAAAATTGATGCAGGAACGCTAGATGAGGTTGTTGTAATTGGGTATGGGTCTCAATCTAGAACAAAAATCACAGGTGCTGTAGGAAAAGTAAAAAACGAAGATCTTGATCAAATAGCTGTAGGAACTGCAAATGAAGCCTTAGTAGGTCAAGTAGCAGGTCTTAATATACAAGCTACAGAAGGAGAGGCAGGATCAAATTCAACTATCAACATTAGAGGTATTGGGTCAATAGCAGGAGCTAGCGGACCTCTTCTTGTAGTAGATGGTGTTGTACTAGATGCCGAATTTTTAAACACAGTAGATGTGAATGATATTGAATCTGTAGAGGTTCTTAAAGATGCGGCTTCGGCGGCAATCTATGGTTCGCGAGCATCTGGTGGTGTAATAATCATTTCTACGAAACAAGGTAAGGAAGGTAAAACTCGTTTTAGTTACAATACTTTTACAGGTTTTAAAGAAGCTAGACAGAGTGATGATTATGACATAAGTGTAGCAAAGTCACATGCAGAAGAGCTTGCACAAACTGGCGAACTTTCTTTGCGTTCTCAGTATAGAGAGCTTTTAGGTATAGATCAGTCTTGGCAAGATCGCATTTTTGACGGTGGTATTATTGAGAGTCACTCTCTAAGTGCTAGAGGAGGTAGTGAGAAAACAAAATTTAATACATCACTTTCTTATTTACATGATGAAGGTGTACTTCTTACAGATGATTTTAAGAAATATAATTTTAGATTAAAGGTAGACACAGAAGTAAATGATAAGTTTTCTTTTGGAGCAAATATAGCTCCCTCTTACACAAACAGAAGACGTTTTGATGGTTCTACACATGATATATTGAGACAACAACCTTGGTTGCCTACGTATCACGATGAAAATTCAATTCAGTATGTGGACAGAGAAAATTTTCCTAATGTACAAATAGGGGATTATGCTAAGGAGCGTCACTTTGACAACTATGATCTTTTTGGAGACGGAAGCGAGTTAGTAGATATAAGTACTACAAGTAATACCAATCCGGCAGCAAAAGTATTAGAAAGACATAGAACAGATGAGCAGTTTAGAATGTACGGTAACTTCTATGGAAAATACAAACTAGCCAAAGGTCTTAGCTTCAAAGCTACCTTAGGTGGGGATTACCAAAACAGAAAGCAAAGACGCTGGCAAGGTGTTGAAGCTAGTCGTAACGGAGCTTCTGCAGCGCAGTTGGATCTTGATACGTTTGATCAAATTCACATTTTAACAGAAGGATTATTATCTTATGATACTTCTTTTGGATCGCATAATATAAGTGCTATTCTTGGAGCATCGGCAGAGAAGTGGGATCGCGAGTATAGTGCTATTGGTGTAAATGGATTTGAAAACGATTTAATACAAACTCTAGGTGGAGGTACATCTGTAATAGAGAATATTTCATATAATACAGAGGAGCGTTTAGTTTCTTTCTTTGGACGTGTTAATTATTCTTTTGAAGATAAATATTTGGCTTCTGCAAGTTTGAGAACAGATGGACATTCATCTTTTGGTGTAAATAATAAGTATGGTTACTTTCCAGCTGTATCTCTTGGTTGGAACCTTGCAAGAGAAGATTTCTTAAGCGAGAGTGATGTAATAAGCGATTTGAAGTTAAGAGCAAGTTATGGTTTTACAGGGAATAAAGATCTCAGCTTTGGAAGCGGCCTAATTTCAGATAATATTGAGTTATATCCTTCTTTACAATTATACGGACCTCTTTCTGCAATTTTCGGAAACGAAGTGTCTAGTGGATTAGCACCAATAGCCGTTGCAAATCCAGGTTTACAATGGGAACGTTCTAGTGAAACAAACGTAGCTGTAGATTTTGGTTTCTTTAATGGTAGAATATCTGGATCGATAGATGCCTACAATAAAGTATCTGATCAATTATTATTAAGTGTGCCTATCTCTACTACAAATGGTTATAGAGAAGCACTTGCAAATCGTGGAGAGGTTGTTAATAAAGGTATTGAAGTAGAATTGAGAACTCGTAATATTACTAACGAGAAATTCACATGGAGAACTACGATACTAGCATCTACAAATGAAAATGAATTAACTGACTTTGCAGGAGCAAGCGGACTTATAACAAATGTTGATGATAAAAGAGCAGCAGAGTGGATTACACTAGAAGGACAGCCTATATCTTCTTTTTACGGTTTTGTGGTAGATAGAGAAGTACCTGTAGAATTTATAACAGATCCTTACGCAGTTGTAGGAGGAGAAGCTCAGGATGTCTACGTAAGAGATTTAAATGGAGATGGATTAATTGATAATGATGATAAAACAATCATAGGAGATCCTTTTCCAGATCTTGTATGGAGTATAGCAAACGATTTCCAAATAGGAGATGTTGATTTTAGCTTCACATTTCAAGGAAGCTGGGGAGCAGAAGTGCGTAACATAGCAGATCAATATATATTTAATCACTTTAGTAGTCGTGAGGGTACAAACCTTGACGTAGCTACAGATCAGAATTTCTTACAACAAAAGATTTTTACAGATGCTATCATCTCAGATGCATCATACGTAGCGCTACGTACTTTAAATCTAGGTTACACATTAGACACAGACCTTATAAGTCAAGTAGGTCTTAGTAAAGCTAGGGTGTATGTTTCAGGACAAAACCTGTTATACTTCACAGCAGATGGTTATACTGGATGGAATCCAGAATCATATCAAAATGAAGGTGCATTAAATGTAGGGTACCAGCGTGGAGGAAACCCTATAGCTCGTACTATTTCATTAGGATTAAACTTAGAATTTTAAAATAAAAAGACAGAACTATGAAAACATATAAAATTTTAATCATGTTATTAGTTGTTGTGAGCTTTACATCTTGCGGTGACGATTTTTTAGAGCCCGTACCAACAGCTGTGTTGGTAGGTGATACTTTTCCAACAAATGAGAGTGATCTTGAATCTGTTCTTACTGGAGTTTACGATGCACTGCAAGGAGTTAATAGTCTTGAGATTACAGATAATGACCTTAATCATGGACAGCAAATAGAGTTTTACGTAACAGAAATGTTAAGTGATAACACAAGATCAAAAAGTGGAGAAGGAGAAGCAGGCCAGTTTGATAGCTTCACTGTACAACCTACAAACGGTTTTGTATTTGATTACTACCGTAGTATGTACAGTGTCATTACTAGAGCAAATCTAGTTCTTGAAAATATTGACCTAGCAATTACAGATGGTGATCGTATGGAGGGAGAAGCTCGTTTTATGAGAGCATTAGCTTATTTTAATCTTGTACGTTCTTTTGGAGATGTACCATTAATAGACAGACCTATATTATTAGAAGATGTAGAGACACAATTTACACGTGTACCTACTAACGAAATCTATAGCTTTATTGTAGCAGATTTACAATCTGCGGCTTCTAAGTTAGGAAGTACGACTACGGCAAATAGAGCATCAAAAGCAGCTGCTCAAGGAATTTTAGCCAAAGTGTATTTAACACAAGGAAGTAACTATGGAGAAGCTCAAGTACTACTTGAAGAAATTATAGCTAGTGAAGAGTACGCTCTTGAATCTGATTTTAGAGATGTGTTTTATAACGAAGCAAATGGTGAAAACATTTTTACTGTTGGTTATGTAGCAAGTTCTTCACTAGATAGTCAAAACTTTTCGGCGGAGATGCTTAATGGGGTTGGACGTACGAGTGGAGTAAATTATGTGACAGATGAGGCTATTGCCGCATTAGACGAGTTTGGAGGAGATAGAGCACAATATTCAAAGAGAATAGATGCAGGACAACCTACACAAACTCAGGTGGTAAAGTATTTACCTAATGGTGATGCGAGTTTAGGAATTGAGCCTACAAGCTCAGATCCTACAAGTGCAGGTAATGATTGGATTATACTGAGATATTCTGATGTGTTACTTATGCACGTCGAGGCTATTATGGCTGGAGGAGCAGTAACTCAATCATCAAACGCTTTAGAATCTTTTCAATTAGTAAGAAATAGAGCGGGTTTAACTGATGTTGTAGAAGAAGTTACATCAGAGCAATTACTTATAGAACGTCGTGTTGAATTAGCTTTTGAAAATCATAGAATTCATGATTTAAAGAGATTTGGAGCAGCACAACAAGTACTAACTGATTTTTCTAATGCCAACGGACATAGCTTTAGCGCTACAGATCTCTTATTACCACTTCCTCAGTTTGAGGTTAACTTGAGTAATGGTCAATTGACGCAAAATCCTGGCTACTAATAATAAAAATAATACTATGAGATATTTTATAACACCAAGAAAATTCGTTTTTCTTTTAATAGGTATGGTTATTTCAGTTTCTTGTGAGAATGAATTAGATCTTCCAGAGGCGGGAAGTCGCGCAGATACAATGCCTCCAGAAGCTAACTTTTCGGCTACAAGAGATGTAAATAACTTTGATATTTATACGTTTTCCAACCTTTCAACAAGCGCAACAGCATATAGTTGGGATTATGGAGATGGTAATACGTCAACGACAATTGATGGTCAAAATCAATATGCTGCTGAAGGAGTATATACGATTACGCTAACAGCGTCAGATGCTTTAGGTATAACAAGTACATTTTCATCAGATATTGAGGTAATTGAGCCAGAAGAACCAGATGCGATTATTCCAGTAATACTAGAAGCTAGTTTTGAAGATAACTCCTTGCCAGATGGTACTGGAGATGGACGTGACTCTTGGAGAAATTCTGACTTAGGAGGCGTTATCCAGATTAATACAAGCTCTTCTGTTCCTGATGGAAGTCAAGCAGCAAAATTTCCAAGCGATGGAAGCAGAATTGCCTACCAAGAAATAGAAGTAACTCCTAATACAGATTATACAATAACATATTCGTATAGATTAGAAGGAGCGGGCGGAGAAGCAACCGTTGCTATTTTGCCAGGTGGAGGTTATACAGATCTTACTGTAGCACAAGGAGCTGCAATTGTAGAATTTACAGGATCAGAAGAAGACTACACTCTTACAACGCTTAATTTCAACTCAGGCGTGAGTAGCACGGTGAGTATTCTAATTTATAATGCTAGTGTCGAAGCAAGAGTAGATAATTTTACTGCAGCAGTACAATAATAAAACGATGTTGAAGACTTTTATAATATTATGCACACTATTACTTTCTGCAAGTTTGTCTTTAGGGCAAACTTCAGAAAATAATGGTAACTCACCTTCTGGGCGAGATGAAATTAGTACTAGTAAAATATCAAAAAGGAAGAAAAAACGTAAAAAATATAAGTTACCAAAGGTAGATCTATCTCACTGGAAAGTAACAATTCCAGTAGGTGAGCCGAAGATTATTGAAGTGGATCCTCCAGAGATTTTGGATTATGCCACAAATGAAGTTTTAAAACCCTACATGTACAATGACTCTACAAAAGGAGCTCTTGTTTTTCATGCAGTACCTGCACAGACCACTACAAATACAAAATATTCTAGGTCAGAGCTCAGAGAGCAGATGGTGCCAGGTAATAATTCTGTAAACTGGACTTTTGCACAAGGCGGTAAACTTAAAGTGAAAATGGCCATGGATAAAATTTCTCGTGATGAGAATGGTAAGTATCACAAAACAATTATCACGCAGATACACGGTAGACTTACTAATGAGCAGCGTGATGAGATTGGACAGAAAGATAATAATGCGCCTCCTATTTTAAAAATTTATTGGCAGAATGGTAAAATAAGAGTAAAAACAAAGAAATTGAGAACTTCTAATATTGGACCTGTAGAAATTCTAAAAAAAGAATCGTGGGTTGATGATGAAGGTTTTAATTTTGAACAAAAGGTAGGTTTTAAAAAATTTACTATTGAGGTAGAAGTAGAAGAAGGGAAAATGGTAATCTCTCTTAATGGTCAAGAGTATAAAACTTATGAAGATGTACACATGCAACGATGGGGTGTTTTTGAAAACTACTTTAAGGTTGGAAACTATCTTCAAACAAGAGACGAGAATGCATTTGCAGATGTTAGAGTCTACAATATAGAGGTTGAGCATTAATTAAAATGATAAATCACATTGTTATCTATTATAAATCAATAACTTTCTATAGATTTTAAGTTACTGTTTTAAGAATTAAGAAGAATTATTTTAGGAATTAAATTGTTACGATATGAAACTGGAGACACGTACAAAGACGACAGAAAATAAGGATACAGGTTTAGAGATTATTGGTCAAATTAGAGATATAATAAATTTGAAAAATCTGGAGCCTGGCGATAAGTTACCTTCTGAGCGTATGCTCTCTGATCGTTTTGAAGTGACTCGCAGTAGTGTGAGAGAAGCTATTCAAAAATTAGAATTTTATGGTATTCTTAAATCGATTCCTCAGAGTGGAACTTTTGTGGCAAACATAGGTGTGATTGCCCTTAATGGGATGATAGATGATATTCTTAAACTTGAAGATCCAGACTTCAAATCGTTAGTCGAAACACGTATTCTATTAGAACTTAAAACTGCCAGACTGGCTGCAATAAGGCGTACAGATAGTGATCTTAAAAAAATGCGACAAGCGCTAGACGCTTACACAGAAAAAGTAATTAATGGTGAAGATGCGGTTCAAGAAGACTTGCTCTTTCACCTTGCCATTGCAAAGGCATCTGGTAATAGTACAATGAACAATTTCATGCTGATTATTACTCCAGAAATTATTACAAATTTTGAAAAATATCATGTTTGTGATTCCGGAATGTCACAATCGGCTATAGAAGAGCATGAGAAAATCTACCTCGCAATTGAGCAACAAAATCCTCAAGAAGCAAAAGCAATGATGAAAAAACACTTCAAAGCACTGTATCAATATTGCTATAATATTTAAGTGACGAAATACGCTTTCGCGAAAGCGTAAAACTCAAGAAAAGACTGAAAAAATTGAACGTCATCTACGCATGGCTAGGGTGATTTTTTGCCTTATTTAAAAGAATTAATTAGATATAAAATTATAGTTTATGAAACTTAAAGGACTAAGATGGTGGGTTGTAGGGCTTATTGCACTGGCAACTGTTATTAATTATATAGACCGTCAAGCTCTAGTTGTTTTATGGCCTAGTATAGCAGAAGATTTATATCCAGATAAGACTACAACAGAGAGAAAAGAAATCTACGCTTTGATATCGGTAGTTTTTATGTTTTCATATGCTTTTGGACAATCCATTTTTGGGAAAATCTTTGATAAAGTAGGGACCCGATTTGGTTTTGTATTATCAATTGGATTTTGGTCTATCGCTACAGCACTACATGCACTAGCAAATGGAGTATTGAGTTTCTCAATCTTCAGATCAATATTAGGAGTTTCTGAAGCCGGAAACTGGCCTGGAGCGGCCAAAGGAAATGCCGAATGGTTTCCAGCCACAGAGAGAGCGTTTGCACAAGGATTATTTAATTCTGGAGCGGCTATAGGCGGTATCGTTGCAATCCCCACGATTGCTTTTTTGACTGTTTATTTTAGTTGGCAAATGATATTTGTAATCATCGGTCTTATAGGATTGTTATGGTTAGTTCCTTGGTTAATTTTAGTAAAAGCACCACCTAAGAGTCACCCGTGGTTAACAGAACTAGAAAAGAAGCATATTTTAAAAGGTCAAAAAATAAAAGAAGAGACAGAGAAAGATGAAAAACTAAGGGAGTATAACCCTCCTGTAGGAGAGTTGCTATCTAAAAAGCAAAGTTGGGGAGTTATCATTGCCTCCGCGGCGATAGATCCAATATGGTGGCTGTTTGTTTTTTGGATCCCTATATACCTTTCAGAAGTGTATGGTATGGATGTAAAAGCGATAGGTATCTATGGTTGGGTTCCTTATGTAGGAGCTATGTTTGGAGCTTGGTTTGGTGGTTTATTAGCGCAAAATAGATTAAAATCAGGATGGAATATTAATAAAACCCGTAAGATGGTAATTACTCTTGGTTGTATTATTATGCTTCCAGCACTTCTTGCTTTGTCAAATCCAGGATCACCTATAGCAGCTGTATTGATTATGGCAGTAGTGCTCTTTGGGTTTCAAACAGCAATAGGAAATGTACAAACACTACCAAGTGATTTGTACGGTAAAAAGACAGTAGGTACACTTTCAGGCTTTGCAGGAACAGCAGCAAAACTCACAGGAGCAGGTCTCGTTGCACTAGTGCCTAAATTAACAGTAGGCGGTAATTATACACCAGCATTTGTAATAGGCGCAGCATTAGCATTTATAGTAATAGCAAGTGTATGGATATTGATTCCTAAAATTGAACTTCTTAAATCAAATAGATAATAATAAAAAGTAAAAATTAATATTATGAGTAATAAAGGAAAAGTAGCTATCATAACTGGAGCCACAGGAGGAATAGGATTTGCAGTAGCAAAAAGATTAGGCCACGATGGATATACCGTTGTAATTAACGGAATTCAAGATGAAGATGGTGCAAAAAGACTTGAGGAGCTTAAGGCAGAAGGTATTACTGCCGAGTATTATGGCTTTGACGTTACTAATGATGAAGCAGTAACAGAAAATATCAAGAAAATAGGTGAGAAGTACGGTAAGATAGATGTACTTGTGAACAACGCAGGAGGACTAGGTGGTCGTTCAAGATTTGAAGAGATGACTACAGAGTTTTACAGATTTGTAATGGCGCTTAACTTAGACTCAGTATTCTTTGCTTCTAGAGCAGCAATACCATTCCTTAAGAAAGGAGATCACCCTACAATCATTAACTATACTTCTAACGCTGGGTGGAATGCTGGTGGACCAGGAGCTGGGATTTATGGTACTTCCAAAGCTGGAGTGCATACAATCACGAGAGCACTAGCAAAGGATCTAGCTGAGTATGGTATCCGTGTGAATGCAGTATCACCAGGAACTATTGATACACCTTTCCACAAGCAAATTAAAGAGACTAAGCCAGAAGTGTTTGCTTCATGGGCAAATAATATTATGTTAGGTCGTCTTGGACAGCCAGATGATGTAGCGGGTGTAGTATCATTCCTTGCGAGTAAAGATGCAGCCTTCTTAACTGCCGAAACAATTCAAGTAGGCGGTGGTCAAGCATTAGGTATTTAATAAAACATTATATTCTTAGAATATGAGTAAAGTAGTCACTTTTGGTGAGATTATGTTACGGCTCTCGACAGAGCGATTCTTGAGATTTTCTCAAGCCAAAACCTTTGGGGTAACCTATGGTGGAGGCGAATTTAATGTAGCAGTCTCACTTAATAATCTAGGCGTCTCTGCAGATTTTGTTACTAGGCTTCCTAGTAACGAGATAGGCGATACAGCTCTTCAAGAAATTAAGAAAATTGGAGTAGGCGATAAGTATATTAAAAGAGGAGGTGATAGACTAGGGATTTACTTTCTAGAAACAGGAGCCGGAACAAGAGCTAGCAATGTGGTATATGATCGCGCTGGTAGCTCTATGGCTACTATTACAAAAGGATGTTTTGACTGGGAAAAAATATTTGAAGGTGCAACTTGGTTTCACTGGAGTGGTATTACTCCAGCAATATCAGAAGCAGCAGCGCTAGAGTGTCTAGAGGCTGTAAAAGTCGCAAGTAAGATGGGGCTCAGCATCTCTACAGATTTAAATTACCGTTCAAAACTTTGGAAATGGGGCAAGGAGCCTAAGGAGGTAATGCCAGAACTTCTTAAGTATAGTAATTTAATACTAGGAGATATAGATACTGCTTTTTTTATGCTAGGTGAGGACAAAGTAGGACCTAACTATCAAGATGAAAAATCACTCCCTGTTTTATATGATAAGCTTTTTAAACTATGCCCTAACCTCAAGCAGGTTGCGACCACATTAAGATACTCTGTGAGTGCATCTCACCAGCGCATAGGAGGATTATTATATGATGGTGAGCAAGTGTATAGGGCACACATTCAAGAAGTAACGCCCGTAGTAGACCGTGTAGGGAGTGGAGATGCATTTATGGGCGGTCTAGCCTTTGGACTCATAGACGACCCTATAAACAAGCAGCGTGCAGTAGATATTGCTGTAGCGTCTTGTTGTTTAAAACATACCATTTATGGTGATTACAATTTGGTCTCTTTACAAGATATAGAACGATTTATGGATGGAGATCAATCAGGAAAAGTTTCAAGATAATTATGGCAAGATTTACAAGATTAGAAGTAGCACAAGCGATGAAAGACACGGGAATTGTTCCTTTGTTTTATAATGAATCTGTTGAGGTAGGCAAGCATATATTACAAGCTTGTTACAGCGGTGGTGCTCGAGTAATAGAGTTTACAAGCCGTGGTGATAATGCACATAAGGTATTTGATGAGTTGTGCGCTTTCGCGAAAGCGGAATTACCTGAATTAATACTTGGCGTAGGTAGTGTTACGGACGCAGCAGCAGCATCTCTTTATTTGCAGTTAGGAGCAAACTTTGTGGTAACTCCTGTATTGCGTGAAGATATCGCCTTGGTGTGTAATAGAAGAAAAGTGCTATGGTCACCAGGTTGCGGATCACTTACAGAAATTGCCCGTGCCGAAGAACTAGGCTGTGAGATTGTAAAATTATTTCCAGGAGGTATTTATGGAGCCCAGTTTGTAAAAGCAATAAAAGGACCATGTCCCTGGACCTCAGTGATGCCTACAGGCGGTGTTTCTCCTACCAGAGAAAGTCTAGAAGAATGGTTTAATGCAGGAGTAACCTGCGTAGGACTAGGTTCAAAACTCATTGCTCTAGATGAGAATGGAGCATGGGATTATAAAAAAATAGAAGAAAAGACAGCTCTGGCTATTGATTTAGTAAAAGTTATAAGAGGTAAATAAGAGCATCATAAGGCTCACAATTATTTGAATTAGTTTGTTTATTTACATTTAGTTTGTATTTCAAAGGGTATCGAGAGATACCCTTTGTTTTTTCAAATTAGTCTCTCTATAGATGATGATTTTCAAGAAATAATTTTCTGGACATAACAAAGTTCTACAAGAAATTTTATTGGATAGTTTCCTTACTTGTTGATTTATGTATTTGTGATTCATAGTCATTAGTCTTTACATCTGTATTGTATTGCTGTGTTGTAAACTTTTTACTAAGCTTTTGCGAAAGCGTTTGTCTAAGAACATATTTCTACGAGTGATTTTTTTCAAATAAAAAGCCCAACTTGTTTGAAGTTGGGCTTAATTATTAATCTAACTATTTATTATTCATCCTTAACATCATATCTGTCTAGCATCATAACTTTATCCCAAGCAGCGACAAAATCTTTCAAGAATCGCTCATTTCCATCATTGGCGGCATATACTTCTGAGATGTTCCTTAACTGAGAATTTGAGCCAAATATCAAATCACAACGGGTTGCTGTATATTTTATATCTCCTGTAGATCTCTCTCGAACATTGAATAATTGTGCATCATTAGTTTGAGGCTCCCACGCATAATCCATACTCGTTAATACTTTAAAGAAATCATTAGTTAAATGTCCTGGATTTTCGGTAAATAAACCGTGCTTAGAATAATCAAAATTTTGATCTAACACTCGAAGTCCTCCCACAAGAACTGTCCATTCTGGAGCATTGAGCGTTAAAAGCTGAGCGCGGTCTAAAAATATACGTTCAGAAGGAACATGAAAACCTACCTTATTGTTATGATAGTTTTTAAAGCCATCTGATACTGGTTTAAGCCAATCAAAACTTTCTATATCTGTAAGTTCTGGAGTAGTGTCATTTCTACCGGGAGTAAAAGGAACTGATATAGTACTACCCGCATCTTTAGCAGCCTTTTCTATTCCTACACAACCTCCTAAAACAATTAGGTCAGCAAGTGATACCTTTCTTGGGGTATCCATTACATTAAATGTTTCTTTGATTTCCTCTAGAGCTTTAATGACATTATTTAATTCACCAGGTCTATTAAATAGCCAACTTCTTTGCGGTTCTAAAGCTATGCGAGCACCGTTTGCTCCACCTCTTTTATCAGAATGTCTATACACTGATGCAGCAGACCAAGCAGCGTTTACTAAAGCAGTAACAGAAAGATTACTTTCTAAAATTTTTGTTTTTAGAAAGGCTATGTCAAAATCATTGATAGTATGTTCAATCAGTTTAGGGATTGGGTCTTGCCATAATAATTCCTTTTCAGGAACCTCAGGTCCCAAATATCTATCTGTAGGACCCATATCACGGTGAGTAAGCTTATACCAAGCCTTTGAAAATGCCTTCGTAAAGTACTCAAAATCATCCATGAATTTTTTACATACTTCCCTGTAAGCAGGGTCTACCTTTAATGCTATGTCAGAAGTCATCATCATTAAATCGTTCATTTTTCCCTCTATATGTGCATCTGGAGTTTTTGGAGCATTAGGGTCTATTGGAGTCCACTGTCCTGCTCCTGCAGGGCTTTTGATTTGTTTCCATTCATACTTAAATAAATTTATTAGGTAAGTGTTGTCCCATTCTGTAGGGTTAGGTGTCCATGATCCTTCAATTCCATTAGTCATTGTATCTGCACCATTACCACTTCCTACTGGATTATGCCACCCGAAACCTTGAGCCTCAATAGGTGCCTTTTCTGGAGCTGCCCCTATTTTTTCTGGATCAACCATTCCGTGACTTTTTCCAAAAGCATGTCCTCCAGCAATAAGTGCCACGGTTTCTTCATCATCCATCGCCATACGCTTAAATGATTCTCTAATATTTCTAGCAGAGTCCATTGCGTCCATATTTCCTCCAGGACCTTCAGGGTTGACATATATTAAAGACTGGTGTGTCGCAGCCAAGGGGTTTTCTAAATCATGATATTCCTCCTTTACATCTCCTTTCCAACGCAAATTATTGTTTACCATTTCTTCTGGATGGCCTACATGATTACCCGTAGTTTGTGATTCATCATATGCCTTACCATTCCAAAATTCTGGTCCCCAGTACGTACTGCGGTCTGGTTCCCAAGCATCACGTCTTCCACCTGCAAAACCATAGGTAGGGAAGTTCATTATTTCTAGCGCACAATTACCTGTAAGCATAATAAGGTCTGCCCATGAAAGTGACGCGCCGTATTTCTTTTTTATAGGCCATACAAGCCTTCTTGCTTTATCTGTATTACCATTGTCCCACCATGAGTTAATAGGTGCAAATCTCTGCATCGCTTGTGCACCACCTCCACGACCATCTGCTATACGGTAAGTACCAGCCGAATGCCAAGCCATACGTATCATTTGAGGACCATAGTTATTGTAATCTGCTGGCCACCATTCTTGATGAGTGACAAGCATTTCTTTAATATCTTTTTTTAATTCTTGAAAGTCAATTTTATTAAAAGCTTCCTTATAGGATTGATCACTTAGGGGATTTGCAACAGGCTGCTCTTGATGAAGCAATTCTACTTGTAATCTATTAGGCCACCAATCATCAATTTGAGGGGAAGTGCCAAATGCACCACCAATACGTGTTCCACGAAAAGGGCATTTTTCTAAGTTTTCTGGATTGTCAAAATCTTTCATAGTATTATTTTTAGTCTAAGGAAATTAATGATTGGAGTCTAAATTCAACAATAATTGTAATTTATTACCGCAATTCATAAAACTAAGTAAGTTTGGTTTTTCAAATCATACCGTCAAGTTAAAATAGTTTTAAAGTGATCATAATTTCTCACAATTATTTAAAAATTTAATAACGAAGATGACAATAGTTAGTGTTTTGTTAAATAATTAAGAAATTACTTTCATTAGTGAAAATCATATTATAGCAGCGGAACTACAAGATAAATAATAAGCAATTTGTGTTGTCAATTTTATAGACGCGATGCCTTTTAAGATTCTAATCAGTATTACAGTTGTAAGGTATAAGTTGTACTCTTAACTATTTTCAGAATTGTAAATAAGACTATGTTAATTACTATTTACCCTATGAATTTTCACAAAAATTGTATTTCTCATATATAGATAAAAACGAATATTGATTTTAGTTTAAAAACATACTATATATTTACAGGTTATTAAAACATAGTGTTTTGTGCAGCGCTAACATAAAATAAAAGTCAAATCAATCTGGCGATTTATGGATAACCTAATTACGTTTGCAATTACCGTATTTACGGGCTTTTTTGCTATAACAAATCCAATTTCAAATATGACCATCTTTTTGTCCCTCACAGAGGGAGCAGATAAAAAGACAAAGCAAAATATCAATAAAAGAGCAAACATTGTTGCTTTTGTTATTGTGGCTGGTTTTGTGTTATTAGGCAAATTCATTTTCGAGTTATTCCAAATAACAATACCGGCTTTTAAGATATTTGGTGGGATTTTAGTATTTCTTATCGGTTTTGATATGTTGCAGTCTAAGAAGGTAAACGTAAAGCACTTAAAAGAGGTAGATGTAGATGAGAATATAGCAATCTCACCTTTAGCTATCCCAATTATTGCAGGTCCGGGTACAATTGTAACTGCAATGAATTCAGTATCAGATGCAACTTACATGGAGATAGGGGTTGTGATTTTGATTTTTGCTGTTATGTGCATGTTGATGTACATGACATTTAGTGCCAGCAATCTTATTGTTAGGGTTTTGGGTAATAATGTAATCTCTGTAATAGGTAAGATTATGGGGTTGATAATAGGGATTATTGGCACAGGAATGATCATAGAAGGAGTAAAAATCTCTTTTGATTTGATGCCATAAACTGTTAGCTGCATTAATTGTACAGATAATGATATAAGTGCAATTAATAGCTGTACTGCTTAACTTTTGTCATACATACGATTTCTATAGAAAATATGAAAAAGATCTTTCTATATGTTCCTCTATTTCTGTTATTTATAGTAACCTTTTGTTCTTGTAGTGTATTACAATGGCGTAAGTCTGATCAAGAGATTCATGAAAAGTTTACTGCCTTAAAAGTTGAAAGTAACATCTCATATTTTCAAGTTGATAGTCTTGATTTAAAAGTTCGTATCCAGGAGGTTACTACCGCAGATAGCGATGTAAATCTTGTTTTTTTTCATGGAGCACCTAGTTCTATCGCTGCCTGGGAGGGCTATATCTCAAATAATGTTCTCATTAAAAATGCACATATTTATGCAATAGACAGGCCTGGCTCCGGCTACTCTAATTTTGGTAAAGAACTCCCGTCTATTGAACGTCAGGCCCAATTAATGGCCACTATTCTTAAAGAAAAAGGAATAAAAAATATTATAGCTGTAGGCTCATCTTACGGCTGTCTCTTATACACATCTCCGAGCCCACGAGACGGACTCCTATCTCGT
>CAJXSW010000064.1 GCA_913060645.1 uncultured Dokdonia sp. | reverse complement strand
CGAGATAGGAGTCCGTCTCGTGGGCTCGGAGATGTGTATAAGAGACAGCCCATGCAGAGAGCTTTAAAATGGCTGGACCGCTCATTCCCCAGTGGGTGATAAGTAAAGGCCCTTCAGATTTTTGTTTGGTTCCTAGCACCCTTACAGTGACATTAGTTGCCAGCCCCATGAGACCCTCTATCTTTTCATCTTTAATATTAAATGTAAAAAGTGATGGCACTGCATCTGTGATAGAGTGACCTAGTTTTTGCAATAATGACCACATTTTAGGATTACTTCCAGTAGTCATCACAAGGTGATTGCATATAAAACCCCCTTTATTAGTCTTTACATAAAACGAATCTTCATTTGAAATTCTCGCTTTCGCGAAAGCGGAATCAAAACCAACATCTTGCACAGAATGATTAGTAAGCACTTCTATGTTGTGATTACGAGCCTCTTTTAAAAAACAATCTACAATGGTAGATGAAGAATCTGTGATGGGGAACATTCTCCCATCTTCCTCAATTTTGAGTTCGACACCTCGCTCTTCAAACCAAGCAATAGTATCACCAGTCATAAAAGTGTGGAAAGGCCCTAATAATTCTTTCTGTCCTCTAGGGTATTTTTTCGAAAGTTCTTTTGGTATAAACTCTGCATGCGTGACGTTACATCTCCCACCACCAGAAATTCTCACTTTAGTAAGCACTTCTTTTCCTCTCTCTAGAATAGCAATTTTGAGTGTCGGCTGTTTTTCTGCTATGTTAATTGCAGTAAAAAAACCAGCGGCACCACCACCTACAATAAGGACGTCAAATTTATTCATTTACAGTATTTGGTATGACACGAATGTCAAAATTAAGATGAGTTTTAGGGCTCAGAATATAAAACTCCCAAGCCTTTAATGGAATTTCTTGTGTCTCGCTTATGCCAAAATCTTCACCAGTGAGCACATTGACAAAAGCTCCAGACAGCGGCATTTTAATGTTTATTGATGTACTAGAAAAGTTACCTATAAACAAAAGCTGATCACCTTCTTTCTCTCTGCCAAAGGTAAGTATCTCAGGATTGCTAGCTTCTATTTTAATAAGAGAGGCTTTAGTTTTTCCGCCGTGTAGAGATTTACGATTATTCTTTAACTCTCCTAATTTTTTAAGCAATTCAAAGTAACTTCCTTTCTCCTTTGGAATACTGTCCTTTTCAAAAAACTGTAGTCTTTTATCCAGATCATATTCTTGCCCACTATATATGAGAGGCATGCCAGGCAACATATAGGTAAGTGCGGTAAAGATCTCTTTATTGTCTGGCATGCGCTCACCTAGCGTTCCTGCCCAGCTATTTTCGTCATGATTTGTAACAAAGTACATATTCATATCATCTTGAGCTAGCGTTTGATCATACTGCGCGAGTAGTGTCCAGAAGTCATCTACACTTTTTTCTTCTTTGGCTATTTCATTAAGTAAATGATGCATCTGCCAGGCGTAGTGCATATCAAAACCATTTGCCATAAGATCTTCTTGCTCTGCTTCTGCCAGCATAAAGAGTGGTGACTTTATTTTTTCAAGAGAATCAATTGCTCTCTTGAAAAATGGCACTGGCACTTTATGAGCAACATCCATTCTAAAACCATCAACATCATGTTCTTGTACCCAGTAAGATAAATCTGCAATCATCTCATCGCGCATTGCTTGATTATCGTAATTAAGATCTGCCACATCAGTCCATCCCCACGATTTCCCGGTTACTGGATTTATAGGGTCAACAATCTCTCCTTTATCATTTTGAGTATACCATTCTGGGTTTGCTTCAATCCATGTATGATCCCAACCAGTATGATTAGGGACCCAGTCAAACACAACCGCTATTCCATGCTCATGAGCAACCTTAATCATATCATCCACATCTTGCAAAGTCCCAAACTCAGGATTTACTTCTCTAAAATCTGAGACAGCATAATAGCTCCCCAAGCTTCCCTTTCTATTAGTTTCAGAAATAGGAAAAATAGGCATCACCCAGAGTATCTTGATCCCAAGTTCCTTTAATACAGGCATATCTTTTGTAAAAGATGTAAAAGTTCCTTCGGGGGAATACTGCCTTATATTCACTTCATAAATTACGCCTGACTCTTCCATGGTTTCAGCAAACTGAAAAGAGGTTTTTGATAACGCTTTCGCGAAAGCGGGAGTTTCATTTGAAGTATTGAATTCACAAGAACATAGTGTCGTAACAATTACAGCTAAGCTTAAAAAATGCTTTTTCATAAGTTTCCATTTTGTGTGAAATTAGGCTAATAATACAATCTAATCAAAGTTAACCAAATGCTATGCAGATGGAGTGATATATGACTTAAACACAATTTTGAGTAATTATATAAAAAAACTTGAGCTATTTAAATCACAATATGACAATCAAAACCGCCAAATATTATGGTATTCTTACAAATCAACCCTTGTTCACACGAAATCGTTTTCGTAACTTTATGGGGGTACACACACTATCTTAACATAAAATTTGCATATTTTTAACCCTTATAAAGTGTACAAACACTCAAATAAACTAAGCAAACTAATTTTAAACAAGATTCTTATGAAGAAAGTAATACTTAAAAGTATGCTCTTGTTTGTTGCAATTCTCTTTGTAGGAATTGCCCAAGCCCAGACGGTGACTGGAACAGTTACTGAGGAAAACGGCCCATTACCGGGAGCAAATGTTATTGTAAAGGGTACTTCAAACGGTGCAACTACCGATTTTGATGGAAACTACAGTCTTAATAACGTACCAAACGATGCAACACTCGTTTTTAGTTACGTAGGTTATGCTACGCAAGAAGTAGCTGTAGGTGGAAGAAGCACAATTAACATTGCTCTTGCTTCAGATAATGCACTTGATGAAGTGGTACTTATCGGTTATGGATCAACAACTATTAAGGATGCCACAGGATCTGTTGCCGCTGTGACTTCTGAGGAATTCAACCAAGGTGTTATCCAGTCGCCAGAAGAACTTATTCAAGGTAAAACTGCTGGTGTACAGATATCTCAATCTTCTGGAGAGCCGGGAGCAGGGATTTCTATAAACATACGTGGTAATAACTCTATCCGTTCGGGTAACAACCCACTATTTGTAGTAGATGGTATACCTCTAGCTGGAGGTGGAGCACCTTCTAATGGTGTAGGTGGTGTAGGATCTGCTAGTGGAGGTAATCCATTAAGTTTCTTAAACCCTAATGATATTGAAAGTATTTCTATTCTTAAAGATGCTTCAGCTACTGCAATCTACGGATCTCGTGGAGCAAATGGAGTAATCATTATACAAACTAAAGGAGGACGTGGATCTTCTGATGGTGTATGGGAGATTAACTCTTCTGTAAGTCAATCTAAAGCTCAAAACAAATATGATCTTCTTGGTAGAGATGAGTTTTTATCCGAAAGAATTGCTCGTGGAGCACAAAACATTGTTGACTTCGGAGCAGATTCTGACTGGCAAGACTTTTATACACGTACTTCTTACTCAAGAAATACAGATGTAAGTTATTCAAAAAGTTATACAGGTGGTAACGTACGTGCTTCAATAGGTTATGGTAATACTTTTGGAATTGTTGAAAATTCAGATCAAGAACGCCTTTCTGGTAGAATAAACTTTAGCCAGCGATTTTTTGATGATAAACTTACGGTTACTGGTACTGGGAGTATCTCTCGAGTAAACAGACAACTTGCGCCTCTAGATCAAAGTGCAGGATCAACAGGTGATCTGATAGGTGCTGCTTTAACAACAGACCCAACAAGACCTATTGATCCAAATGCATCATTTAGTGGCAACATATTGAATCCTGCAAACCTACTAGCAAATTACTTAGCTGAGTCGCAAAGTGATCGTGCATTAATAAATCTATCTGCAGATTATGCATTTACTGATGAGTTTAGTGCTAAAGTAACAGTAGGTTATGATGATGTAAGTTCACAAACAATAAGTGCTTTCTCTTCTAATGTGGCAGGATTAAATGATGTGAGTGGTATAGGTCGAGGTGCTTATAATACACTAGAACAACAAAACTCACTTCTTGAAGCTACACTTAACTATAAGAAAACGTATGGAAATATTGAAGTAGATCTATTAGGAGGTTTCTCTTATCAAGAATTTGCGCGTAATGGAATATTTGCTCAAGGTGCAGGATTTTCTTCTGATAACCTAAACACAATCCATGGACAACTAGAAGATCAATTTGGTCTTACAGCAAACAGCATTGAAGGAGGATACCAAGCTTTTGGTTATGGTGTGGATGGAACTTTTCTTAGTAGAGTTTTTCCAGAACTAGAAACTGGTCTTACACTACCAGATACATTCCAACGTTTAATCCCTGCTTACACTGCTGGTATATTTGATAACACAGATGAGTTACAATCTTACTTTGTAAGAGCTAACATATCCATTTCAGATAAATACTTATTTACTGGAACTTTTAGAGCAGATGGATCTTCAACCTTTGGAGAAGAAGAACGCTATGGTTACTTTCCTTCTGGTGCTTTTGCATGGAAGCTAGATCAAGAAGACTTTGTAGGTGACAATATTTCTACTCTTAAACTTAGAGTAGGAGCTGGTATTGTAGGATCTCAAGAAGGTCTTGGTTATGGATTATTTACACAAAGAGAAGGTGTACAAGGCGGAGAAATAGGATTTGACTTAAGAGTACTTGCAAATGGTGCTCCTGGTACTGAAATCTTAGGGGATGCAAACCCTTTCCTTAAATGGGAAGAGACTACAGACTTTAACGTAGGTGTAGATTTTGGTTTCAATGATGATCGCCTTAGTGGATCATTTAACTTATACAGAAAAGAAACTAATGATCTATTACTTGCCACTGAACTTGCTGCTCCATCAAACGGAGGAACGGTTTTTAGAAACTTAAATGATGGTGTTGTTATAAACCAAGGTGTTGAACTTGCTCTTAGTTATGCATTTGTAGATACAGAAGATTTTGGGTTTGATGTAAATTTCAACATTGGATATAACAAGAATGAAGTAAAAGAAACTGTATTTACAATTCCTACAGGAGCTATACGCGGTAACGGCCTTACTAATGCCTTTGCTCAACAGTTACAAGCAGGACAACCTTTATTCTCATACTTCATGGCTGAATTTACAGGATTTGACGGAGAAGGTTTCCCTACTTACCGTGATATTAATGGTGATGGTGTAGGTGATCCAGATTCTGACAAATTCTTCGTAGGAGAAAATGCAATTCCAGCAATAAGCAGTGGTCTTTCATTAAGCGCTCGCTACAAGAATTTTGACTTGTCAACATATTTTAATGGTCAATTTGGCTTCTCTGTATACAATGCATCTGCAAACGCATTCTTTAATGCAAGTGGTTTAGCAATTGGAAAAAATGTGACTCAAGATGTGGCAAACAGCCCAGAAGACGGAGCATCTACAGTTGCAGTATCTACGAGATTTTTAGAAAAAGGAGATTTTGTAAGACTTCAGTCTGCATCATTAGGGTACAACTTCCCATTAAGTGGAGAAGGATTCTTTGATTCATTAAGATTTTCTCTTACTGGTCAAAACCTTTTCTTAATTACTAGCTATAGTGGATTAGATCCTGAGATTTCAGCAAACACTGGGTCTCTTAACGCATCAGAAATTCCTTCTGCTGGTATTGATTATTCATCATATCCAAGACCTCGTACTTTCACCCTTGGTGTAAATGCAAGATTTTAATTAAAAAAAAAGAATTATGAAACGAAACATTAATTTATCACGCACAACACGATTTTTTGTGGGAGCGCTCATGATCGCTGCTACGATTACATCATGTACTGATTTAGAGCTTGAAGAAACGGACTCTGTCATAGCTGACGCGAGGTTTGCAGGTGTAACTGAGCCTAGCTCCTTCTTAGACGGCGTTTTTGGTCAACTTTATGGACAAATAGGAACTCAAAGCAACATTTTTGCTTTAAGTGAAGTAACTACTGACGCAGCATTGATACCTACACGTGGGGCTGACTGGGGGGATAATGGTGCTTGGAGACAATTACACCAACACAACTGGCCAGTTAACCAAAGAGATATCGAGGCTACTTTTCAAGAGTTTAACTCTATTCATTTCAAAGCGGCACAGGTTTTATCAGAACTAACGACTGCAGCCACAACAGAAGATCGTGGAAATGCATTTTTCTTAAGAGCAATGGGAATGTGGGTGATACTTGACAACTTTGCTCAAGTACCTGTAAGAGATCCTGCCGCTCCACTTTTTGATGATGTGGTAGTTTTGAGAGGTCAAGAAGCTGTAGATCAAATTGTTTCTGATTTAAATGAAGCAATAGACGTTCTTCCTGCTGGAGGACCGGGTGCTGGAGGTGGAGAATTTGCCGCACACATTCGCCCTACTAAAGCTGCAGCAAGATTTTTACTAGCAAAAGTTTTATTAAATAAACATATCTACTTGGAAACTACACCTGATAATGCAGACATGCAACAAGTTGTAAGCTTAGTAGATCAGATTGCCGGAGATAGCTATGGAATCGAATCTGGATACTTTAATATCTTCCGCCCAGAGTCTGATAATGAAAGTATTTTAGTCGGAACAGCTGCTACAGATGCTCGTGTTTTTAACGGTCTTCACTACAACAGTTCTAACGTCCGAGGTGGTGGATGGAATGGATTTTCTACGCTAGCCGAATACTATGACCTTTTTGAAGGTGATGAAAATACTAATGTTGCTGGGAGTGGTCAGGAAGAAAGAAGAGGAGTTGTACCTACAATAGGAACTCCATTTACTGGAGAAGATGGAACTGAAGATGTTCTTACACATCCTTTACCTACCAATGCTGATCAAGGTCCTGATGGATTTACAGATGGTTCTTCAGTAGGTGTTGGTTTTTTAATTGGACAACAATACGGAGATACTGGAGCAGCTCTTGAAGCACGTAATGGTAGTGGCCCGCTCAAATTTACAAGAGATTTTACAGATGGTAATGGCGATATCAACCTTATTAACAATAATGAAGTAACTGGAATACGTGTTACTAAGTATAACATTTCTTATGATCAAGGAAGAAATAGAAATCACTTAATTGTATTCAGATACTCTGACGCCCACTTGATGAAAGCAGAAGCAATACACAGATCCGGAGGAGATGCAACTGCAATGATCAATGAGTTACGTCTAATACGTAATGCCACTCCATTAGGTGCTGTTACAGATCAAGATATTCTTGATGAAAGAGGTCGTGAATTATATGCTGAATTATGGAGACGTAATGATCTTGTTCGTTTTGGACAATTCACAAATGATTGGCAACTTAAAGATCCCGCATATGTAGGTGATGATTCGAGAAACAAATTCCCGATTCCTGCATCGCAGTTAATTTTGAATCCAAATTTAACACAAAATCCAGGATACTAAACTCTTGGTAATTTAATTAGCTTAAAAGAGGGTTAGATGTTATCTAGCCCTCTTTTTATATATACAACTTAGACGTACATCATCTTGAAACAGGTTTTTACATTTATAGCTTTAATGTTCTTCATACTTTCATGTAAGGACGAAACAACAGATGTGCGCTTTACACTTAAATCAGATTCAGGTATAACATTCAAGAATGATTTATCTGCTGAATCAGATTTAAATATTTTAAATTATCTCTACTACAATAACGGAGCAGGTGTAGCAACTGGAGATTTTGATAATGATGGATTAATAGACATTTATTTCACTTCAAATCAAGGGTCAGACAAACTATATCACAATCAATCCAATCTTACTTTTAAAGATATTACAGCACAAGCTGGCATCTCTAATGATACTGGCTGGACTACGGGTGTAACTACTGTAGACATCAATAATGACGGACTACTAGACATCTACATATCCAAAGTAGCCTGGCATTTAAAACTTAAAGGGCATAATCTTCTCTACGTAAATCAAGGTCTCAACAATGGCCAACTTACTTTTAAAGAAGAATCAAAAAAATACCAATTAGATCTATCTGGATTATTTACTCAATCTTCATTTTTTGATTACGATAATGACGGTGATCTTGATGCCTATATCATGGGGCATTCGTTATATCCAAATGCATATTTTGGACGTGGAAGTCAGCGCACAAAAATAGATAGTATAAATGGCGACAAACTATTAGAGAATCGAGATGGTGTTTTTATAGACGTTTCCGCGAAAGCGAATATATTTTCATCTAGAATAGGTTACGGACTAGGACTTGCCATAAGCGATATAAACAACGATGGTTATCCTGACATTTATATAGGTAATGATTTCTTTGAAGATGACTATCTCTACATTAATCAAACTGACGGAACTTTTAAAGAGGTCAATACCACAGAAGGAAAGTTAGGTCACACTAGCCATTTTTCTATGGGTAATGATATTGCAGATGTCAATAATGATGGTTTTACTGATATTCTATCTGTAGACATGCTGCCAGAGAATTTAGAAACCTTAAAATCATCTGGAACGGAATTTAACTTCCCTATATTCCAAAATCAGTTACGTCAAGGATATCGACCTCAATTTATGCAAAACACCTTGCATATCAATCAAGGGAAAGAGCAATTTTCTGAAACTGCTTTTTTAAGTGGCATATCAAGTACGGAGTGGAGCTGGTCTCCCCTACTTGCAGATTTTGATAACGATGGTGATAAAGACATATACATTACAAATGGTATCATAGGTGCAACAAACGATATGGATTTTGTGAATTTTATCTCTAACGAAAACATTCAAAAAAGAATAGGAAGCCGCATGACTGATAAAGAGCTTCCGCTATTAGAAGAAATACCACAAAAGAAAACATCAAATTATTTCTTCTCAAATAATGGTGATGGCACGTTTAAGAACACCTCAAAATCCTGGATAAAGAGTACTACCTCCTTTAGTAACGGAAGTAGTTATGCAGATTTAGATAACGATGGTGATTTAGATCTCATCGTAAATAATGTAAATGAGCAGGCGTATCTGCTAGAAAACAAAACGCAACAATTAAAAGATAGCGTGCATTATCTCAAAATTCGTTTTAAAGGATCTCCTCGAAATACCTTGGGTATCGGAGCCAAAATTGAGGTTTACACGCCAACAAACTATCAATATTTTGAAAACTATACTACAAGAGGCTACTTATCTTCTGTAGCACCAGAATTATCAATTGGTTTGGGAGAACACAAGAGTATCGATTCGCTTACTGTTATATGGCCAGATAACAAGACCCAAACCTTGAAAAACTTAAAAACAAATCAACTTATTACGCTAACACATAATGCTTCTTCTGTACTCCCATCTAGCCAAAAGGAAACATTTAAAGCACAAATAACTGATAGCATTATACCTTTCAAACATATAGATAACGCCACGCTAGAATTCAGCAGGAATCCTCTTGTACCTTATGCATCTACTAACCTGAGTAAAGCAATTGTTGCAGGAGATTTAAATAATGATGGACTTGATGACATGGTTGCTCTTGGTTCTAAAATAGGAGAATC
Source organism: uncultured Dokdonia sp. (assembly GCA_913060645.1). GTDB lineage: Bacteria > Bacteroidota > Bacteroidia > Flavobacteriales > Flavobacteriaceae > Dokdonia. The sequence goes on along the minus strand of CAJXSW010000064.1, from coordinate 7,502 downwards.
TACCACTTATGTACAGACATCCTCAGGTACATTTAACGAAGTACATCTACCGGAGAGTAATAAACATCAAATACATGAGGACATTGATGCTGTCATTGCAGATATAAATGGAGATTCCTTAAACGACTTAATTATAGTAAGCGGTGGGAATGAAATAAAATCTGGCAAGCCTCTTCAACCAAGATTATATATTAATAATGGAACATCATTAACCTATGACGCGACTGCATTCTCAGATATAGCAGTAAACGCATCTACAGTAAAAGCCGTAGATATCGATAATGATGGAGATCTCGATATCTCTATAACTAGTGACGTGGTTCCTCAACAATTTGGCACTACTCCACTGCAATATATTCTTGAGAACAATGGGAAAGGTGTTTTTAAGGATGCTACAACTCAGTACAGCACATCGTTTCAGCATATAGGAAACGTGCGAGATATTCAATGGATCGATATAAATAACAATGGATATAAGGATGCCATAGTTATAGGGCACTGGATGTCTCCTGCAATTTTTCTTAATGATGGAGCCAAGCTTTCAAAACAAGATAATAACCGATTAGAAGCGTCTACAGGATGGTTCAATTCGTTAAAAGTAGCAGACTTTGACAATGACGGAGATTTAGATATCATTGCAGGAAATTGGGGACTCAATTCAAGGCTCACTGCTTCTACAAATCAACCGTTACAGTTATATATTCAAGATTTTGACAGCAATGGAACTCACGACCCTATTGTAACGTATTATTATCAAGGAGAAGAAACTACCATTGCAACAAAAGATGAACTCGTAAAACAGCTACCTCAACTCAATAAGAAATACTTGTCTTATAACGCTTTCGCGAAAGCGAGATTTAAAGAAATACTACCTCAAGATAAATTAAGAGATGCTCAAGTAAAGTCTGTCACAAATCTTGCATCCATGTATTTTGAAAACGATGGAGACAATACGTTTACAGCACATGAGCTACCACTACTTTCTCAAATCTCCTCTGTACATGACATTCTAGTAGATGATATAAATGACGATGGTTATAAAGATGTACTGTTAGTAGGTAATGATTATGAAATAAGTACTCAAATAGGAAGACTAGATGGATCACAAGGCGTTCTGCTTATCAACGATAAAAAGGGCTTCTTCCGCATAGAAAAACAACCAAAATTTAATATTTTAGGAGCCTCTAGAAGCATACAAAAAATTACTATTTCTGGAACCACCTATTACCTTATAGGAAGGAATAATGACACCCCATTATTCATAAGAAAAGACGACTAAACTTTATGGAAACACTACAAAAATATGGGCTTTTATTAATAGCCCTTCCCCTATTATTACTTTCTTGTGATGAGCAGTCTAGCGCAACACAAAAGACAGAGAGCGATACGTTATTTACAGAGATGCCCTCAGATAGTACTGGCATCAACTTTATAAATAACATTAAAAATGAATCTGACTTCAATATTTTTAAATACCGAAACTTCTATAATGGTGGTGGTGTTGCTATAGGTGACATTAATAATGATGGTCTAGCAGATATTTACCTAACGGCAAATATGGGTAAGAACAAGCTCTTTTTAAATAAAGGAGATTTTAAATTTGAAGATATTTCAGCATCTGCAGGAATTGAAGGTAACAAGCCTTGGTCTACAGGAGTAACAATGGCAGATGTAAATGCAGATGGACTTCTTGATATTTATGTGAGTAACGCAGGAAACCTCGAAGAAGATAGTCATGATAATGATTTATACATAAACAATGGCGACCTAACCTTTACTGAAAAAGCAAAAGAGTATAACCTAGCAACTTCGGGATTTTCAACTCAAGCTTCATTTTTTGATTATGATAAAGATGGAGATCTTGACGTTTATATCCTGAATAACAGTAACGTTCCCGTAAGTAGTTTAGGTAACAAAGGACAACGTGACAAACGCGCTCAAGATTGGGAAAGTGTAGGCAGCCAGTTTAGAGGTGTAGGCGATTTATTAATGCGTAATGACGAAGGTGTTTTTACAGATGTGAGTGAAGAGGCTGGAATCTATGGATCTCTCATAGGCTTTGGTCTAGGAGTGATGGTGACAGATATTAATAATGACTTATGGCCAGATATTTATATATCAAATGATTTTTTTGAACGTGACTACCTGTATATCAATAATCAAGATGGAACGTTTAGAGAAGAGATAAAGAAGTGGACCTCTCACTTGTCACTATCAGCAATGGGTATTGATATATCTGATATTAATAACGATGGCCTACAAGATATTTTTATAACTGATATGCTGCCCGAAAATGAGCAACGCGTAAAATCTGTTATGGAGTTTGACGGATACAATGTTTATAAGAGAAAACAACGTAACGATTTCTACCAACAATTTATACAGAATACCCTACAGATAAATAATGGGAATAGTTCATTTTCTGAAACTGCATATCATAGTGGGGTGAACGCTACAGACTGGAGCTGGTCTGGACTCGTATTTGATATGGATAATGATGGATACAGAGATATTTATGTAACTAACGGTATAAATCATGACCTAACAGATCTTGACTTTGTAGACTTTTTTGCAGATAAGCTTATGCGTAGCCAAGCTACAGGAAAAACAAATCCTGTAGATTCTATTATCAATAAAATGCCTATCAAACCTCTGGCAAATTATGCGTATCATAATCAAAAAGACATCACTTTTAAAAATAAATCCAAAGACTGGGGACTTGCTACACCGAGTATGAGTAATGGTGCAGCTCACGCAGATCTTGATAATGATGGTGACTTAGACATCGTGGTTAACAACGTAAATATGCCTTCCTTTATTTACCGCAACAATACGAAGGTTGATAAAAATCATAACTATATTAAACTCACATTTAAAGGAGGTGACAAAAACAAGTTTGCCGTAGGCACCACAGTAAGGCTCTACCACAATAAGCTTTCTGTATTACAAGAACTTATACCTTCTCGCGGATTCCAATCATCTATGGATCATGATATGACTATAGGACTAGGAAGCTCTACTACTATAGACTCACTTCGCGTTATATGGCCTGATGACAAAACACAGCTTTTAAAAAATGTAAAAGCAAACCAGACACTCAAATTATCAATCACAGACGCATCTGAAACCTATGTTCCTGTAAAAAAGAATAAGCCTACATTACTTAAGGAAATTACAAATCCTACACTCATTGCTCACAAAGAGAATAATTATAGTGACTTTGATTTTGAGGGACTCATTGCGAAAAAACTTTCTCAAGAAGGTCCTGCAATTGCAATAGGAGATATAGATAATGATGGCAATGATGATATCTTCATAGGTGGAGCCAAAGGACAAACTAGTATGCTCTATCTTCATAAAGGAAAAGGTAATCTTGTTCCATCTAGTAAAATTACTTTTGAAAAGGCTGCATTATTTGAAGACACAGCAGCCACTTTTGTAGATGTAAATAGTGACGGCTTTTTAGATCTTATTGTATCCACTGGAGGTGGTCAAGTAGATGCGGAGGCTTACTACATTTCTAGACTTTACATAAATAACGGCAATGGAACTTTTAAAGACGCACGTAGTTTACCATCTGCACATCAAAGTGCATCTGTAATTGCATCTAACGACATTGATGGCGATGGAGATATAGATTTATTCATTGGTAGTAGAAGCGTCGCAGGTGTTTATGGTATTGACCCACCGCACGCAATCTTAATTAATGACGGAAAAGGGAATTTCACTAAAGACAATCTACTCTCTAAGCAGCTTAATCCTGCTGGAATGGTAACAGACGCACTATGGATAGATCTTGATGGTGACAACAACAAAGAATTAATAACGGTTTCAGACTGGGGAACTCCTGCTGCATTTAATATCACAAGCGAGTCCATTAAAGTTATAGATACTGGACTATCATCTTATGCAGGATGGTGGAATGCTATACAAAGCGCAGATCTTGACAATGATGGCGACTTAGACCTTATACTCGGTAATGATGGAACAAATGTGCATTACAAACCAGACAGTGATGGCCCGCTTAAAATGTTTATCACAGACTTTGATGGAAATGGCACTATCGAGCAAATCACGACCTACTCAGAGAGTGGTAAAGACTTCCCAATACATCAAAAAAGCGAAATCACATCACAAATAGTTTCTCTCAAAAAGAAAAATCTCAAAGCATCAGATTATGCACAGCGATCTATTGATGAGCTTTTTTCTGAAGACATCTTAGCTAACGCCATTGTAAAGGAAGTTAATACTGCCGAAACAATGATTGCAATAAACGAAGGAAATGGCAACTTTACCATCAAAGCATTACCTACCCGAGTACAACTATCTTGTGTTTGTGGCATTACGTGTACAGATGTAAACAATGACGGTAATCTTGATATTTTAATGGGAGGTAATAATTTTGAATTTAAACCTCAGTACTCCCAGCTTGATGCTGGATATGCTCATGTGTTATTAGGTGACGGTAAAGCAAATTTTGAATGGCAAGATTATACAGACACTGGCTTCTTTGTTCGCGAAGAAATGAAACATCTAGAATCATTTAAGGATGCTCAAGGCAATATATTTCTTGTAGCGGCAATTAATGATGGAAAACCTAGAATTTTCACTGCAAATAAATAATTCATGAGGTGGGGAGTTCTATTAGGTCTGTGTTATCTACTCACTGGTTGTACTAATCAACCAGTACAAGAAGCGCCTGCACTTTTTTTAAATCCTACAAGCACGAGTACTGGAATCACTTTTTCAAACAATCTCACAGAGACCGATAGTCTCAATATACTCGACTACTTGTACTTCTATAATGGTGGTGGCACCGCTGTAGGAGATATTAACAATGACGGGTTACCAGATATCTACCTCTCTGGTAATCAAGTGAAAAATAAGCTCTACCTCAATAATGGCGACCTTACGTTTAAAGATATCTCGGCTAGTGCTGGCGTAGCAGGCAAAAGCTCGTGGAGCACTGGAGCGATAATGTTTGACGCAAACTCAGATGGACTCTTAGATATTTATGTACGTGCCGTAGTAGGCATAAACAATTTCCAGGGACACGACGAGCTTTTTATAAATAATGGTGATGAGACCTTTACAGAGCGCGCTGCAGAGTTTGGCCTTGATTTTCAAAATTATGGAACCACGGCCGCCGTTCTTGATTATGATAAAGATGGCGATCTCGACCTGTATATACTCAACCATGCGGTACATACAGAATCCTCATTTGGTCATGCAGATTTACGTTTAGAACGTAACGAGCAAACAGGAGACAAACTTCTTAGAAACGATGGAAACATTTTTACAGACGTCAGTGAGGAAATGGGCATTTTTGGTGGTATCAATGGGTATGGCCTAGGGATTTCTATTGCAGATTTTAATCAGGATGGTTATCCAGATATTTACGTAGGTAATGACTTTCATGAGGACGACTATTACTATATCAATGAAGGAGGATTACGCTTTCGCGAAAGCTTAAAAGAACAATTCCCACACACTTCAAGATTTTCAATGGGTAATGACGCTTCAGATCTTAACCATGATGGATTCCCAGATCTCATGTCACTCGATATGTTACCAGAAGACGAGAATGTTTTAAAAGCCTCCGAAGGTGATGATAATATCCAAACGCAAAAACTTCGTACAGAACGTTTTGGGTATCACTATCAGTTTACCCGCAATATGCTATTTATAAATCAGCCAGGGTATCAATTTCAAGAACGTGCCCTTTCCTCTGGAGTTGCGGCAACAGACTGGAGCTGGAGCGCCCTCTTTGCAGATTTTAATCAAGATGGCAATCAGGACTTATTTATTTCAAATGGTATCCCAAAACGACCTAATAATCTTGATTTCATTAATTTCATTTCTAGCGGTAAGATTCAAAACAGGCTCAACGAGACAAGGCTTCTAGATAACGAAGCTCTTAATCTTATGCCTGATGGTGCTTCTCACAATTACGTGTATCAAGGAAATGAAGACCTCGTATTTACAGATCAATCTGGAGTGTGGATTGACAAAAAACTTACGGTGTCTGGTGCTTCTGCGCTGGCAGATCTTGATAATGATGGAGACCTTGATGTTGTTGTAAATAACATCAATCAAGAGGCAACTATTTATGTGAACCAAACAGACACTACAGCAACCTTTTTAAAATTAAAGTTTAAATTTTCTAAAGCTAATTCGCTCGGTATAGGTACTAAAGTTTTTGCATATCAAAATGGAACGTTACAGTACAAAGAATTGTATACTGCCCGAGGATTTCAAGCATCCTCTGAGCCGGTTGTTCATTTTGGTTTTAAAAAGAACACTTCAATAGACTCACTTCGTATTATTTGGCCAGATAACAAGCACCAAGTATTATACAATGTTACCACAAATCAAACATTGTCTATATTACCAGAAAACACAACCACTTTTGACTATAGTTTACTTCAAATAAAAAGCAAGCCGCTATTTACTAAAGAACCAAATAATTTAGGAATAGACTATATACACAAGGAAGATGCGTATATAGATTTCAATAGGCAGCAACTAATTCCTTATCAAATATCTGACCGTGGGCCTGCAACGGCAATTGGCGATATAAATGGTGATGGTAATGATGACATCTATTTTGGTAGTTCTAAGTTTATACCTTCGGCCATGTATACTGGAGGAAATAACGCTTTCGCGAAAGCGTACTCAACCCCATTAAAATCTCTTTCAAAAACAGAGGATGTAACGGCTACTATCCTCAATAATGAGATTATCGTAGGTACAGCAGGCGGTGATTTTTCCGAAATGAACGAGGCTTTAGAAAACTATTATTTAAAAGTTTCAGATACCCTAACCAGCGAGATGTCAGGCATGCGAGCTAACACCTCCATCATTATCGCAAGCGACTATGATAATGATGGAGACAAGGATCTCTTTGTAGGTAATCATGCCGTTACAGGTGACTTTGGGAAAATTCGAGCATCGTTTCTTTTAAAGAATGATGGAGGTAAGTTTGTTGAAGATCAAGACAACCCTCTAGGCGAACTAGGAATGGTCACAGATGCCGTCTGGACAGATTTTAATGGAGATGGCGCCACTGATTTAATTGTCATAGGAGAATGGATGCAGCCACTTTTTTATAAAAATGAAGATGGTATTCTTAAAAAAGAAGAAGTACTAGACGCTACGCTCAATGGTTTATGGCAAAGCATACAACCGTTTGATATAGATCATGATGGTGATATGGACTACCTACTTGGGAACTGGGGAACAAACAGTAAGTTTACAGCATCTACAGCGTTTCCCATGACAATGTATTACTCAGATTTTGATAATAATGGGCAAACAGAAACCGTTGTTACTACGGCAAAAGACGGAAACTACTACCCTATTCAAAATCTTCAAGAGCTAGGTGCTCAGCTTGTATTTCTCAAAAAGAAATATGCAAATAATAATGATTTTGCTGGAGACACCGTATCCCAGGTCTGTCTCTTATACACATCTGACGCTGCCGACGAAGAGGATAGTGTAGA
>CAJXSW010000063.1 GCA_913060645.1 uncultured Dokdonia sp. | reverse complement strand
CACTATCCTCTTCGTCGGCAGCGTCAGATGTGTATAAGAGACAGACTCTTGGATTAATCTTATTATAAAACTTTTGATGCTGTTTATTTGAGATAAGTAACTGGTCAAAATTAGTATCATAGAGATCATAGTTTTCTAGGAGTACTTTTTTACGTTCCTTTTTATGTAACTCATTATATGAAGATGCGGTAGACAAACCACCTTCATAGAATACCGCTATTATAGTATCTATTTTGAGATATGATCTTTTCTCTAAGCATATAAGTTTTAAAAAAAATGCCCAATCAGATACAATTTTAAGATCGGTCCTATACGTACCATAGCTTTCGAAAAGCGAACGTTTAATAAAGGTAGAAGCGTGACCTAACGAAGTTCTTTTAAAAAAATTAAAATCAATAATTTTTGGATACTTGTTTGTGAATCCATCACCCTTGTCATCTTCAATCCAGAGATTACCATAGACAAGGTCTATATCTCTGATTAGATAATTTTCAACTTTTGAAAACACATCTTCATTGTATAAGAAATCTCCACTATTTAAAAATAAGATATAATCCCCTGTTGCTTGACGAATACCTTTATTCATAGCACTATAAACACCGCTATCTGGCTCACTAATCCAATAGTTGAATTTATCTTTGTGAACTTCAATATAATCAAGACTTCCATCTACAGAAGCACCGTCAATTATGATATGTTCAAAATCTTTGTTAGACTGTGAAAACACACTTGCGCAAGTTTTCTTTAACCCTTTAAGGTCATTTAAATTAACCGTTATTATTGAGACTTTAACCTTTTGCGTTTTAATCATTAATTATTGATGTAAAATAATAGTTGAAATATAATGAATAGTATAGCTTTATTAATCTTAGAATCTATGTCATTTTATGATTTCTCAATCTCAATTTTAAAAAACGAATTCATATCTAGATTGAAAGGTATATTTTTGAACAAATAAATTACCCCATGATTTTACATAAAATTAAGCGTAAAGTAATTCACTTATTAAAAAAGAAATTTGATCTGATTGAAAAATCTGCAATTTCGATGGACTGTGAACGTAGAAAGAAACTACAACTATATTGCGAAATAAATAAAATCATAGATGTAGGTGCAAATAGTGGTCAGTATGCATTAGAACAATTTAAAAGCCTTAATTACAAAGGAAATATTGTTTCTTTTGAGCCTATGAAATCACCATTTCAAACACTTCTTAAAAATTCTAACACATATAATAAATGGGTAGTTATTAATGCTGGATTAGGCGTTACCAAAGAGTCGAAAATCATAAACGTTGCAAAAAATTCATACAGTAGTTCTTTATTGGAAATGCTACCTTCCCATTTAGACAATGCTCCACAATCTGTATATGTTGATAAGGAAGAAATACAGATAGATACATTATCAAATATTTATAAAACTTATTGTTCTGAAAACGATCATGTTTTTCTTAAGATAGATACCCAGGGCTATGAATACAATGTTTTAGAAGGAGGCTTAGATGTTATAGATAAGGTTAAAATGATTCAAATAGAGATGTCTTTAATCCCTCTTTATGATGGTGAGAAAACTTTTGACAACATGATTAACTACCTCACACAAAAGCATTTTAAACTTGTTTCCATTGAGCCAGGATTTTATAGTGAAACTACGGGTCAGTTACTCCAAATGGACGGAATATTTATAAATACAAAACTCGTAAAAATTTAAACCTTTAAACCTTTTTCGCTATTAAATTTGAATAAGTGTAAGCTAGTTTTTTACGGTGAGGAAGCAGGCTTAAATCACTTTGAATATCATACCACTTATAGCCCATGTCTTCTAAAATAGCAAAAAGTTCTTGTACGTAATAGTCGGCATTAAGCGCATTAGCTTCTCCGAATTCAACTATTAAAAGTGGACTAAATTTTGTCAAAAACTGTTGACCTCCTTGCAATACAAATTTCTCCCAGCCTTCTACATCTATTTTGATTACTTTTATTCTCTCAACATCAAGTTCTTTAACTAATGAATCAAGAGTACTTACAGGCACTTTTATCTTTTCTTGTAATTTAGACGGCTCTGGAGCAAAAGAATTCCATGCATCATAACCATTCTTAGAGATGTAAAAATCAAGCTCACTTTTTGAATTAGACAATCCAATATTATGAGTTTGTATATTATCAAAATTATTAGTTTTAATATTCTCGATCAAACGAGAATAGGTAACAGGGTTAGGCTCATAAGCCACAACAAGACCTGCATCACCAACACGTTGTGAAGCTACAAGACTAAACAAACCTATATTTGAACCTATATCTAAAAAGATATCTCCGGAACTTAAGTTAGCCTTTAAAAAATCCAGCTCTAATTCTTCAAATCCATTATAAATGAGCTGTGATAATATACTATCTGAATATAGATTTATTTTAATATTATTTGAAAGTTTGTGCGTAAATGATTTTTCTTTCTTAAAAATCTTATACCAATCTTCTGTTTCTCTCTTTACGAAATCCTTCTCCCTAATAGACACATACTTTGATAATTTTGCAGCTAGCTTTCGGGCAAGTCTATAACTGATAGCATTAAATTTCATACAGTTACTTCTTTAATTTATGTTACTAATACTTCCCCAGTCCATTGCTGGCATTATCACTCCAGGACGACCTCCTGTGTATATAGCATCTACTCCTTTTGTATTTTCTATATCAAAATAAAAAACAAACTTATCATCATTGACAATCCATCTATTGTTGTGAATTCCTACAAGCGGTTTTAATCCATAAGACCCTAGCTTCAATAAATTACTTGGAATTCTCATATTTATAGAGTGTTTACCTTTTGGAATAAGCTCCATCTCTAAAGCTTGGTCATCATGATAAGAACGCCACAAAGTTACTCCGGACTTCATATCTAATAAATCAAAACCAATACGTAGGCCAATCGCCTCCTTTAGTATTTCAAATTCATAATAGACATCAATACTTTTATCAGAATAATACATATTATGATTAGCATTAACTTGGTTTACCGTAAGGGCATTAAGATTAAAAACATCATCCTTTTGATGTTTAAAATAGTCTATTAAATAAGATGATTCTTTTTCTATTTTTCCAACAGCTAAGTATTTATCAATAGCCTTTGCAGTATTCCCTATATAACTTACAGCACCATGTTCTAATAAAACGCATTTACTACAGAGCTGCTGTATAGTTCCCATATTATGACTAACGACTAGCACCGTCCTGTCTCCTGACTGTGAAATATCTTGCATTTTACCAATAGCCTTTTTCTGAAATTCGGCATCCCCTACTGCAAGTACCTCGTCTACCACAAGAATATCTGGCTCAAGAAATGCGGCGACCGCAAATCCTAATCGCACCCGCATTCCGCTAGAATATCGTTTTACTGGAGTATCAATATACATCTGGCAACCTGAGAAGTCTACAATTTCATCAATTTTTCCCAAAATTTCTGCTTTAGTCATTCCCAATATAGCACCATTTAGAAAAATATTTTCTCTACCGGTAAGTTCAGGATGCATACCAGTACCCACCTCTAGTAAACTAGCAATACGACCTCTTGTTTTTATGCTACCGGTAGTGGGACTGGTTACTCTTGAAAGCATCTTTAATAAGGTAGATTTACCGGCACCATTCTTCCCTATAATACCTAGTATTTCTCCTCGTTGTACCTCAAAATTGATACCCTTCAATGCCCAAACATATTCTGAGCTAGCAGCAGAACTTCTGTCATTAATAGCTCCTACTTGTAAGTATGGGTCTTCCTTACCTCTTATTTTGTGCCAAAAACGGTTTAAATCATGAGAAAGCGTTCCTGTTCCTACAAGACCAAGACGATATTGTTTAGATAAGTTTTCAACCTTGAGGATAGTATGGTTCATTTATTATTTTCCTTAAAAACTATTATATTTTCTAGTGACAAATCGTACTTATAATTAAGATATAGAATGTAACTTTTATTATACCAATGCCCCTTATCCACAGTGAGTTCTTCATAATTTAAAGTTTTTGATTTATATCTTCTTTCAAGAATGATACTATTTTCACTAGTGTTTTTTAGATAGTTAATCCTATTATTCAATCCAATTTCTTGTTTAAGGAAGGACGAATTCCTGAAATCTTCCAATAAATTTAAATAATTATCTGAGACAACAACGTTTAGAAATAATACTACTAAAATTATAGAATAAAGAGTTTTTGTTTTTTTTAAAAAATTCAAAAACCAATCCTTTTTTATAATACAAAAATTCAAAATATTGACAAAAAAAATCAATAGCAGTAAAATCTGAATTAGGTTTCCTAGCCTTCCTTCGTTGTAAGATATACCACCCATCGCGTAATTAGGAGTTAATATTATAAGAAATATTGCTCCAACACTAAACAAACATAATTTAATGATGTTGATCGACTTCATCAAATTATTGCTCCGATTAGAATACACAATGAGTATTGATAAAAATATAATCATTACTAGAATCAAAATATCCCCAATATTTAGGAATTGATTAGCTATGAGGGAGACTGTATTCTTTAATGATAAAATAATAGACGCTAAGATATTGCCACCATCTTCAAAATGACTTTGTCTGCTTTTAGAACCGGGACCTAGAATTACTAATAATCCAGATACTAAACTAAAGATTTGAATTATAACTAACTTACTGCAGACTTTACTAAACCTTAAATAAAAGTGTATACTAAAAAGAAAAATTATATAATTATTTAACAAAATAAATATTTCATTATTTCCAATTGCTAATAGAGAAAATATTGAGGTAACCAAAACAGCATATTTCATATTTTGTTTGACACCTAATAACCCATAAATAAACATTAGAAAACAGAGCAAAGAGAATGAATAAACCGTCATTGATGAAATCCAGTAGAAAAATTCGACAGGCAATGGTAATTGTATTATAATTAAAAGCGTCAATAAAAGCGCAGAAATATTCATCACTGAATTATCTACATCCATCTCACTAAAGCTGACAAAACGTTTTATTAGTATTCTTAATATTATAGGAATAGCGATAAAATTAATTAACAAAATTACTTTAAATGTATATCTTCCGTAAATTGGTAGAATACTTATGAAACCATTAATAAATCTACCATTATGAGAAAAAAACCAATCTGAGTAATTCAAGGAAAAATCATTAATACTCATAATCGCTCTGGTATAATCATCTCCAGACAATTCAGCAAATCGAATAATATACAAAAAAGGTATCAATAGAATAATCAATCCTATTAATAAGAAATTTTTACTAATCTTCGTTATTTGTACCATCTATTAATTTTATAAATATCCATTATCAGCTTTGGGACTGTCGTTATGTTAATATTACTTGATCCTGAGTTTGAATTTAGTCTAAGGAGAGGTACTTCTAAAATATTAGAGCGCACAAACTTATCACTGCACTTGAATCTTAATATTAATTCAATATCAAATAACCAACTTGAGAGAAATTCTTCTTGAAATAAAAATGCTAACTGCGAATCAAACATCTTACACCCACATTGTGTATCTCTTAAGGGTGTTTTGAATCCTATAATATTCTTAGCAATTTTCTTAATAACAGAACTCCCTATTTTTCTTAACAAATTAACATTTCCCATTTTTTTTTGACTTCGATATGATAATGCTAAACTATTGCGTGGAGCCAATACTAAATTAGACTGTAAAGAAATTAATTGATTTAATGGTATATCAAGATCCGCATCAATAAAACTAAAATAGCAATAAGATTGAAGGTTTATTGAGTTTAATGCATACTGAATAACTCTCCCTTTTCCAACATTACTTCCCGATGTTAAAATCTGGCAACACTCAAGATGACCAAAATTATTTATTAGAAATTCATAAGTATTATCAGAGCTACCGTCATCGACAAAATAAAAATAAAAATTACTATTATCGAATATAAACTGTTGATAAGAAATAACATCCAATCGCGTAGTTTCATTAAAACAAGGCACTATTACTGCAATTTTCCTCATAATTTCAAGTGGTCTTTGTAATTTATCATTTTGGAAGTATTTATTAATTTAAACGGAAACGGTTCAAATAGAGTAAAAATATTCCCGCACCTACAAGACTAAAACGGCATTGATTAGATAAGTTTTCAATTTTTAAAGTAAACTTCTCCATAAACTATCTGTACTGTATTAATAAAGTACGCCTCAAAAAGGGAACCTTTTTAATTCCTCTACGTATTAAAAGCCAAGTATTGTGTAGCTGTCTTTTATAAGTTTGCCCCTTAGGAACTATACTCTTAGAATCATTAATACACCACTTCAAAAAAGCTAATAACTTTTCTGGATCTAAATATTCAGGTAAATCATTATAATTAAATATTGGTTCTGAAATTATAGAAATATAGGCTTCTTTATCATCATAAATTTCTAAAATATGATCGATTAAATCATCATCAGATTTATAGTCTTCATAAGATAAAAAACGTTTTTTATTAAAATCATTCCCTACTCGTGGATCACCATAATAAACTGGAATGCCCTGGCTTTCCAGAGCATCTGTTAACTTTTCTGTCACATATCCAGGGTAAGACTGATTTTCAAAAGCAAAAACGAACTTATGCAGGTCAACAAACTCACGCTTACTACTAACCGCTCCACCAACATTATTTTTATATTTCCCTCCAGAATTTACTTTCTTCAGAGCATTAAGCTTGTCGAAGAAAGCATTACGTTTTATTCCATTAGGATTAGATACTACCGTACAGCAAAATTGATTTTTCCTATTCCAGATTTCGGATGCCTCACTTTTAGAAATCAACTTGGTTAACACTGCCGTCTTATCTAAAAACAAGTAACCATATGCATAATAAGGAAAATAGTATTGTGTACTACTTTTCGAAAATTCAAATGTTATAGAATAATCTGCTGCAAATCTTGGTGTAACCCTATTCTCTGCAGTATAAAACAATCTCGGACAATTATACTTTAGATAATCATTACCATAGCATGAGAAAAACAAAAAATCAGGATCCTCTGCAATTGTTATATCATAATACCCTGCTAACAACTTTGTAAATAGGTTATTCTCTGGATCAAAACCAGACCAGAAGTCTACAAAGTTGAGTTTTAGTGTTGGCTTCATAAGTCTATACGGTATCTATAAAGGTTTTCTCCGTGTGGTTAAACACCACCAATCCAACAAAGAAAGCAATTAGACTTATTAAAAAACTTGTTATAAAACCTCCAAATGCAATATGATCTGCCCCTAGAAGAACGTTTCTGTATAACTCGATAGTTTGTGCCAGAGGGTTTGCCTCTATAATCCACGCATACGCAGGACTTTTTATCTTGGCTTCACTTAATGGATACATTACCGCACTTAAATACATTAATAAATTAATTCCAAAAGACACCAAAATAGTGAGATCTCTATATTTTGTGGTGAGAGAGCTCAAAATCATTCCAAATCCTAATCCTAACAGTGCCATATTAATTACACAAAAAGGAAACAACCACACTAAGTAAGACGGAGCTATATGTGCATCTTTATAGAAAACAAAATAAGCATAGAAAATAACAAAAATGAGCATTTGAATTCCATACTTAAATAATCCAGAAATAACCTTAGAAGCCGGAACAATAAACCTTGGGAAGTACACCTTACCAAATAGTCCTGCGTTTGCTGTAAAAGTAGTACTACTTGTACTAAGACATTCTTTGAAATAATTCCACAAGGTAACTCCAGCAAGATTAAATAAAAATGGAGGAACAGCCCCAGTATCTATATTAGCAAATGTGTTGAAAACAAGCGTAAAAACCACACTAGTAAATAATGGCTGTATGAGATACCATAAAGGTCCAAGAACAGTTTGTTTATAAACAGTTACAATATCACGCTTTACGAAAAGAACTAGCAAATCCTTATATCGCCATATTTCCCTAAGATTCAAATCTATGAGCTTCCCCTTAGGTTTGATTTCGTAAAGCCAGTCTTCGTCATCTTTCATTTTATCAACCATAAACCCTCTCTACTTACGACCTCTTATCAGTCCACCTAACCTACCTAACAAGCCTCCTTTTCTTTCTTCCTCATGGTACCCGTTATTATAAGTGCCATAGCCGTAGCCATAACCATATCCTGCGCCATAACCATAACCATACTTACGCTTCTGTTGGAAATAGTTGAGCACAAAACTTACATGCTTTATTTGTCCTTTTTCATACTTATCTGTAACCAGACCAAGCATATCTTTTTTTGTATACCCTTGACGCACCATATATAAAGACGCATCCACATAAGGCATTAGCTCAAATGCATCAGAGACAAGACCTAATGGAGGTGTATCAAAAACGATATAGTCATACTCTTCCTTAAGCTTATTAATAAACTCATGCATTGCGTCACTTATAATAAGTTCCGAAGGATTAGGTGGTATAGGTCCAGAAAGAATAACATCTAGATAATCGATACCTGAAGGTTGTTTTACTTCGTCTAGTTTTGCATCTCCTATCAAGTAGTTAACCACTCCTTTATCATTCTCAAGTTCAAAATCATCAAATATTTTTGGCTTACGTAAATCTAGCCCCACAAGCACTGTTTTCTTTTCGCTTAAAGCGAAAACGGAAGCAAGATTCATAGAGGTAAATGTTTTACCCTCACCACTTACACTTGAGGTTACTAATACCGTCTTTGCACCCGTAACTCCTTTCTTCTTGTACATAAACTGCAGGCCAGAACGCAATCCCCTAAAAGCTTCTGCCATTGCAGATCGAGGATGATCACGTACTACGAGTCCAGAGGTACGCTTACTTTTACCTATCACTCCAAGTACAGGGATGGAAGAGCGCTTCTTAACATCTTCAGGAGTACCTATTTTCGTATCTAAAAAGAAGATAATCAACACCAATGCCAACGGAATTACAATTCCAAATGTGGCTGCCATCACTTTATTAAGCTGTGTATTTGGACCTATAGGACCTCTACCCACGTCTTTTGCTTTGTCTATAAATAAGATATCTGAAACGTTTGAGGCTTTTATTATCTCTGCCTCACTGCGTTTTGTAGTGTATAAATTATACGCTTCCTGACTTATGGTAAAACGACGTTGTATTTCTGCAAGTTCTTGTTCTTCTTTTGGAAATTGTCTTAACTTCCTTTCAGCTTGACCTATTTCTCTATTTAAGTTTGAAATTTGCGAATTAATCTGAGATTTACTGGATCTTATATTTTCAAACAATACTGCCTTCTCTGCATCGATACGTCTATCAAGATCTCTAAAAGCGGGGTTACCTTCCTTTGCAGTATATGCAAGATTACTACGTTGTAATGCAAGCTGGATAATACTTGACACCCCTGAAGTGATACTTCCTTCATTAATAAGAGAAACAGAAGGTGCAGGTACGTTTGTATAATCTGTGCGTGTTCTTAGATATTCTTCTAACTGCTTGTAGTAAACAAGTTGTCTTGCTAAGTCATCTTTTTCGTTATCTATCGTCTGTAGTTCTTCACTTATTTGTTCTGCTCCTCCGGATAGTGTGATAGCACTATTTTTATTTTGGAACGAATTAAGATCATTAAGCGCCTTGTCTAAATCAACATTACTTGACTTAAGACTACTATCGATATACTTTATAGTTTTTGTAGCAAATAGATTCTTCTGGCGCAATTGCTCTTCTGTACGCACCTCAATACTCGCATTAAGGTAATCTATGAGTCGTTTCTTATTGGTCCCTACAAGGCTTAACTCTAAAGTAGAACTTCCTCGCGGAGTTTGGGTAACTCCCATCCCACGATATCTTCCTGCGGTTCCATTAAAATTACCCATACTCACAAAGTACTCCTGACCTGCGGTAGGATAAACATCTGTAGCTAGTATTTGTCCTTTTAAGAATGGAGTATCTATGGTGTCACCTAACTTGAAAACCTCATCAAAATCTGCAGATGGTGCAGGTACCGTTGATGGTTTAAGCGTGTTATAATTAAATAATGAAGCATTCCCTCCACTAAAGGGTATAGTAAGCCTCATGCTACCATCTCCTTGATCTACTACAGTAATTCTCTTTCCATATAACTGCGGAAATGAGTCATTAAGTTTTAATTGAAAAGGAGTGTATCCATACACATCCTCAATGGCATATTTGCCTTGTTTTTGGTAATTAATGTAGTACTGTAAGTATTGAACAACACGCTCTGCATGTGTTCTAGATTTAAGCATGATAATGCTAGTTTGTACTTTATCTGTAGTGCCACCCCAGTTGAAAACCAAACTTGTGTTCCCTCCAAACATTTGATTTTGATCATCTTTTATAGAGATCATACTTGTCTCTCTATAAATAGGCACTTTACGCACATTTATGTAATGCGCTATAGAGAAGGCAATAAGCAATGATATTACAAATAACCACCAAAAGCTTAAGAGCCTAAACAGGAATCCCTTAAAATCAAAAAAACCTCCGGAGCTTTGTACGTCAAATTCTTCTTCCATCACTTATCGGGTTGCTAGTAATATTACAGAGGCTAGCGTCGTCACTAATCCTAAGATGGTAGTAAATGCCTGTAGCCCGGTAGTACCTATACCTATAGCCTTTTGAGGTAACGGGTTTACTGTTATAATATCATTAGGTTGTATGTAGTAGTAAGGTGACTGCATCACATCTATAGTTGTAAGATCCACATGGTGTACACGTTGCCCTCCTGGATATTGTCTTATAATAAGTACATCTGTAAGGTCACCCGTAAGTGGCACACCTCCAGCATTTGCTATCGCCTCAAGTATGGATACTTTCTCTGCAAGCACGTTTTGAGTTCCAGAGGCTCCTATCTCTCCTACCAGAGTATATCGTATTCCTGGTAGTTTTACAGTAACAAATAAATCGGCCTCATCTTTTATATAATCGGCTAGAAGTCTTTTTTCTATAATTTCTCTTATCTCGTCGGTTGTTCTACCTAAGACATTAATTTCTCCTAACTCTGGAACGCGGATGTTTCCATGAGTATCTATGGCAAAGCCATCATAATAAAAACCTTCATCAAGAGATACGCCTCCATTGCTGGAAGGATTAAAAAAGTCAACCAATTGTTGATCCAATGCCTTCAAGCGGATACTCAATATATCGCCTATTTGTACTCGGTATGGTGGTTGCTGTTGCTGTAGAGATACAATACTGTCTGTAGCGCGCTCTGTCTCGCGCAAATAGGTGATGTCTTTAAGGGGCACACAAGAAGCTGTACTCGCGATAATTACGAGTAAAAGCAGTATGATTGGGTATCTCATTTATGTAAAGTTAGGCATCACAAATATAGCATTTCATCGATAAAAATAAAACGTTCACAGATGGATGCTTAGTTATTAGCTTAAAATTATCAGAAATTAATTAAAAACAATGCTACGCAACGACTTAAAATCAAGTTATTTCTATTTGTAAGCGTTATTTTTGCTTTCGCGAAAGCGTAAACGCATACCCATAATACTAAAAAACTGGTTGACCACTCATGTGACCAACTAATCGTAAATGGTGCAACGTATTGCATCTACACTATTTCCTGATGAATTACCTCTCTGTAGAAAACGTATCAAAATCTTTTGGTGAACATCACCTTTTTAAAAATATCGCCTTCGGTATTAATAAAGATCAAAAAATAGGCTTTGTTGCCAAAAATGGAACAGGTAAAACCTCTCTCCTTAACATCATAGCAGGACTAGAAGCTCCAGATGATGGACAAGTAGTGAGTAGAAAAGGAATTGTAATTTCGTTTCTACCACAAGAGCCAGACCTGGATCCTAATCTTACGGTGGAGGAAACCATATTTGCTCACGATAACCCTATCCTTAAAACCATTGCAAACTATGAGAAGGCACTTCTCAATATGGAGGATGCAGATGCGTATCAAAAAGCGTTTGACGCCATGGAAGCTGCACAAGCATGGGATTTTGAAACGCAATATAAACAAATCCTATTCAAGTTAAAACTTGACGATATGGATCGCAAAGTTGAGCTACTCAGTGGTGGGCAAAAAAAGCGTCTTGCACTTGCTCAAATGATGCTTACCAAGCCAGATCTAGCCATACTAGATGAGCCTACTAACCACCTTGACCTTGAGATGATAGAATGGCTGGAAGAATATTTCCGCTCAGAGAATATCACTTTATTCATGGTAACACACGACCGTTACTTTCTAGAAAATGTATGTAATGAGATTGTAGAACTTGAGGGTGGCGTGCTTTACAGCTACAAAGGAAATTATGCCTATTACCTAGAGAATAAAGATGCTCGTGTAGCAGCATGGGAGACAGAGACTGGAAAAGCAAAGCAGCTTTATAAAAAAGAATTAGAGTGGATGCGTCGCCAACCTAAGGCTCGTACCACAAAATCAAAGTCTCGCATAGACGACTTTGCAGAGATTAAATCTCGCGCCCATGAGCGTCGCAATGACCACACTGTACAACTAGAGATTAATATGGAGCGTATGGGGAGTAAGATTCTCGAGTTTCTTAAAATCAGCAAATCTTTTGGAGATCTTAAATTACTTGATCAATTTGAGTATGTATTTAAAACTGGGGAGCGCGTAGGGATCATAGGTAAAAATGGAACTGGTAAAACCACCTTCCTTAATATGATCACTGGCGAGCTAGCTCCAGATTCTGGAAAAGTGATTGTAGGAGAAACTGTAAAATTTGGTTACTACACGCAGAAGGGAATTAACATCAAAGAAGGTCAAAAAGTAATTGATGTTATAAAAGAATACGGAGATCACATTCCTCTTAAAAAGGGGAGAACCATTTCTGCTGGGCAGTTATTAGAGCGTTTCTTATTTGACCGCAAGAAGCAATATGATTTTGTAGAGCGATTAAGTGGTGGAGAGCGCAAGCGCCTTTACTTGTGTACTATTTTTATCCAGAATCCTAACTTCTTGATTCTCGATGAACCTACAAATGATCTAGACGTTGTAACGCTCAACGTACTTGAGCAATTTTTACTTGATTTCCCAGGTTGCCTCGTAGTGGTTTCTCACGACCGTTACTTTATGGATAAGATTGTAGATCACCTTTTTGTTTTTAAAGGAGATGCCGTGGTAGAAGATTTTCCAGGTAATTACTCAGATTTTAGAGCTTATGAGGGTGGGATAAGTAACGCTTTCGCGAAAGCAGAAAAAGAACAATCTCAAATAGAGAATAAACAAAAATTTAATGCCTCCATAGGAGAAACCGCTACCGAAACTAAGTCTTGGAAAGAGGAACAGCATACAGGAACGATAACCTTTAACGAGCAGAAAGAACACGCAAAGTTAGAACGTGAGATTGCAAAACTAGAACGCGAGAAAGAAGACAAGCAAAAACTCTTTTTAAATCCTGATCTTACTCAAGATCAAATCACCGAAGAAAGTCTGAAATTGCAAAAAATCATAGATGCGATTGCCTTAAAAGAGGAACGATGGTTTGAATTATCGTCTAAAATGGAAGGATAAGCAATTACAAACGACAATCTTTACCATAATAAAGACCATACAATAGCTCACATTCTATAAAGTGAACCAGTACAAACACTCCATACTCGCTTACCTAAAATGGCTTCCTAAGACGTTCCACCTTCATGGAATACACTCTCCTTTTATTTTTAAACTAGAGAAGGAAGTATTGATAGGAAAGTCGGATCCTGCTATTTCACAAAAAATCAATACCTATAAAAAAGCATTACTAGATAATGAGACTAGTATAGAGGTGATGGACTATGGCGCAGGCTCTAGAGTATTTAAATCTGCTCAACGAGAAGTAAAAGATATTGCTAGGTACGCCGGTGCTACACATAAAAGAGTACTATTATTACAGCGACTTATGGCATACTTTCAGCCTAAAGAAGTGTTAGAACTAGGCACTTCGCTTGGTGTTGCAACTGCGGCACTAGCGATTCAGAACACGGCGCATGTCACTACTATAGAAGGTTGCCCCAATACTGCTGCCATAGCAAGGAAGGAGCTAGATGCAGCAAATGTTACTAACGTAACGCTTTGTGTAGGAGATTTTAATGATGAGATTGTAAAACACAATCACAAAAAGTTTGAATTTATCTATTTTGATGGAAACCACTCTAAGCAAGCCACGCTAGATTATGTGTCATCACTCCTAAGCACAACAACAGACAATACTGTCTGGATGTTTGATGACATTCACTGGTCACCAGAAATGACAGAAGCTTGGGATAACATTAAAAAAATGACAGAGATATCTGCGACCATAGACGCTTTTCATTTTGGGATGGCATTCTTTAGACCACAGCAGGCTAAAGAAGACTTTTACATTAGATTATAATTACACAAAACGAAATAATCTTGACCTAGTTTTCAAACCCATAGCGTTCAAACATCTCTCTTCGCTTTTCTTAAAACCTTATAGTTGTTGTGTCCGAGATAAATTTTTACATAAATTGTGTAACATTTAGACGTTTACCTCTTCTAATAGCAAACCAAACATTCTATGGGCAACCTTATTAAAATCAGAAATATCATTCGTGACTTCCCACTAGGGACAGAGATTGTTCACGTACTCAAGGGTATAGACCTTGATATTGATAAGGGTGAGTATGTAGCTTTTATGGGACCTTCTGGTTCAGGTAAGTCTACGCTTATGAATCTTTTAGGCTGTCTTGATACACCCACCGCTGGATCATACGTTCTTAATGGACGTGACGTGAGCCAGATGACAGATGATGAGCTAGCTGAAGTACGTAACACAGAAATAGGTTTTGTATTTCAAACCTTTAATTTACTTCCTAGAACCACCGCTCTTGACAACGTAGCATTACCAATGGTATATGCCGGAATGTCAAAGTCTGCGCGTAATGCTCGTGCCGAAGAGGTACTTACAGATGTAGGTCTTGCAGATCGTATGGACCACAAACCTAACCAACTCTCTGGAGGGCAACGACAACGTGTTGCTGTAGGTCGTGCGCTAGTAAACAAACCATCCATCATCCTTGCAGATGAGCCTACAGGTAATCTTGACTCAAAAACTGGTGTCGAGATTATGGCACTTTTTGACGCAATACATGCCGCAGGTAATACCGTAATTCTAGTAACTCACGAGGAAGATATTGCAGAGCATGCACATCGTGTAATTAGATTGCGTGATGGAGTCATTGAGAGTGACACTAGAAAAACAGATAAGTAACTACTTATAAAAAATAACATTGAAGCGTCCCTAGGGACGCTTCAATGCATTATATACAGATAGTTTTCTTGTAAAAACCACAGCACCTACTTATCTTCACGTACATAAAAATTGTAAGATGGATTTTTTTAATAACCTCTCCCCTATCACACAAATTGTAGTGAGTATTATAGGAGTTGCACTCTTATTTCTTCTCGTATTTGCAAATAGTAAACGTAACACTACAAATCAACGTGGGAGAAGGACGCGCAAATTTGGAGAAGGTCTCAGTAAGAAAATGAAGGAAAGAGAAAACAAATAACTCTTCTGCTTGCGACTATAAAATTCGCAAGATCTCAATCATGAAAATCGCAATGCAAGAATACAGATGAATCCTATTTATAAAGCAATGCTATTTGGAATACTTATGGCAATAGGTTACATCATCATGAACACCATAAAAAGGAAATCTCAATCTTAAACACCAGTATCATATACTGGCTCACAAAAAAAGATAATGAAAGTATATACAAAGACTGGAGATGCAGGAACGACCGCTTTATTTGGCGGAACCCGCGTCCCAAAACATCATATTAGAATAGACAGTTATGGTACTGTAGACGAGCTTAACTCATTTATAGGGCTAGTGCGCGATCAAGAAATCGATGCACGTAGCAAAGAAATACTCACGCATATCCAAAATAAACTATTCACCGTAGGTGCTGTATTGGCAACAGATCCAGAAAAAATGGTGCTTAAGAATGGAAAGGATAGACTTAATATCCCAAAAATCAATGAGGAAGATATTGAGCTACTAGAAAAGGAAATAGATTGGATGGAAGCATCACTACCTCAAATGACGCATTTTGTGCTCCCTGGAGGACACACCACCGTGTCATATTGTCACGTAGCACGCACTGTATGTAGACGCGCAGAACGCTTGGCAACAGCCCTTTACGAGCTAGAGCCTTTTGACGCACATACTCTTAAATATCTCAACCGTCTTTCTGACTACCTATTTGTGCTGGCACGGAAGTTGTCTAAAGACTTACAAGCAGATG
Organism: uncultured Dokdonia sp.; assembly: GCA_913060645.1. Classification (GTDB taxonomy): domain Bacteria; phylum Bacteroidota; class Bacteroidia; order Flavobacteriales; family Flavobacteriaceae; genus Dokdonia. Next base: position 801 of record CAJXSW010000063.1, on the reverse strand, counting down.
AGGTTAAATGGATACCTACAAAGCTAGATTAAGAGTACAGATTACAGAAACATCAATATTAAGAGGATGGAAAATTTTCGCGAAAGCGTAAACCACCACTTTACAAGGTCTGAAAGCCACGTTCTTACATTTATTTTGAAATAATCACCAATTCACTTGCATTTCTGCCTAGAAAAATTATTTTTGCACAAATTAAAAACACAAATGCTATGTACTGGACACTTGAACTAGCTTCTTACCTAAGTGACGCGCCTTGGCCTGCTACTAAAGATGAGTTGATTGATTATGCGATTAGAACAGGAGCACCACTTGAGGTTGTAGAAAATTTACAAGCTATCGAGGATGAAGGTGACTCTTATGATTCTATCGAAGAGATTTGGCCAGACTATCCCTCAGACGAGGACTACCTCTGGAACGAAGACGAATATTAAAAAAATATACCCGTTAAAACACTAAAAAGTCTCTCTATGAGGCTTTTTTTTTGATTAAATTTACGGGTTCAAGATTGACATAAAACAACACCATATTATGGGATTTTTAGATAATGTATTAAAGATTTTTGTAGGCGATAAGTCTAAACAAGATGTAGGAGCAATTACTCCTATTGTAGCCGAAATCAAAGCCCACGAAGCCGCTTTAGAAAAATTATCTCTAGATAGCTTACGCGAAAAAACAAACGAATTCAAAAGAACGCTAGCCGCTGCGCTTAAGGAAAATACAGACGCTGCCGAAGCGCTAAAAATAAAAGCAGAAGCTACCGAAGCTGTCTCTTATACACATCTGACGCTGCCGACGAAGAGG
>CAJXSW010000062.1 GCA_913060645.1 uncultured Dokdonia sp. | reverse complement strand
CGTCAGATGTGTATAAGAGACAGATGTAGTTACGCTTTCGCGAAAGCGCAAACCACAGACCCTGCCCTATTAGTAAACATCCAAAAGGCATCTCAAGCAGAAATTGATGCTTTTAACATAGCTGATCTAGAAATAGGTATGCTCGTTTACAACACAGATATAAATCGAATATTTGAATATACCCCAACTGGGTTTCTAGCCATCCTAACACAAGCCGACGAAACAATAACGACACTTATTGACGATGGTAATAATGGCTTCACATATACCTCAGAAAATAGTACTGTAACTTCTTTTAGTATTAATGATGCTGATGCTGATGCTACAAATGAATTTCAAGATTTGAGCACAACAGTCACCATACCTAATGAAGAGGCACGTGTTAATATCACAGATGGCACAAACGCTACAATTAACATTCAGGATGCAGATGCTGATCCTTTAAATGAATTTCAAAATCTATCAAATGCTGTAGTAACACCCAACCAAGAAGTTGAAATTCAAATATCTGATGGAACAAACACAACTATCAATATAGAGGATGCCGATGCAAACCCTTTAAATGAGACTAATACTGGTATTGCTTTTAATGGTACAGAATTGACAATTACCGACTCGGCTGGAAACCAAACAATAGACATTTCTAGCGTTAGCACAGATAATCAAGCTATTTCTTCAACAGTAACAACACCTTTAGAATTGGTTAATGTAGCTCTAGAAGATGGAGGTAGTGTAGATATCAATATCCAAGATGCAGATGCAGATGTAGAAAATGAATTCCAAGATATCCAATTAACGGGTACAGAATTATCACTTACAACTCCAGCGACTCCTAGTAACCTAGTCGACCTTACTGATAAGATTACATTACCGATGTTATCAAATGGAACGGCAACCAATGATGAAATTTATTGGAATGGCACTGATTGGGTCTATGGTACTCGTGTAGCTACCGTAAACGGAAGTAGCCCAGATGCATCTGGAAATGTAGCTATTACAATAGGAAGTGTTTATACTGGAGACACGGTTGATCCTGCATTAATTTCGGCAAATGAGGTGCCATCAGGCGCAGTAGAGGGAGACATTTATATTGTAAACAACTCAGCTACACCAGCAAGCGAAGTAGGAAAAACTTATGTTTATGATAATGACTCTACCACGTGGATATTAACAAACCCATTTAATGCAGTACTTTATGACCCCCGTTATGTAGAGGTTCAAGGCGATACAATGGTAGGTGATCTAAACATGAGTAATAACAGTGTTCTCAATATTGCTACTCCAGTAAATAGTGGTGACGCCGCAAACAAGGCCTATGTAGACACCGTAGCTCTTATAGATAATGGTGATGGCTCTTTTAGCCTTTCTAATCCAGATGGAACTTTAGATATAGTAAACAAAGCAACCCTAACCGAAAATGTGGATGGAACATTCACATTTGATAATAATGACGGAGCACCAGTAACTATAGATATAATGAGTGCCGAAACACTTACAAGTATCGCTCTCAATGCTGATAATGCTAATATAGACTACATAGCCGAGGATGGTGCAACCACACAATTAGATCTCACTGCACTTGTACAGAACCTAGAAACTGTGACTACATTTGAGCAAGATGATACTACTACTGCTGTAAATCCAGCAGCAACAGGAGAAATCACATACACAGACGAGGATGGTGTTCCTTTTACAGCTCAAGTGGTAAGTGATGATACAAACAATCAAATTCAAGTAGGCACTAATGGTGGTGCTTATTTAGGACCAACTGTTTATACAGGAACGTTCATTATCTCAGCAGAAGGAACAGTAACGGTAACTGGGATTCCATTTGAGCCATCACAAGTAACTTTTGTTGCAAATGCAAATATTGAAAGTCTCAATATAGATACAGATAATGGCGTAGGTAACAATGATAGAGGTATTGACAATGCTTATGGAACGATGAATGGTTTTGCTCGCAATATAAATGGCTCTTTAGTACAACAAGCTATGTATTCTGGAGGTCACGGTAACTCTATAAACGATATTTCTCGCTATGCGAGTAGCAGCAATTGCATTGGTATACGCTATGGTGACCAGAATGGAAGTAGCCTTGGTAAAATAGAAGCCGCGTTTGATGCTTTTACTGCAGATGGCTTTAGTCTTATCGTAAACTATACAGATGGTGTAATTACAGCAAACAGCGCTAATGCTCTGATCGATATACAACCAGGAGATGTCAACAATGAAGCATTACTAGTCATTTTTACGGCATATAAATAAAGTATGAAAGAAAGATCCCTATATATTACCGCATGCCTTTTTTTATTTTTTGCTTTCGCGAAAGCGCAAACATTAAATCCCCAATTGCTATTAAAATTAAATGATGGCACAACAGCAGAAATAAACAATACGACTGGCGCAGAAGCCGGCGTTATGGCTTATGACAGTGACCAAAAAGTTGCAAAAATTTATGATGGTACTACATGGCAAGCAATGAGTACACCATCTAGGGGAAGTATTATACTCAATAGGAATGGAGGGTCTGGAATACTTACCACTGCTAATAACACTTACTTTGACATGCCTATTAATGCATCTCACATACAAGCAAACGAAGGAGGTTTATTTACTGTAATAGGTACTGGAGAGGTTGAAGTTGCTCAAGATGGTCTTTACGCAATATCCGCCTCTTTATCTACCAGCAATATGCCAGTAGGTAACACTAAATATATTTTGGCGGCACGACGTAACAATTCCCTTATAGGGTATTTATCTAGAGGCTCCGTAACATTAACTGGCACAGATTATTGGGGAACATCTGGTACAATAACCTACGCTTTAAATGCGGGAGATCGTATAAATTTTCAATATGTGATTAATGCTGGAGGATCTAGCCTCAATGCAGTATTCACAAACGCGTCAATAACGAAATTGTAATACAATGAAAAATATATTAATTATAATCATGGCTTGTTGTGGTTTCGCTTTCGCGAAAGCGCAAGAGACCGCACATAATTTTGGCAATGTTCAGATTCATCAAAGTGGATCAATAGGCTTTCATGGTGATCTTGTGAATGACGGAGACTTTGATAATAATTTAGGTCTAGCAGGTTTTTATAATCAAGACGAAGAACTATTTATTTTAGGTAACAACAAGCCTATTTTTTTCAATATGGAGGTAGATGTTCCAGAAGACCTCAACTTTGAGGTGTCTGTGGGTGTTACGAATTTTTTAGACTTTATAGATGGTCGAATCACAACACCACGAGAAGACTTAGGAATTAATCTTGATTTTACTAATGATGCAATTTACTTAGGAGAAAGTGATGACAACCATGTGGACGGTTATGTGACAAATCAAGGTAATCTAGAGTTTGACTTCCCAATAGGTGATGACTTTAAAATACGCCAACTTACAGTAGTACCACTCGATCCTGCTGGTGATTTGTATCAAGCAGCATATTTTTTTGAAGACCCTAATACTCCAAGTACGCTTTCTGGGTCTTTTGACAGGGATGCTTTCCAGAATACATTATCTATTATTGATCCTAATGAATATTGGGATTTAAATGGCACGCTACCAGTACAAGCTAGGCTTACTTGGGATGAAGAAACACAAGTACCTATACTAGCAGACGGCATTGAGTCTTTACGAGTTGTGGGTTACTCTGAAGTTTTAAATAGATGGGTTGACTTAGGAAATACACAGATTACAGGAAATGAAACTAATGGCCAGATAACGTCTGACATCTTTGAGCCAAATGGTTTTTCTGCGCTTACGCTCGGGTCTGTTTTGAGAGGAGGTAGCTCCATAAATGTTTATACCTTCTTCTCCCCTAATGGTGATGGCATCAATGAAACTTTTGTAATTGAAGGATTAGCTACAAGTCCAGACAATGAGCTTTTCATTTTTAATAGATGGGGTGTAGAAGTTTTCTCTATGAAAAATTATGACAACTCGTTTGATGGCACTTCACAAGGAAGAGTTACTGTATCTCAGGACGACAAATTGCCAGTGGGAACTTACTATTATGTGCTCAAACTTAAAGATCAAAAGGATCTAGCAGGTGCATTTTACATAAATCGCTAAATATTTCCCAAAAACGAACTTTGTTAGGCTGCTTTACTCTTTATTTATATTTTTAAATAAAAAAGTAATGACCATACAGCATAAAGAAAGAGAAGACAGAGGTGTCTTTTATATAAAGGGTGAAAATGGTATTATATCAGAGCTAACCTACTCTAAGGATGATAACTCTATCATCACCATAGACCACACAGAGACTAAAATCCCACAGGAAGGGAAGGGCTACGCTTCAAAGCTCATGGCTCACGCTGTAGCATTTGCAAGAGAAAATAGTCTTAAGATTAATCCGCTATGTCCGTTTGCAGAGGTTCAATTTGATCGTAACCCAGAGTTTAAAGACGTTCTTGCGTAATGACTACCATTCTGGAAACAGAACGTTTGTATTTAAGAGCGTTTATTCATGAAGATGCTATGCATCTTTATGCAATGAATAAAGATCCAGATGTTATTAAATATATCGGAGATAGCGCGTTCAAAAATCTAAAAGAAGCTCAGGATTTCATAAGTGAATATATTAGCTTACGCACTATTAAAACAACCAAAGATTCATCAAAAGAATCTTTGGCGAGATATGCTGTCATTAGAAAAGAAGATAACGCATTTTTAGGATGGTGTGGGCTTAAGCTTCACAAAGAAAAAGGAGCAGTAGATATAGGGTTTCGGTTTTATAAGCAATACTGGAAACAAGGTTATGCTACAGAAAGTGCCAGAGGTTGTATAGCATACGCTTTTTTTAATCTACAATTACCATTTATAATTGCTCACGCACATGTTGATAATCTACAATCTCGCAAGGTTTTAGAGAAGTGTAGTATGAATGAAATAGAAAAGATTAATTACGACAATAATCCTTCAATCTTGTATCGTCTAGATAATGAAGATTACTCACTTCGGGAAATTGACGCTCAAGATACATGGCCAGTAAGACATCCTGTTTTACGAGCTGGAAGACCACTTGAAGATGTATATATGGAGGCAGATGAAAAAACTTCTACCTTTCACCTAGGTATGTATCACCATAACAAAATTGTAGGAGTAGCCAGCTTTATGGAAGATACTCATGAGGAATTTACAGGCATCCAAACACGTTTACGAGGAATGGCTGTATTACCAGAATATCGCAATAAAGGAATAGCCGCACAAATACTTAATAAGGGTGAAGAAATCTTAAAGGAAAGAAAACGCAACATCTTATGGTTTAACGCTCGTACGGTGGCACTAGACTTTTATAAAAACCTAGGCTATAAAATGATAGGGGAAGAATTTGATATTCCGCAAGTAGGCCCACATGTTAGAATGAAAAAAGATTTATTATGAACAGACGCACATTTTCAAAATTAACATTGCTAGGAGCCCTTGCTGCTTCCCTCCCACTTCACGCAACGACGTCATTTTTTCAAGGTATTTCTGAAGATGAATTACTTGGCAAAGGTGCTCCGCTTCTTACTAAGACCTCAGCATACAGACTTCGACCGGAAGCTGCAGTTGCTTATGAAGAGATGAAAAGTGCAGCGCTTAAGGAAGGTATCAAATTCCAAGTAGTATCTAGCTATAGAGACTATAACCACCAAAATAGAATCTGGGAACGCAAATACAAAAGCTTTCGCGAAAGCGGACTCAACCCTACTGCGGCAATTGAAAAAATAATTGAATACTCTACCATCCCTGGAACTTCAAGACATCACTGGGGTACAGATATAGATATTGTAGACGCCACTCCAAAAGTATCTGGAGGACTACTCGTACCATCAAAATTTCATGGTAATGGGCCCTTCTGCAAGTTTAAAGAATGGATGGATAAGAATGCAAATACTTACGGCTTTTACTTAGTCTACACAGATGACCAAAATCGTAAGGGTTTTAAGTACGAGCCGTGGCATTACAGCTTTAAAAGCTTATCACTAGATTACCTTAACAAGTATCAAGAACTTGATATAAAAGCCAAATTAGAATCGGCTAAATTATTAGGAAGTGAGCATTTTACAGAGGCGTTTATAGATCGCTATCTCCAAGATAATGTGATGGATATTAATCCATCCTTACGCTCTTAAAGCAACTGGATTTCTTTGCGTTCTAGTAGCGCTTCTTTAAAGTCAGAACGGCTGGCTAAGGCTTTACCTATCCATTGCTCTGCCTTACTTTTATCTCCTTTATGCTTATAAATCTGCGCTAGACGCAAGTAAGCCCAGTCTTTTGGCACTCCGTCTTTGGCTGTATAATTATCAATGTATTTATGTAAACAAGATATTCCTTGATCTAGGCCTATTCCGTATTGACCAGCGATTTTCCCAAACTGATAATGCAATCTATTATCTTCCTTATGCTTACTCTGAGCAGCCTTCACTGTAGCAAGTGCATCTTCTGGTTTATTATTTTTTTCGTAATGCTCTTGTAATTTCTGGTAACAAGTTACAGAGCCACCTACTTGAACTGCCTTTCTGTAATTTACCTCTGCGTCATTAGGTCGATCATTATATTCTGCAATATATCCATGAGCTAGATACCCATCTACTGGTGATATGTTTGCAAGCTGATCTGCATATTTCATGGCTTTATCTTCACTTCCACCTATGATACTTGGTAACTGAATATAAAACTCAATAAGCGCCCATCTAGCTTCAATATGTTTTGAATCAAGTGTTGCTGCTGTTTCAAAAGCTTCCTTGATATCGCCTATCATCGTCGCCGCTCTCAGCTTATTTACTGCTAGGGCTTTCATACCCATCACACCACCATATTTATAATGATAGTTTGCATTTTTAGGATACTGCTCAACTAGTTGCTCATAATATGATATAGCATCATTCCAGTTTTCTTCATAACCTTCTATATCGCCTAGATATTCGATAGTTTTTGCATGAGTGGGATGCGTAGATAAGTATGTTTTGAAAAATGGTTTTGCTTGTTGATATTGTTCTTTCTTAAAAAGAGTTTCCGCTTTCGCGAAAGCGGTATCATTTTGTGCTACCACAAAAACAGGAAAACACAATAAGAGAATCCATTTTATCATTTTCAAATTTTTATCAAATATATACCAATATGATGCCAAAACTGATTTACTTCTGAGGTGGATATTTACTTAAAATCTTTTCGGCCAGCTTCTTAAAATGAGCTTCCTTTTTTTCAGGAGACGCTTTTACCTTTACATCGCTCTCACTCGTCGCCTCCCATAGGGTGGCTTGCGCATTTTGAGCCTCATAAATGGTAAAGACAAGCTGTAAGTGCCTTTCGGCTCCTCCTATAGGAATCCCACCACTTACGCCAACTCCCACATTACCCCCACCTCCACCAAGACCTACGCCTATGGTATTTCTAGAGTTAGTCTCAAATTCCTCTGCTTTTATTTTGATGAAAATATCATTTTCCTGCGTTTTTACAAAACCTCGAGATTGCAATATACTATCTGTATATTTTAAGAATCTACGCTCGTCAAACTCTGATAAGCCTGATGGCTCAGAGAAGTCGTAATCGTAATTTTTATAACCAGCAATATCTTTCTTAGTATCGTAATCATAATCTACATACATCGTCCCGCAGCTAGTGAGCATTAATGAGGCGATAAGACATAAAAAAATCCGCATATCCTTTGTTTTGTATAAAGATAACAAAGGATTATGCAGATTGTTGTTATACTAGTTCTTAATTATTCTCTTAGTAAATATCCCTTGATCTGTATTTACTTTTAAAAGGTAAAGACCTGTAGATAATGAAGAAATATCAACATCTTTTGATGTAGTTTTTAAAACAACTTGCCCATATAGTGAGAAAAGTTCTATGTTTTTAATCTCTAAGGAATGTTCTGATTCAATTTTAAAATAATTAGAGCTTGGATTTGGAATTACCTGTATTGTTTTATTTGTGAACTTTTGTATCGAAAGTGGTTCCACAACAGTTGTGACAACAGTATTTGTAATGATAGGCTCATTGAAATCAAAATAAATATTTGCTGTGTTTTCTACTGAATCACCAATTATAAGATTATCATTAGTTTTAATCTCAAAAGCTATATATCCATTACTCCCTGGTGCGTCAACCTCCTCAGGAGGCAGGTTGATATCTTCAAATATGAAAGCAATTTCATTACCATTAGTAATCTCAACTCTATAGTCATGACTTGCATCTAAAATCCTAAAAGAACTCCAATCTAAATTTTCACTAAGAGTGTCTGTCACTACAACCTCAAGTGCATCTGCAGTTCCAGTATTTTGAAAACGAACGAGGTAATCGAGATAATCCCCCACTTGTTCCTCTAAAATTTCTGATCCCTGAACTACCGCTTTATCATTAGGATCATATGAATTCACAACAATCTCTTTAAGTGCTATAATGTTATTTCTAGTATTAACATCTTCATTAAGAGGTGTAATTTGAACTACTGAACTGAGCTCTTCTCCACCTTGTACTGTAGGCGGTATAAATAATTCAAAACTAACAACAAAAGTCCTACTCTCAAATGGAGCAAGGTTGGCGTATTCCCACTCTATGCTGTTTTCGTTAATTGATGTAGTAGACAGTGATGAATTTTGATAAAACATAATTTCATTATCAAATTCATATATAATGTTCCCGCTCACGGGTAGTGTACCTAGGTTTTCATATTGAATTACATAGGAAGCTATTACTCCTGGTCTTGGATCTTGTAATGGTAACAGTGAAATACTCACATCAATTCTCTCATTTTCTGCGATAAGGCAGAAAAGAATTTCTTCATTCTCTCCCAAGTTTTCAAAAATAGTCTCAATTGTATCAGGTGAACCTATAAAATCATCGGGCAGTGAGGACTGAACCACTGATGAAGTATAAACTCCTGTAGGCACATTTAATTCATAATAACCATCTCTATCTGTGATTGAGGTGTATGTATCTATTCCATTAGTTGTGCTGATTATGATATTACTCGCATCATAATCAGAAGTATCACAACCATCATTGTTAAAATCAAAAGCTAAAGTACCCGAAATCGTATTGAAATAAACTTCACAAGCATCTTGTATCTCCTCAATAGAATTACAGCCCTCGCTGTTATTGTTAATTGTCGCAACTCCACCACTATTGAGATAATTACAAATGGCTAGGTTACTGCAAATTTCTAATATGTTGTTATCCGTAATTTGCAGTGTGTTAAGAGAGGTTGTCATCATGCTACCTAAAGCAGCTATATCTGTAAGTAGAGGATTTGCTGTGATTACAATTTGTTCTGTACCTGAAGTCAAATTATTTAATCCTTGAAGACTTTCTAACACCTCATTCTCACTAATAATTACACCCGACTCTACTATCGTAAGACCATCAAATCCGTTTAAATTGATAAGCATCTCATTTGATATTATACTTATAATTGCTGCTGAATTAATATTTGACAAAGCATTAATATCACTAAGCTGGCTCGTACCGTAAATATCAATTTCTAATATGGATGACTGTGCATTTGGAAATCCATTTAAAGAGGTTAACCCTGTAGCCGCAATTATCCCTAAAATATCAATACGTTGAATATTATCAAACCCTAAAAGATTCGTTAAAGATGCGTTTCCATATAAACTTAAATGTTCAACAATAAGTTCAGATGAAAATGTTGCAAGTGAAGTCAATTGTTCATTTTGATTAATTTCAAATAAGTCTACACTTACAAGTTCTTCCAAGCCACTAAGATTTTCTAGCAAAGGATTTCCAGAAATAACCAATCCATTTTCTACACTTGTAATTACATTAAGCGGTGTTAAATCAACGATATCATTACCTTCTATAGTTAATCCGTTAAGTATCCCATTAGGGCAATTTAAATATAGCGTAGGGAAATTATCAACCTCTTCTTGACTACTTAAAACTATTGGAAAGTCACAAGGTCTACAAAGCATATCGACCTCTTCAACCGAATTACATCCCTCATCATTGTTTGCAATAATAGCCTGACTTCCATTTGCGATATAGGAGCAAACAAAATCTGCCGTACAAGTACTTAATATATCGTTGTCTGTAATATTTAAATCATCTATTCCCGAACTCAAATCAACTCCATTCAATCCTTCAAGATTGATTAAGCTATCGTTATTGACAATAGAAATACCCACAAATACATTTTGCAAAGAAGACAAACCACTTATGTTTTCTAATAAAGTATTGTTTGAAATTGTCAAATAATGAATAGTTTCAAAACTAGGCAAGTTAACAGTTGTAAGATTTGGATTGTTATTGAGTGTGAGATCCATTCCTTCATTATAATTGTCTAATCCAGATAAAGAAGTTAAATTCTCATTATCTGATAGTATCAAACTAAAAACAAAACTGACATGCTCTAAACCTATTAAGTTTTCTAACGCATCATTATTTACTATATAGACTTCTCCTATAGACGAAAAATCAACACTTTGCAATCCCTCTAATGAATTTAGAGATGAATTGTTCTCAACCTTCACAAACGTATTTATATCAGACGCTGCATTAACAAGATTACTTAATCCTTCTATTGATGTCAACTCTGGATTATTTGATATGATAAGTTCTTCACCAGAGTATGATACAAGATTTTCAAGTCCCTGAAGATTTTCTAAAACCGTATTGTTTTGTATAATGATATTTCCAAGAACCTCAGAAATATTAGATAATGGAGTTAAGTCTGTAATATCACTTCCTTCTATAACTAGTCCGCTGATTATTGAACAATCAGGATAATTAATGGATATAGCGTTTACATCATCTTGAGAGTTTAATATAAGATCCCCAGAAGGACAGGCAACACAGTTTTCTTCTACTTCTTCTATACTATTACAGCCAGGAGCATTATTATAAATATCCAAAAATGCGTTGGTCGTATTGCCTATTAAGTTACACAGCCAAAAAGAACTACACTCTGACAAGTTTGGGTTATTAAATAATGAAAAATCAGATATCGCATTCTGATCAATTCCATTTAACGCACTTATATTTACTAGTTGATTGTTATTAATAATATCAAAAGATAAAAAGTTATTATAACCACTTTCGATTCCGTCTAGACCGTCAAGGGAAGTAAGTACAGGATTATCAAGTATAACAATCATACCCGCTACACTTATTCCTGAAAGAGCACTTATGTTCTGTAAAGCATTATTATTACTTACCTCAAGAATATCAATAAACCCGTATGCACCCTCCAATCCTTGTAGACTTGTTAATGAATTATTATGGGATATTGAGAATTGACCAGCACCTGTAATTTGAGCATTAGTAAGACCACTAATAGAAACTAAAGATGCATTATGAGCAATATTAAATATTGGAGCATCGCTTACCTCAGAAACTCCAACCAAACCATTGAGATTTTCTAAAACGGCATTATGAGCAACTGTAAATTCAGAGGTGATTATTGAAGCATTTGCTAGGCCATCAATCTGATTAAGAGATGCATTAAATGATATATCAAAAGACAATCCATCTACAGTAGTTAAACCAGATAATCCATCTAAATTTTGTAGAGCTGGATTGTTAGAAATACGAAAATGAGTACCTACTACACTTTCTAAATTCTGTAACCCATCAAGGCTTTCTAAGTTGTCATTATTAATTATAGAAAGACTTTCTACAGCTGTTAAGTTTTGTAATCCCGCTAGATTAGTAATATCTAGTCCATTTATTTGTAACTCTTGAAAAATCTCCGTGCAATTAGGATATTCCACAAGAAAAGAGTCTACATCTTCTTGTGAAAGTAGTTGTATAAACCCACTAGATGGACATTGAGCAATTAAGGGTAATGTTAAAAAAGAAAGTAAAAAGGTGAGTAATAGTCGTTTCATAAAAAATGGTTTCTTCCGCCGAAAATAGTTAAATAACTATTATTGACGTAAGAAACCACTTATAAATAAATAACTAAATGACTAATTATCACGCTTTCGCGAAAGCGAAAATCTACTCATTCATCATTTTCCACAATGCATCTTTAAGCTCTACAAGACCTTGTTGTGCAATAGAAGAAATAAACAAGTACGGTATTGGAAGTTCTCTATCTAGTTCTTCTGAGACTTCTGCTTTTAGTTCTTCATCGAGCATATCACTTTTTGTGATTGCAATGAGTCTACTTTTATCTAGTAATTCTGGATTGTACTTTTGAAGCTCGTTAAGAAGTATTTCATACTGCTCTGCAATACTATCTGCATCTGCAGGAATCATAAACAGTAGTGTAGAGTTACGTTCTATGTGACGTAAGAAACGATGTCCTAATCCTCTACCCTCAGCAGCTCCTTCTATAATTCCAGGAATATCTGCCATTACAAAAGATCTAAAATCCCTATAAGCTACAATACCTAAGTTAGGCTTAAGTGTAGTAAACTCATAGTTGGCAATTTTAGGCTTTGCCGCTGTAATTGCCGCTAGCAAAGTAGATTTACCTACGTTTGGAAATCCTACGAGACCTACATCTGCAAGTACTTTAAGCTCTAAAGTAAGGTGTACTTCATAACCATCTATACCTGGCTGTGAGTGCCTAGGAGTTTGGTTTGTACTCGTCTTAAAGTGCCAGTTACCACGACCTCCCATACCACCTCGAGCGGCAATAAATTCTTGACCATCTTCTGTGATTTCAAAAATCACCTGATCGGTCTCTGTGTCTTTTATAGTAGTCCCTAGTGGCACTTCTATATATTCATCTACTCCATCATGACCTGTAGATCTTGATTTTGCACCGTTTCCTCCATGACCAGCACGCAAGTGTTTTTTAAATTTTAAATGTATAAGGGTCCATAGGTTAGTATTTCCTCTTATAATAATGTGGCCTCCACGACCTCCATCTCCTCCATCTGGACCACCCTTCTCAATAAACTTCTCACGGTGTAAATGCGCAGAACCAGAACCTCCATTTCCAGAGGTGGTGTGAATCTTTACATAGTCTACAAAATTTCCTTCAGTCATCTTTCAGCTAGCCTTTTATTTCTTTAATTGTATATAAGTACACAAGTACTATTATAAGGTGTCAATCACCTTACTTAATCTATCTGTAATCTCACTTACCGTACCTACGCCGTCAACACCATGGTACTTATCTTGCTTCTCATAAAATCCTTTTAAGATAGCAGTCTCTGCATAATACACTTTTATGCGGTTGCGTATTACAGCCTCATCTGCATCATCTGCACGACCAGAAGTCTTACCACGTTCTAGTAAACGTTGCACAAGTACTTCATCATCTAACTCTAGCGCTACCATACCAGAAACTCCAGTATTCTTACTTGCTAGTAATACTGCTAGCGCTTCTGCCTGAGCCTCTGTACGAGGAAAACCATCAAAAATAAATCCTTTGGCATCAGCATTTTTCTCTACCTCTGCGTTGAGCATTTTTATAGTTACGCTATCTGGGACAAGCTGTCCTTTATCAATATATGACTTTGCTAGTGTTCCTAGCTCTGTAGCATTTTTGATATTATATCTAAAAACATCACCAGTACTTATATGTACTAGGTTATACTTTTCTTTTAAAACTTCGGCTTGTGTTCCTTTACCGGCACCTGGAGGGCCAAATAAAACCAGATTAGTCATCGTAGATTCTTTAAGTTTATAAATGGATGTAAGATTACGTCCCAGACCATTATAGTCTAGACCATATCCTACTACAAAATCATTAGGTACTTCTAGCCCTATATAATCTATTTTATAAGGCTTTTTATAAGCGTCTGGCTTATAAAGTAGCGTTGCTATCGTAAAGGAAGCAACCTCTTCGTCTTTAAGTATTTTTATTATCGTCTCTACAGTATTCCCAGAGTCTACTATATCTTCTACTACAATCACATCGCGTCCTTTAAGTGATGGCTCTGCTCCCATTACGGTATGAATTTCATCACTTTGTTGCGTTCCTTCATAACTCGCTACCTTGATAAAGCTCAATTCACAATCATGATCAAACTTTTTAATAAGCTCTGAGCTAAAGAGAAATGCACCGTTAAGCACCGTAAGAAATACTGGACACTTGCCTCTGTAATCTTCATTAAGACGCACAGCCACACCGTTTACGGCATGTTGCACATTTGTTTTTGTAATAAATTTCTCAAAAGAGAGGTCGTGTAGTGTGATGGTATTTTTCATAATAACAAAGGGCAAAGATACCAAGAGGAAATGACAATTGCCTTAAACCCAAAACCCAAATCTCAAAAGGACTTTTTTCAACCACTTCTCAAACTCCATCCTAAGGAAATTTGTACTTTTGAAAACAGTAATTAGATGCTATAAAAAATCGAGCTTCGGTGGTTAGTCTGCTGTGTTTGATCAAAGAAATAACTTTTAATTAGATCTCATAGGTCTGCACATAAAACCCCTAATAAGGGATTTAATATTATGACAAACTACTTCTCTTCACAGTTTAAACTTGGAATTTTAGGCGGTGGCCAGCTCGGTAAGATGATGCTTTATGACACTAGAAAGTATGATATTCAGACATATGTGCTTGACCCTAGTGATGATGCTCCTAGCAAGATTGCTTGTGATCATTTTGAGCAAGGAAGTCTTATGGATTATGATACGGTAGTCGCTTTTGGCAAAAAAGTAGATGTACTTACTTTTGAGATAGAAAGTGTAAATATAGAGGCCCTTGAAGCACTAGAAAAAGAGGGGGTGAAAGTGTTTCCGCAGCCATCTGTGTTGCGCAACATACAAGACAAAGGGATACAGAAAGACTTTTATGCACAACATGATATTCCAACAGCGGGATATACAAAGTACGCTTTCGCGAAAGCGGTAAAAGAAAACTTAGACACAGCATCAAGTGATATCGAGTTTCCATTTATCTGGAAATCATGCACGGGAGGATATGATGGAAAAGGAGTCTCTGTCGTAAGAACCGCCGAAGATTTAGACCACCTACCTCAAGTACCATGCATCGCCGAAAAAATGATCCCATTTAAAAATGAGCTTGCAGTAATTGTAGCTCGTAGTGTATCTGGCGAAGTAAAGACATACCCTGTGGTAGAAATGGAATTTCACCCAGAAGCAAACCAAGTGGAGTATGTAATTTGCCCCGCTCGTATAGATGAGAATGTTGCAAATAAAGCTCGCGCAATAGCAGAGCAGGTTTCAAAAGCATTTGGCCATGTAGGTCTGCTTGCTGTTGAGATGTTTCAAACAGAAGATGATGAGATTCTTGTAAATGAAGTGGCTCCTAGACCACACAATAGTGGTCATTATAGTATAGAGGGAAGTTTTACAAATCAGTTTGAGCAACATCTTAGAGCTATTTTAGACTTACCGTTAGGAAACACAGATAGTAAAGTAGCATCTGTAATGGTAAATCTAGTAGGTGATGAGGGACATACAGGCGCAGTAAAATATAAGAACATAGAACAAATTATGGCAATGGATGGTGTAACACCACACATTTATGGCAAGAAGGAAACAAGACCTTTCCGTAAGATGGGACACGTTACCATTGTAAATCACAATCTTGTAAAGGCAAGACAAGTAGCTCAAGAGGTTAAAGAAAACATACGTGTAATTGCACAATAAAAAATTAGATATTATGAAAGTAGGAATCATAATGGGAAGCACTAGCGACCTGCCAGTAATGCAAGAAGCTATAGACTTCTTAAAAGAAATGAATATTGATACAGAAGTAGATATTGTGAGCGCACACCGCACACCAGAGAAGCTTTTTGATTATGGTAAAAATGCCCATACTCGCGGTATTAATGTGATTATAGCTGGGGCTGGAGGTGCTGCACACTTACCTGGAATGGTAGCTTCATTATCACCACTACCAGTAATAGGTGTTCCTGTAAAATCTCGTAACTCTATAGATGGATGGGATTCTGTCCTTTCCATATTACAAATGCCAGGAGGTGTACCTGTTGCAACTGTGGCGCTAGATGGAGCAAAAAATGCAGGTATTCTTGCTGCTCAGATTCTAGGGGCTAGAGATGGCGCAGTACAAGATAAAATAATAGCTTATAAGGAAGGGCTTAAGCAGAAGGTTATAGAAGGTGCAAAAAGCATTAAATAGAAAAGACCACCTAAAAGGTGGTCTCTAACAATGCAGTATACTGGGAAATGATAACGTATTTATTAACCATTCTAAATATTAACCAAACCTTTTCTACACATTGATGGGGGAAATATCGTTTTAAACTAAAGTGAAAGTACTCTAGTTTTTTTCTACGTAAACAAACTTAAAAAATTCATTCTATTTATCGACAACATGACTGCTTTTTTCGACAAAGTACATGTTTTCAAAAAATTACAAAATAAAAAGTCCATGTCGCTTACAAACAATCCGCTATTACAAGCTTTTAATGAAGCTCCTTTTTCTACAATTAAAGACGAGCATTTTAAGCCAGCCTTTGAAGAAGCAATACGTTTAAGTCGTAAAGAAATAGACGATATCGCTACTAGCGACGAGCCTGCTACTTTTACAAATACCATCGCAGCCTTAGACTACGCAGGACAGCAACTAGATCGTATTTCGAGCGTCTTTTTTAACTTAAATAGCGCCGAAACCTCAGAAGCTATTCAGAAAATAGCACAAGAAGTTTCTCCACTGCTCACAGCTTTTAGTAATGACGTTACTCTTAACGGGCAGTTATTTGCTAGAATTCAAGATATATACGCTCAAAAAGACAGTTTAGACCTTACCGTAGAAGAAAAAACACTTCTCGATAAAAAATACAAGAGTTTCTCTCGCAACGGAGCCAACTTACCAAAGGATAAAAAATCCCGCTTACGCGAAATTGATACTGCGCTAGCACAATTAAAACTGAGTTTTGGCGAAAACATTTTAGCCGAAACAAACAGCTACGAGCTACATATCACCGATGAAAAAGATCTAGCAGGAATACCTGATAGTGCAAAAGAAGCATTTGCTGCCGAAGCTACTTCGAGAGAAAAAGATGGATGGGTAGTAACACTTGATTACCCTAGCTACATTCCGTTTATGAAGTATGCAGATAATCGTGAGCTACGTAAGGAGCTATCACTTGCATTTGGGAGTAGAGCATTTAAAAACAACGAGCACGATAATCAAAAGAACACGCTGGAGATTGCAAATCTACGTCATGAGCGCGCACAGTTACTTGGGCTGTCTCTTATACACATCTCCGAGCCCACGAGACGGACTC
>CAJXSW010000061.1 GCA_913060645.1 uncultured Dokdonia sp. | reverse complement strand
ACGAGATAGGAGTCCGTCTCGTGGGCTCGGAGATGTGTATAAGAGACAGATGTAGCACTGTGCGCGTAGCTTCTGACTACGACAAAGAAACAAACTTTAACGAGTATAAAACATTTGCGTTTTACAAACCAGGTATTGACAAAGCTGAGATTTCTGACTTAGATAAAAAACGTGTACTCCGCGCTATTGAATCTGAGATGATGGCAAAAGGTTTTACAAAATCCGAAAATCCTACAGTGCTTGTAAGCATATTTACAAAAGCTAAAGAACGTATTGATGTGTACCAAAATAACTTTGGCTTCGGTGGAGGCTGGGGAGGTTTCTGGGGACCATGGGGAGGCCCTTGGGGCTGGAACGGTGGTTTTAACAACAATACTGTTGCAAGATCTACTCAGGGTACTTTATACATTGACTTAATAGATGCAAATAAAAATCAGCTTATCTGGCAAGGTCAAGGTACAGCACCGCTAGTTACCGGAGATGTAGATAAGCGTGAAGAACGCATTAATCTTATCGTTCAAGAAATATTGGGCGTATATCCTCCACAAGTAGCAGGAAACTAAAACACAGGTTTGAATTAGCCTTTAAACTTCAAAAGCACCCCGAGGGGTGCTTTTTTAATATATAAAGTTTTTGACTGATAAAAGTCATCTTGGTTACAGAGCCCCTAGTGTATCCTTTGTAAACTTACTTAATACTAAAGTGCCACTCATCTCGGCACGCTCCTCTAAAAGTGATGGCCAGTGATCTGTACCTTCCCATAATGCTTTTTTCATAGCGGCTACCGCTTCTGGGTTGTATGAAGCAAGTTTTACAGCTAGTGCTTGTACCGCTTCATCCATTAAAATTGAGGTTTCAAAAAGTGCTGCATACAGTCCTTTTTCTTTTGCCCATTCTGGGCTATAAAATTCTGTTGCATTCAGTGTCAAGTCGCTTAGTGCATTTAATCCCATCTTACGCTCAACAGCAGGTGCAATAACAAATGGACCTATACCTATGGTGAGTTCGCTTAATTTTATACTTGCATACTTAGTAGCGTAGCAATAATCTGTTGCAGCGGCAAGACCTACGCCACCACCTACTGCTTTGCCTTGAATGCGACCTATTATTATTTTAGGACAGGAGCGCATAGCAAGAATGACGTGTGCAAACCCCATAAAGAATTCTTTTCCTTCTACATTATTTTCAATCCCTTTGAGCTCATCAAAGCTAGCGCCAGCACAAAAGGTGCGTTCTCCTCCACTTTGCAATACAATTACCTTTACATCTGCATCATCCCCACTATGTTGTATAGCATTTTCTAGATCTGATAACACCGTGCTAGGCATACTATTGTGCGATGGATGAAAGAATGTGATGGTAGCAATTCCGTTTGCTTTTAATGTCTTTACGTAAGGTTGTGTCATTTTCTGTAGCTGAGATTAATGTTAGGTAAAAATAGGTAAATAGAGAAGAATGCATGTTTTGCCAACTCACATTTTCGCGAAAGCGGATACCCAAAAATAATTTAACGCAAACGATTTAGGAAAGCATTTTAATCACGACCAATTCTTTGTAAATTTACTCTATGGAAATACCAGTTACATCAAACCCGTTATTAGATCGCCTGCCTAAGCATTTAGGACAATATATCAAGGCGCAAGATTATGATCAATACACTCCTATCAACCAAGCGGTGTGGAGATATGTGATGCGTAAAAATGTAGCTCATTTAAGTCAGGTGGCTCATGAGAGCTATATGTCTGGTCTTAAAAAAACAGGGATTTCTATAGATAACATCCCTTCTATGTACGGGATGAATCGTATCCTTAAAGAAATAGGATGGGCTGCTGTTGCGGTAGATGGTTTTATACCTCCTAATGCTTTTATGGAATTTCAAGCATACAAGGTGCTTGTGATTGCAAGTGACATACGCCAACTAGAAAATATAGAATATACACCCGCACCAGATATTATACATGAAGGTGCTGGTCATGCTCCTATTATTGCTAGTCCAGATTATGCGGAATATCTGCGCAGATTTGGAGAAATAGGTGCTCGTGCCATATCAAATGCACATGATATGGATATGTATGAAGCAGTGCGCAAGCTATCTATTTTAAAAGAAGCTGAAGGTATTGCTCAAGAAGAAATAGACGCTGCCGAAGATGAGGTAAACCGTCTGCAGCAAATGACGGTAGAACCGTCTGAAATTGCACTTATAAGAAACCTTCACTGGTGGACTGTGGAGTATGGACTTATAGGAACACTTGAAGATCCAAAATTATATGGCGCTGGCTTATTATCATCTCTAGGTGAGAGCAAACATTGCCTTACAGATGCTGTAAAGAAACTACCTTATAGCATAGATGCTGCTTATCAAGAATTTGATATCACACAAATGCAACCTCAGCTATTTGTTACTCCAGATTTTGGATACTTAATGGAAGTGCTAGAAGAATTTGCAGAGACTATGGCTTTGAGACGAGGTGGATGGCGAGGTGTCCAAAAACTTATAGATTGTAAGCAGCTAGGCTCTATCGAGCTTAACACTGGTCTGCAAGTAAGTGGGAATTTTAGTAACATGATTCAAGATGAAGACAACCGTGTTGTTTATTTTGAAACTCATGGACCTAGTGCCCTTTCTTACAGAGGTAAGGAGCTCATAGGACTAGGAACAACTCATTTTAGAAAAGGATTCTCTTCGCCTTTAGGGAAACTCAAGCGTAGCTCTATGGCTATCGAAAATATGAGTCCAAGAGATCTTAAAGCTTTTGAAATTTATGAAGGCGGCATTAACTCCTTTGAGTTTGAAAGTGGCATTACCGTGACAGGAATGATTACCACTGGTACTCGTAGTGTAGATGGAACCTTGCTCGTGGTTCATTTTGATGGCTGCGAAGTTTCATACAAAGGTGACAAACTTATCTCACGTAAGAATGGGCCTTTTGATATGGCCATAGGAACCTCTGTAGTTTCTGCTTTTGCAGGAGCAGCAGATCATGATTCGTTTGAGATAAAAAATCAGGTGAGTACTACCACTACCATCCAGCACGAACTATCTGAAGAAGACAAGAAGCTTAACGAACTGTACAAAGAAGTAAGAACCTATAGAGAAAGTAAAACTCCACAAGAAACAACACTCTTAACAATATTTCAAACAGTCAAGGAACAGTATCCTACTGACTGGCTTTTATCACTTGAAATATTTGAGCTTACGCGAAATAAGGAAGTGCTAACACACCTAGAATCTCTCATGATTTCTAGAGCAAATATTGCACACCTCATAAAAGACGGACTAAGTTTAGTAATGGAAGATAATGGCGTTATTCAGTAGTTTTTTTGGTAAGAAACAGCGGAAACTTGACGACTTCTTTAGTAGAGATGCCATAATCATAGACGTGCGATCAAAAGCCGAATATGATAACGGCGCTATTCCAGGTTCTAAACACATTTCATTACAAACAATAAATTCAAACTCTGAAAAAATCAAGAGTTGGGAAGCACCTATAATATGTGTTTGCGCGAGCGGAGCACGAAGCGCATCTGCTACTGCAATTTTAAAGAGCAAAGGAATTGAAGCAATGAATGGTGGTGGATGGCTTTCACTCTATAAGAAAATCAACACTTAAGCTTTCATTAAAACCTCATCCAAGGAAATTCTTGTACTAGTTTTTCTTTTTGACTGTCTAACTTTGTCAAGAATTTTTGGTGCTGCTCTCCTTCGGCATTAAAGGGTTTATGAGTAATTCCTTGTTGTACTTTTGAGACTTGTTTCATTGTTTGTTGCGCTTTCGCGAAAGCGTATACCTCAACAAATCGTTCCCAAATATAATCTACCGCCTGTGCCGAAGGATGAATCATATCTGAGCAGTAAAAGCGATAATCCCTTAACTCATCCATCATAATCTCATAAGAAGGAAAGTAAGAAACACCACTCTTATCTACCAACTCATGAATAGCGGAAATCAAATGAGATTTACTTCGGGTGTTTTCTACAAATCCATCTTTTATATGACGCACAGGAGACACAGTAAAAGTGATGTGAACATCAGGGTTGAAGTTTCGCACAAGCTTTACTATGCGAGATAGACTTTGCACAATATCATCTATAGACAAGAGCTCTTTTACAAACTCCTTCTGAGGCACCTTGTGACAGTTGGCTACCACCTCATCTCGTTCAAGATGTCTATAAACCCAAGCAGTACCTAATGTGATAAAGAGATGAGAAGCGCTTTTTAATTGCGTCCTAAGTAATTGCTGTGCCTCTTGAAGATGTATTACAGCTCCTAGTCTACTCAAAGCATTTTTATCGCTATGCGCGTAGTAGGATTTCCAAACACCATCAAGTTCAAAAACATCTTCTTCTGTATATGTTTTGTCTTCAATCGCGTCTTGTATAAGGCGCTCAAGTGCTATAGGATTAAATATAATCCCAAACGGATTTGTAACCGATTGAAATTTATAGTAATCTAGTTTATTCCCTATGTTTTCTGAAAAGCAAGAACCCAATAACAGCAGCATATCATCATACCCAAAAGGAGTAGATGAAGTAGTAAGTGGCAACTGAGTCTGTAATTTTATCATAACACAAGAAGCAATCTTTATAAAAAACCATCTACTTATTAAGTTAATAAGCAGGTGGTTGTATGTGTATTAAACCAAGTAATTTTTTACTTCAGCTATTGCGGCGTCTATTCCTGCTGGGTTTTTCCCTCCTGCGGTTGCAAAGAAAGGTTGTCCTCCACCTCCACCTTGGATGTGCTTTCCTAGTTCGCGCACCACAGTACCTGCATTCAATTGCTTAGAAGCAACAAGCTCCTTTGAAATGTAGCAGCTTAGCAATGCTTTACCCTCTTGCTCAGTAGCAAAAAGAATAAACACATTGTCTTTATTTTCTCCTAGCTTAAATGCAAGATCTTTTATTGCTCCTGCGTCTAGATCTACTTTTTTGGCAAGAAAATCAACTCCATCTATATCTGTAAACTCCTTAGCAAGATCACCACTTAAGTTTTGAGCCTTCTC
This sequence comes from uncultured Dokdonia sp., assembly GCA_913060645.1. Lineage (GTDB taxonomy): Bacteria > Bacteroidota > Bacteroidia > Flavobacteriales > Flavobacteriaceae > Dokdonia. Next base: position 12,361 of record CAJXSW010000061.1, on the reverse strand, counting down.
TTTTATAAGTGCTTCTACTTGCTTTTTTAAAGCAGCATTCTCATCTAGTAGGCTAGTAATCGCCTTTACTGGATCTTGATTCCCTTTAAGGGTAGCTTTTACTTGATTATAAGCTTCGGTTTCTGATGTAAAGTAATCTTTGGCAGCATCACTAGTAATTGCTTCTATACGGCGTATACCAGATGCTACTGCACCTTCTGAGGTGATTTTAAAATGCCAGATATCTCCTGTATTTTTTACGTGTGTACCACCACAAAGCTCCATAGACTTCCCAAAACGGATAGTTCTCACCGCATCTCCATACTTCTCTCCAAACAATGCAATCGCACCTTCTTGTACAGCCTGATCATAAGGAATTCCTCGCTGCTCTTCTAGTGATAGATTTTCACGTATGCGTGCATTCACAAAATCTTCTACCTCCTTAAGTTCCTCTTTAGTCACCTTAGAAAAGTGAGCAAAGTCAAAACGTAAATTCCCGCTATGTACCATACTACCCTTTTGCTCTACGTGTGTACCTAGTACCTTACGTAAACCTTGATGTAATAAGTGTGTTGCAGTATGGTTTGCAGCTGTGCGGCTACGTTGTTTTGCGTCTACCACAGCCTTAAACGTTCCATCTGTAGATCTCGGAAGATTTTTGGCAAGGTGAATAATTAAATTATTCTCTTTCTTAGTGTCGATAATGTAAACAACCTCTCCGTTAGAAGTTTCTAGATATCCTTTATCTCCTACTTGCCCTCCTCCTTCTGGATAGAACGGCGTAAGATTAAATACCAGTTGATATAGCTCTCCGTCTTTTTTACTCTCTGTCTTGCGGTAGCGAGTAATTTTTACCGGAGTTTCTAATGTATCGTATCCTACAAACTCTTCTTCGGCATCTTCATGTAAGATATTCCAGTCGTCTGTTTCCACCTTGGTTGCTGCACGAGAGCGGTCTTTTTGCTCTTTAAGAGCTGCTTCAAAACCTTTCTCATCAAGCTTTAAGTTTTTCTCGCTAAGTATAAGTGCTGTAAGATCTATTGGGAATCCGTAGGTATCATAAAGCTCAAAAGCTTTATCACCAGCAACAGTATCACCCTTTGTATCCGCAATTACATTATCAAGTAATAGTAACCCTTTATCTAGCGTACGTAAAAAAGAAGCTTCCTCTTCACGTATCACATTTGTCATTAAGTTCTTCTGTGATTTAAGCTCTGGAAATGCATCTCCCATTTGTTTTACAAGTGTTGCCACAAGCTTATAGATAAATGGCTCCTTCATGTCAAGGAATGTAAACCCATAACGAATTGCTCGACGTAAGATTCTGCGTATTACATAACCAGCTCCTGTATTAGAAGGTAACTGTCCATCTGCAATAGAGAATGATACAGCTCTAACGTGATCTGCGATTACTCGTACTGCAATATCTATTTCTTCATCATTACCACACTTTGAGTTTGTGATGGTTTCTATCTCACTCATTAGTGGAGTAAAAACGTCTGTATCATAATTAGACTGTACTCCTTGAAGCACCATACATAAACGCTCAAATCCCATTCCAGTATCCACGTGCTGATTAGGAAGCTTTACAAGCGATCCATCTGCAAGACGATTGTACTGCATAAATACCAGATTCCAGATTTCCACAACATGTGGGTGGTCCATATTGATGAGCGTCTTCCCGTCTACTTTTGCTTTTTCTTCGGCAGATCTTATGTCTACGTGTATTTCTGAACATGGTCCGCAAGGTCCTTGCGCTCCCATCTCCCAGAAGTTATCCTTTTTATTTCCATCGATGATTCTATCCTCATCAATGCGTTGCTTCCAGATATCAAAAGCTTCTTGATCTCTATCTAATCCATCCTCCTTATCTCCCTCAAAAACACTTACATAAAGACTGTCCTTATCAATCTTAACTACTTCCGTTAAGAATTCCCAAGCCCATGATATTGCTTCTTCTTTAAAGTAATCTCCAAAAGACCAGTTGCCCAGCATCTCAAACATCGTGTGATGATAGGTGTCCTTACCTACCTCCTCCAGGTCATTATGCTTTCCTGAAACACGCAAACATTTTTGAGTATCTGACAGCCTAGAATTTTTTGGCGTGGCATTTCCTAGAAAATATTCTTTAAAAGGCACCATACCCGCATTTGTAAACATTAATGTAGGGTCATCCTTTAAAACCATTGGTGCAGAGGGCACTATGGTATGTTTTTTGGATTCAAAAAAGTCTAGAAACTGTTTACGTACCTCTTGAGATTTCATACGATGGATGGTGTGGATAATTTATTTTATATTTGAACGTTGTTGAGGTTTTAAATCACGCTTTCGCGAAAGCGTACTAAACCCCATAAACAAACCCCAAAAATAAGCATTTTAACTTATGTCTAAGGTAAAATATTACTACGATAGTGAGACACTATCCTACCGAAAAGTAGAGAGAAAAAAGGGACGCACCTTTGGCGCAGCATTGATATTCATTGCAGCAACCGCTCTTATGGGACTTCTTATAACGATTGCTGTGTTTAACTCTGGTGTCGATACTCCTAAGGAACGAAAACTAGAACGTGAGCTGGCAAATATGTCATTACAGTTTGAGATTCAAGAAAAGAAACTTGACCAGATAGAACGCGTACTTGCAAATGTAGAAGAGCGAGATAATAATGTATACCGTGTATTATTTGAAGCTAGCCCTATTCCTGATGAAATAAGACAAGCAGGTTTTGGAGGTGTCAATCGTTATAAAGACTTAGAAGGTTTTGATAACTCTTCTATGATTACAGGAAGTGCAAAACGTATTGATCAGATCACAAAACGACTTGTAATCCAGTCAAAATCTCTAGACGAAATCGCAAAACTAGCCGAAGAGAAAGAAGCGTTACTCAAAACAATACCAGCTATACAACCGGTTCAAAATAAAGACCTCTCACGAGTAGCCTCTGGATACGGAATGCGAGTGCACCCTATTTTAAAATACCGAAAAATGCACAACGGGATGGACTTTACAGCTCCTCCAGGTACGCCAATTTATGCCACGGGTGATGGAAAAGTCACTAAAGTAGGACTAGGAAGTGGTTATGGTAAAATGGTAATTATAGAACATGGTTTTGGCTATAAAACGTATTATGCGCACATGAGTAAGTACAAAGCTACCGTGGGGCAAAACGTAAAACGTGGTGAGATTATAGGATATGTAGGTAATACTGGGCTCTCTTCTGGTCCCCATTTACATTACGAAGTATGGAAAAACGGTACCGTAGTCAATCCTGTAAACTTTTACCATAATGATCTTACTCCAGAGGAATATGATCTTATGCTAGCTGCGTCATCTATAGAAAATCAATCACTCGATTAATGTATATAGATCTTCCTGAAAAATTATATTATACAATAGGTGAAGTCTCAAAGGCATTTGATGTAAATGCATCTTTGATACGTTTCTGGGAGAAAGAGTTTGATGTAATCGCTCCTAAAAAAAACGCTAAGGGCACAAGGAGATTTACTCCAGAAGACATTAAAAATCTGGAGCTTATTTATCATCTAGTAAAAGAACGTGGCTTTACACTTGAAGGTGCAAAAACACACCTCAAAGAAGGTAAAAAAGAAATTTTATCAAATTTTGATATTATAAGAAAGCTAGAAGCTGTAAAAGCACAACTACTAGAGATTAAGTCTAATCTCTAAAAACGCTTTCCTTTATAATAATCGCGATAAGCTAGGCCTATAAAAAATAAGCTAGTGGTTATTGATAAAAGGCTCATTACAAGATACTGCCCAGACACAAGGTGATACACACCTGCAATAACACCTATAACTCCCATAGATGCTAGTAAATATAAAAGTTTTAAATCCATAACAATAGTACACTACAAATGAGTGTGATTTTTTTTTGCAAAAATCTCAATTATATAACTCCTATGTACCCTGTTTAACAAAACCTTATTGTCTTCTTATAGTAATTCTTTTTCTTAACTTGCTACTATTGCACGTTACTTGTAACAAATCACAACAAACAACAACTAACTATCAAACCTAATTAATATTATGAAAAAAGGACTTATCGCTCTTATCGCCATTGTTGCTATACTAGTAATAGGAGGCTTATGGCTTGCTCGCACAAATAATAATCTCGTTCCTCTAGATGAAGAAGTAAGTGCACAATGGGGTAACGTGGAGAGCTCTTACCAACGTCGTGCAGATTTAATCCCAAATATTGTAAATACAGCCAAAGGCTATGCAGAGTTTGAGCAATCAACTCTTATAGGAGTTATAGAAGCACGTAGCAAAGCTACCTCAATAAATATTGATCCTTCAAACATTACACCAGCACAACTTAGACAGTTTCAAGAAGCGCAATCAGGACTTACATCTGCCCTATCTAGGCTTCTTGCCGTTTTTGAACGCTACCCAGATCTTAAAGCAAATGAAAACTTCAAGGAGCTAATCAATGAGCTGGAACGTACTGAAAACCGTATCAATGTGGAGCGTAATCGCTTTAATGAAAAGGCAAAAATCTTAAACTCTGAGATACGTATGTTTCCTACTAACCTAGCTGCAGGAATTTTAGGTTTTGATAACCGCGCATACTTTGAGGCAGATGCAGGATCAGAAAATGCTCCAGAAGTAGAATTTGATTTTGGCACAAAATAAATGGCATCTACGGTAGAAGACTTTTTAAGTAAAAGCGACGAGGAAGCCATTGTTGAGGCTATTAGACAGTCTGAGACTCGTACTTCGGGAGAAATTCGTGTGCACTTAGAGCATCACTCTAACAAAGTAGATGCACTCATACGTGCTCAAGAATTATTTCATTTACTTAAAATGGATAATACTAAGGAAGAAAATGGAGTCCTTATTTACGTTGCTGTAGATGATCATAAACTCGCAATTTGCGGTGATGCTGGTATCAACATGGTAGTCCCACCAGATTTCTGGGAGTCTACTAAGGATGCTATGATTGCTCAGTTTACAAAAGGAAACTTCCGCGATGGTCTCATTGAAGGAGTACAATCTGCTGGTGAGAAACTAGCTGCATTTTTCCCATGGAAGCATGGTGATAAAAATGAACTCCCTGACGAAATAAGCACCTCTTAATGCAAGAAAAAAATAATTTTGTAGGTTCACGCTTTCGCGAAAGCGTACTCTTCTCACTACTTTTATTAGTACTGAGTATTCCTGCATTTGGTCAATTTAATATTCCTGAAAAACCGACAAAGGTAAATCCGGACGCAGTTTATGATTACATAGGCTTATTATCTGCGGGCCAAAAGAGCGCTTTAGAAAACAAGCTTATTAAATACAGTGATAGTACCTCAACACAAATTGTGATTGCTATTATCGCTACTTCTAATGGAGAAGGACTTGATATGGTAGGCGCAAAGTGGGGACAGCAATGGGGAATAGGCCAGGCAGATGAAGATAACGGTATCCTTATAATTCTTGCAAAAGATGATCGCAAGGTAGATATCAATACGGGTTATGGAATAGAAAGCATCATTTCTGATCGCGATGCAGAGCAAATCATAAATAGAATAATGATTCCTCAGTTTAAACAAGGGAATTTTTATGCTGGCCTTGATCAAAGCGCAGATGCCATCTTTGACGGTTTACAAGGAAACTTTAAAGGAACGAGACAAGGTAACGATGGTTTTCCCATACAAGGGATTCTCATGTTTATCTTTTTTATCGTCATTCTCATTATCATAAATCGTAACAATCATCGCGGTGGCGGTCGTAATGGCGGTAAGCGCAGTGTAGGCGGCTCACTACTGGATGTTATCATACTCAGCAATATGGGACGTGGCGGCTTTGGTGGTGGAGGATCTTTTGGCGGTGGTGGAAGCTTCGGTGGAGGCGGTGGTTTTGGAGGAGGCTTTGGCGGCGGTGGCTTTGGAGGTGGTGGTGCTTCGGGAGGATGGTAATTACACCAAGTACTTCAAAAATAAAATCTCTCAAAACACCTTCCACTCATACGTTCATCTACACATAACTATCGTTATTATTCAGACAAATAGTAATTGTAACATTTACAAAAACATTTGCATTCTTATCTAATGAATTGCGTAACTTTCTGGAAACAACTAATTATTAACACTTTAAAACCAATAAAATGGCAGTATTAAAAGTTATAGAAGTATTAGCAAGTTCTGAGAAAAGCTGGGAAAATGCAGCAGAAAATGCACTTAAACACGCTAGCAAGTCAATAAAGAACATCAAATCTCTTTATGTAAATGAGCAAAACTGTGTAGTAGGTGATGATGGAAAAATAAAAGAATACCGCATGAACTGTAAGATTACTTTTGAAGTAAAGTAAATCTCTTTTAAAAATATTGAAAAAAGTCTCATCTCAAGATGGGACTTTTTTTGTTTGTATTTTTACAAGACTACCACAGTTTACAATCGCTCTTGCGTCTATAATCACACTCCTTTTACAATCGCCAAGCACTAAATCAACCCCACTATGGAACATCCTTACACTAATGATCTTATACAGGAGACTAGCCCTTACCTATTACAACATGCGCATAATCCTGTAGACTGGAAACCATGGAATGAGCAAACGCTCGCTAAGGCTAAAAAGGAAAACAAACTCTTATTGATAAGCATAGGTTATTCTTCATGCCACTGGTGTCATGTCATGGAGCACGAGAGCTTTGAAAATACAGAGGTAGCGCAACTTATGAATGCGCATTTTATAAATATAAAAGTAGATCGTGAGGAGCGTCCAGATGTAGATAATGTATACATGAATGCTGTCCAACTTATGACCGGTCGAGGTGGCTGGCCCCTTAATGCTATTGCATTACCAGATGGAAGACCAGTATGGGGAGGTACCTATTTCCCTAAAGAGGAATGGACGAGCGCACTAGAGCAAATTGCTAAACTCTATCAAACAGCACCAGAAAAACTCATTGAATATGCAGAAAAGCTTGAACAAGGCATGCAAGAGATGGATACAATTATCCCAAATAATAGCACTCCAGATTTCAAGCTAGAAACGCTCCAAAATGCGATAAGCCAGTGGTCACGACAGTGGGACACTAGACAAGGTGGCCTGAACCGAGCACCTAAGTTTATGATGCCTAATAACTACCTCTTTTTACTTAGGTATGCACACCAAAATCAAGATCAAGAGATTTTAGAATATGTAAATACCACGCTAGAACAAATTGCCTTTGGTGGAGTCAATGACCACGTAGGTGGCGGTTTTGCCCGTTATAGTGTAGATACAAAGTGGCATGTACCGCACTTTGAAAAAATGCTTTATGACAATGCACAGCTAGTAAGCTTATACGCACTAGCCTACACAAAGACTAAAAATCCTTTATACAAGCAAACGGTCTATCAAACCTTAACGTTTATAGCCCGCGAGATGACGACAGAAGATGGAGCCTTCTATAGCGCTATAGATGCAGATAGCTTAACTGCAGATGGAATTCTAGAAGAAGGTGCTTATTATGTGTGGACTAAAAACGAGCTACAAACTTTGATAGGTGATGACTTTGATCTTTTTAAAGAATACTACAACATCAACTCCTATGGGAAGTGGGAGAAAGACAACTATGTCCTCATTAGACAAGATACAGATCAAGATTTTTCTAAAGAGTTTGATATTTCAGTACAAGAAATCATTTCCAAAAAAACTAAATGGCATGAGGATTTATTGCGCTTTCGCGAAAGCAATAAAGAAAAACCTCGTCTAGATGACAAAATCCTAACGTCTTGGAATGGATTAATGATTAAAGGGTATGTAGATGCCTACCGTGCTTTTAACGAGGAAGAATTTCTTACTGCTGCTTTAAAAAATGCAACTTTCATAAGTACTCATCTTATCAAAGAAGATGGCGGTCTCAATCGTACCTTTAAAAATGAAAAGAGCACTATAAATGGATACCTAGAGGATTATGCTGCCATAGTAGATGCCTTTATAGCACTCTATGAAGTCACAGCAGATAATCAATGGCTTAATAAGGCTAAACAACTTACCGATTACACCTTTGAACATTTTCAAAATCCAGAAAATAATTTATTCTTCTTTACATCAAACCAAGATCCTAGCCTCGCAAGTCGAAACACTGAGTTTTATGATAACGTGATTCCGTCCTCAAACTCCATAATGGCGAAGAACATATTTATGTTATCTCATTACTATGGTGATAATACTTATCGAGATACGGCTAAAGCAATGCTTCATAACATTCAGCCATCTATTGAGCAAAGCCCTACTAGTTTTTCAAACTGGATGGATGGGATGCTTAACTATACCATGCCTTTTTATGAGCTTGTCATCGTGGGAAAAGATGCGGAAGTCCTAAGACAAGAGTTCGACAGCCATTACATTCCTAATAAATTGACTGCAACTAGCACTATCAAAAGTGATCAAGACATCTTTAAGGGGCGATACCATGATGATAGAACATTTATCTATGTATGTGTGAATAATACTTGCCAACTCCCCGTTGAGACTGTGAAAGCCGCGTTAAAACTCATGGAAGTTTAACAGAAGTTTATCCTAGAAGATTATGTAACATGTTTGCTTATATCCAATTTTGTAAAAAAATTAAATATGAGTAATCCTCTGGATCAAGTAAGCGAATACCAAGAACATATAGACCAAGCCATAAAATGGATTTGGGATTTCATCCCAGGCTTTTTGAGTGCGATGTTTTTACTATTTGTTGGTTTATGGGTCATCCGTATTATTAAGCGATTGGTAGCTAAATTTTTCAAAAAAAAGGATTACGAGCCTACGCTTGAAAAATTTATTGCAGATCTCATAAACTGGACCTTAAAAATTGTACTCTTCGTACTTGTGATTACACAGGTAGGGGTACAGACTACTTCTCTGGTAGCTATCATAGGAGCAGCGGGACTAGCAATAGGACTGGCATTACAAGGATCTCTAGCTAACTTTGCAGGAGGGGTTCTCATACTATTACTAAGACCTTTTAAAGTAGGAGATTTTATAAAAGCACAAGGACAAGAAGGAACCGTAAAAGAAATCTCTATTTTTCAGACTAAACTTAACACCTTTGGAAATCAACTAGCAATTATTCCTAATGGAAAATTGTCTAATGAAACCATTATAAACTTTACCGAAGAAGGAATCCGTAAAGAAGCAATCACTTTTGGAATTGACTATGGCGATGATGTAAAACTGGCTAAAAACATTTTACTTACACTAGTTAATGAACAAGAACAAGTAATTCAAGAAGAAGGAAAAGCACCTATGATAGTGCTTGCAGAGCTAGGAGATAGCAGTGTAAACCTATCACTTAGATATTGGGCAAAAAATGAAGACTTCTGGAACTTACGCTGGTTAGTTCTTGAGGAGGGAAAAGAACGTCTAGAAGCTGCCGGAATAACCATACCATTCCCACAACGTGATGTACATGTTCACAATGCTGAATAATAAAAAATTAGACAAGATTCCCGTTTGCATCGATTAACACTATAATCAACGTAATAATCATTCTATAAAAACTCGCATATATTGATATATGTGAGTTTTTCTATTTTTAGGTTACAAACATTAACAACCTAATAATTACAATCAATGGAAGATTATCAAAAATGGATTGACCTCGCTATCGAAAAAGGATCAGAATATGGTCTAAAACTTATTATGGCTATTGTCATATAGCTCGTAGGTAAATGGGTTATCAACAAGCTTATGAAGCTATTTAAAACGGCGCTTCATAAGAACAAAAATATGGATGTAACTTTAGAAAGGTTTCTGTCTAACCTAGTAAGAACAATACTTCTCATACTTCTTATCATTGCTATATTAGGACAGTTAGGCATTAATACGGCTTCTTTTGCGGCAATTCTTGCAGCAGCTGGTCTTGCTATAGGCCTCGCACTACAAGGATCCCTTTCTAACTTTGCTGGAGGTGTACTAATGATGCTGTTTAAACCTTTTAAGGTGGGTGATCTTATCGAAGCACAAGGAGAGATAGGCGTGGTACAAGAAGTACAAATACTTACCACTAAAATTGCCACTCCAGGAAATAAACTCGTAATTATACCTAATGGGATTCTCTCTAATGGAAATATTAAAAACTACTCAGAATTAGGAGAACTTCGTATTGACCTTACTATTGGAGTATCTTATGACGCAGATATTAAGGCGACTAAAGAAGCTCTTATGCGCGCTATGCATTCTCAAGAAAATGTATTACAAGTACCTGCTCCATCTGTTAATATGGGTGAGCTTGCAGATAGCTCTGTAAATTATGAAGTGCGTCCTTGGGCATCACCAGAAAATTACTGGGATGTATACTTCCAAACTATCGAGAATTGTAAAATTGAACTTGACAAAGCTGGGATTGAAATCCCTTATCCACATGCTGTCGAAATACACAAAGAAGCTTAAGAGGCTTTTTCTTAAAAGGAAAAATCCCGTGATACAGTATTGTATCACGGGATTTTTTTTGCTTAAGGGTTATTATTACTTTGCTTTAGGCTTACCTGCAATGAAATCTTTGAGGTAATACGGTTCAAAATAAGCTACATCTTCAAGATCATTAGCTTCAAATTTTGACTGTGCCATAGTTGCCATTTGTGTTGATGAAGGCAGCTCTCCTATCACAAACCTAGCATTAGGATGCTCACAGATTTCTTGAAATTTTCCTACGCCATTCCCCACAAAGTGAACGACTCCTTTATCTAAATATTCGGTAAAGGATGTTTCATCTAGTATTTGTGCTTGGGTTTCTCTGTGACGATTTCCATTATTATCAAAAACAGCACTGTACACCTCCATACGACGCGCATCAAGCATTGGTATGATGAGTTCGCCATCGGTTACAGTTAGCTTTCGCGAAAGCGCACCTAAAGTATCTACAGAGATAAGCGGTAGATCTAGTGAGGCACAGAGCCCCTTGGTTGCTGAAACACCTATACGAAGCCCTGTATAGCTTCCTGGACCTTTACTTACGGCAATTGCATTAAGTTTATCTTTAGTAACACCTGCTGTATCAAGCACCTCTTTAATAAATACGTGTAATCGCTCTGCGTGAGAATACTTTTGAGCATTATCCTCCTGCATTGCCACTACGTTTCCATTAATAGACAAAGCCACCGAACAATTTGTGGTGGCTGTCTCTAGACATAAAATATGTGTCATTTTTTACTCTTCAGATTCGTTTTTTTCTTCTCCCTTTACCTCAACTTTATCTCCTGTTTTGAGTGTTTTAGTTACAAGACTGTAAGGGCCTATGATAATCTCATCTCCTTCTTCTAGACCTGTTAATATTTCAATTTTAGAATCATCTTGTATTCCTGTGGTTACCACCTTCAACTTTGCTTCACCACCACTCTTCACAAATACACATTCAAATTTCTCCTCTGCCGCTCCTGCACTTGTAGTAGACTTAGGCGTAGTGCTTCTTGTAGCACTTGTATCTGTTTTTACAACAATAGCACTTATAGGTGCTGCAAGGATATCGCTACGCTTTTTTGTAATGATATCTACCGTTGCTGTCATACCAGGTCTAAAAGGCGAATATGTATCCTTTTTACCTTCTAGCAAGTGCTTATATGATTCTTCAAGAATACGCACTTTTACTTTAAAATTTGTAACCTGATCTGCAGTAAGTGTTACTTGAGCAGAGTTTGCAATTTCTGTAACCACACCAGCAAATTTTGTTTTTAGGTATGCATCTACCTCTACGATCGTTGAATCTCCTATTGCAATTTTTACAATATCATTTTCATTTACATCTACCTCAACCTCCATGTTATTAAGGTTTGCTACACGTACAATTTCTGTTCCTGCCATTTGAGCAGTACCTACTACACGTTCTCCCAGCTCTACATTAAGCATAGAGATTGTACCATCTCGTGGTGCAAAAATAGAAGTACGCCCTAGGTTATCTGTTGCCTGCTTTACTTGAGCAGCTACACTCTGTACGTTATAAAAAGCACTCTGACGATTTGCTTGCGCGATATCGAGATCAGACTGTGCTCTTTCAAAATCTGCTTTTGAGATTACACCTTTATCAAAAAGTGGCTTATTACGATTAAAAGTCAACTTGGCTTGATTAAGACTAGCTTCTGCTTGCGATAATCCGGCACGGCTATTTTGTAGCGCTGCGCGACTCTGGCTTACTGCTGCTTGTACTAAGTCTGGATTAATTTTTACAAGTAGGTCTCCTTTTTTTACATCTTGCCCTTCTTTAATAGGAAGGTCTATGATTTCTCCAGATACTTCTGATGATAGCTTTACTTCTATCTCCGGCTGTATTTTACCAGTAGCGGCCACAGTCTCAATGATAGTTGCTCGCTCTAGCTTCTGCACCTCTACAGCCTTGAAATTACCAGACTTACCGAAAGCTCCAGATTTTTTACCTGCGATTAGTGCTATTACTACAACAGCAAC
>CAJXSW010000060.1 GCA_913060645.1 uncultured Dokdonia sp. | reverse complement strand
ACGAGATAGGAGTCCGTCTCGTGGGCTCGGAGATGTGTATAAGAGACAGGTTCTCACAAGATCGGTTTGCACTCCATTCTCGGCAAGTTTCTCTTCTATATAAAGACCTAGACCATCATCACCTCTAGTTGCAGCAAGTTTCACATTCATCCCTAGACGCGCTAAGTTCATTGCCACATTTGTAGGGCTGCCACCTAGATACCTGTGATAATCTCTAGTTTGATCAATTCTCACTTCCTTTTGGTGCCCTATGAAGTCTATCAAAACTTCACCTACACATATGATGTCGATATCTCTACTCACGTCTTTTTAGAATTTTGATACTTATAAATGATGTAAACTACTAATTACTCTGGTTGATTATATACTTCTTGCGCTTGCTTAGGTGTCAACCTAAGTGCTAGAATAGCCGATATTAAGAAAAATACACCAGCAAATAATATGGCGTTTATAGCACTACCACCTAATAAATATTTATAGATAGGACCAAAAGTCACAGTCTCAATAGCCATAGGTATTACAATCATCATATTTAAAATACCCATATAAATACCACGTTTAGTTTGCGGCACAATCTTAGAAACCATTGTGTATGGAATTCCCATCATTGCGGCCCAGCCTATTCCGAATAAAATCATAGGTAACACCACTAAATTTGCATCGTTTATATATGGGATCAAAAACATAGCAAGTGCTGTACCTAGTAAACTTGCTGCATAAATCTTCTTACCTCCATACTTTAACGTTAGCGGTACGAGCACAAGCGCAACGACCATAGTCACAGAGTTGTATGTTAAACTCATTTTTGCAGATTGTGATGCAGCTTCCCCGATAGTAAAATTTAGTGTGTCCCTAAACATAGGTACATTAAACTGCCAGTATACAAATAATGCGTACCACTGAAAAAGATACACACCAGCTACCTTCCACATAAATGCAGGCATAGTCTTTACAGTTTGAGCAATCTCGACAAAAGGATGTTTAAATTTTTGTATAAAAGTTAATCCTCTAAATGCTTCTATTTCCACCATCTCACCTTCGGAAGGTGGTATTTCTTTGGTTTTACTCACAGACCATAAAATGGTAGTGATAGATAATATCGCACCTATAAAAAATGAATAATACAACCACTGAGGTATACTCCCTACAATCTCCTCTGCTACCCCTAGAATTTCTTGAAAATATATGATTGATAGCATCGCAATCACCGTTCCTGCACCTACAAATAGACTTTGCATTTGATAACCAAGGCTTAATTGCTTTTGAGGCAACTTATCTCCTACTAGTGCTCTATATGGCTCCATAGCCATGTTGTTCCCTATATCGAGTATCCAAAGCAATGCAACCGCCACCCACAACACTGGACTAAAAGGAAATGCAAATAAACAGATACTACCTATGAGAGCACCTATAAGAAAAAATGGCTTTCTTCTTCCAAATTTTGGTGACCATGTTTTGTCACTTATCGCACCTATAATCGGTTGTACAATCAATCCTGTAATAGGGCCTGCAATATTGAGAATAGGCAGCAAATCTTCGGCTGCTCCTAGATATAAGAATATAGGATTTATAGCTGTTTGTTGAAGTCCGAAAGAGAATTGAATCCCTAAGAAACCAACGTTCATATTAAAAATTTGCCAGAATGAGAGGTTAGGCTTTTTAATGGAGCTTAGTATTTTATTCATAAGATAGCGCGTAGTTATTGCAGTGTAGCGACAGTAATATCCGTAATAATTATTAAAATTCCTTTTACCTGGTTTAAAAATTATTACAATCACGCTTTCGCGAAAGCGTAACACATAACCTCTACTGCTTTTTAAGTGCGTCTATATTGCGCTGTAAACCTGAAAACTTTGTCCGTTTTACTGCAGATTTTCTAAAGATTTCTGAAAATACTTCTTGGGTGATTTCTTCCCAGTCCTTTTTTGAATTAGAGAGCAATTCTGGATGAGGGTTAAAAAGCGGCTCACTATGCGCTTTTGAAAAACGATTCCAAGGACACACGTCTTGACACACGTCACAACCAAACATCCAGTCATCTAGATGTGGCTTTGCATATTCAGGAATTTGATTTTTTAACTCTATCGTAAAGTAACTTATGCACTTACTACCATCTACTTTATAAGGCTCAACAATAGCATCTGTGGGGCATGCATCTATACAGGCAGTACAGCTACCACAATGATCTGTTACAGGTGTGTCGTATTCCAGATCCAGATCAATCACTAGCTCTGCAATGAAGTAAAAAGAACCTGTTTTCTTTGAGAGTAAATTGCTGTGCTTTCCTATCCAGCCCAATCCGCTTTTTTTTGCCCATGCCTTATCAAGCACTGGAGCACTATCTACAAAAGCACGGCCATGTACATCCCCTATTTCCTCTTGAATGTTATGTAAAAATTCTTTGAGCTTATCCTTTATCACAAAGTGATAATCGCGGCCATAAGCATACTTAGATATCTTGTACGAATCTTCATTTTGAATTTCGTGAGGAAAATAATTAAGCAGTAGAGAAATAACACTTTTTGAGCCCTCCACGAGCTTCGTAGGGTCAAGACGCATATCGAAGTAGTTCTCCATATACTGCATCTCACCATTCATATTTTGCTTGAGCCATGATTCAAGTCGAGGTGCTTCTTCCTCTAGAAAACCAGCTTTACTTATACCACAAGACATAAAACCCAAGCGAGTGGCTTCGGCTTTAATGAATGCAGTATGTTTTGCTCGATTTTCAATCATTACTACCTTGGTATAAACTCCAGCAATGCATTTTTAGGCTTCAACGTAATAAGCGGTAATATTTCAATAGGCGTGCTTTTTGGAGCAATCTTGAACATAGCCACTAGCTCAGTAACGGCTAGTATCATCTCATACATAGCAAAATTATTACCAATACACATTCTAGGTCCTGCGCCAAAAGGGAAATATGCCGGATGTTTCATTCCTGCATTATCATCAAATCTAGTAGGATCAAATTGATCTGCTCGCTCCCAAAAGTCTTTATGTTTATGTATTTCTATCACAGAAAATAGCAAATTAGAACCCGCAGGAACCTCCATACCGTCATGCTCATCATCTTTAATATTCACACGATCTATAAAATATGCCGGTGGATACATACGCATGGTTTCCTCCAGCACTTGCTTAGTAACCGTACATTGTCTTAAAAACTCATTGAGAGTGGTGGAGTTCGCTTTCGCGAAAGCGTATTCTTCATAAATCTTATCTTGCCAGATAGGATTTATAGCAAGTAGCTCAGCTGTAAATGTAAGTGCGTTTGAAGTAGTCTCATGACCCGCCGAAAATAAAATGAGAATTTCATCTATAAGCTGCTCTTCCTCCATAAATCCGCCATCCTCATATTGAGAATCTAGCAGCATATCAAGTAAATCACCAGGCTTGTCACCGCTATCCTTACGCTCTTGTACAAGTTCCTTTAGAATCACCCTCGCCTCTTTTGTAAGAGCGAGATGCTTATCTATAGGTCCACCATATTTAAAATACCATGCCTTAAATGGCTGGCGAAGTTCTTTTACAAGCATCTTTTGTGCTTGCTCTGTGATGTATTGTAATCTATTTATTTTGTCTCGATCTACATCAGTTTTAAACAATGCCTTAACGACAGTCATAAATGCAAGGTCATTAAAAACCTCAAACACATCAAAAGGCTTATGCGTTTCAACACGCAATAGTTCTTCTTTAATTACCTCATGCATTGCATCAAGTAATTGTGCTAGCTGCTTCTTATGAAAAGCTGGCTGTATAAGTTTGCGTTGTTTTTTCCAGTGGTCGCCCTCTGCGGTGAGCAGACCTTCCCCAACATATTTTGCTAAGTCCTTAGTTTGGATAGGTGATTTACTATAGTTGCGCTGATTTTTTTGAAGTGCATATTTGGCAAATTCCGGATCTCTTGAAAAGACTACATCATTACCAAAACCAAGCTTTAGTTTAAAAGTATCACCTTTTGACTCAAAGTTTTCTTTATGAAAAGGCAAAGGGTTTTTAAGGATACTTCCCGCATTGGCAAGAAATTTAAACACGGATACTGCTGGAATTTTATCTGGCATATAATGTTTTATAAGATCAATAATAAAGATACGGCTTGATTAAAATTAAGATAATCCAGGCTTTCAAAAAATATGAATCATTCCACTTTCAATAAACATACTTTACCACTATAATTAAAAGAGTCCGCCCTGCACAGGTCCTTTTACACGACCTAAATGCCTATAAGCTTCTTCGGTGACTTCTCTACCTCTAGGTGTACGCATTATAAAACCTTGTTGTATTAGGAATGGCTCATATACTTCCTCAATAGTTTCTGCACTCTCAGATACTGCGGTTGCAAGGGTTGTAATACCTACCGGCCCACCCTTGAACTTATCTATAATAGTCGCAAGTATTTTATTATCCATCTCATCAAGACCATGTGCATCTACGTTTAATGCCTCAAGACTATATTTTGCAATAGCAATATCTATACGCCCGTTACCCTTGATCTGAGCAAAATCACGCACACGTCTCAACAACGCATTTGCAATACGAGGAGTTCCTCTACTTCTTCCTGCAATCTCTACAGCAGCCCCCATAGAGATAGGTACTCCTAATATACTAGAGCTACGCTCAACGATAGTAGTAAGCAGTTCTGTAGTATAATATTGTAATCTACTTGAGATACCAAAACGTGCGCGCATAGGGGCTGTAAGCAGTCCTGAACGCGTTGTTGCACCCACTAGTGTAAATGGAGCAAGATCTATCTGAACACTTCGAGCATTAGGACCTGTTTCAATCATGATATCGATACGATAATCCTCCATAGCTGAGTATAGATACTCTTCAACTATTGGACTCAATCTATGTATCTCATCAATAAAGAGGACATCTCTCTCATCGAGATTAGTAAGTAATCCCGCAAGATCTCCTGGCTTATCGAGTACTGGACCTGATGTGATCTTGATATTTACATCAAGTTCATTGGCGAGAATATTTGCAAGGGTGGTTTTACCTAAACCTGGAGGACCATGAAACAATGTATGATCTAAAGCTTCTCCTCTTTGGTTTGCTGCTTGAACAAATATCTTTAAGTTTTCTAGTACCTGATCTTGTCCCGCAAAATCATCAAAGGATAGCGGTCTCAATGCCTTTTCGACATCTACATCTTCTCTAGAAAAACCATCGTTTGTGGGGTCTAAATGTTCATTCATACGTAGCAGTGATTTCAATCAAAGATAAGGAATAGTGTTGGGTCATGATGAATACATAACAATGAGCACTCACAAAATTTTCCACTGCATTAGTCCGCTTTCGCGAAAGCGTAACAACAAAAAACCCACTCGATGGAGTGGGCTTTTTAATACTATATACTATACTCTAATGATTCATTTCTTCTTCATTAGGTTGAAGAGGCATGGTCTGTGGGATAAAATCTTGACCAGGTATTACGTAATCTGAACCATCTTTATTCAATTTAGAATAATCATATGGCCAACGTTGTACCTCTGGAATTGCTCCAGCCCAGTTACCGTGGATATGCTTATGTCCCGTAGTCCACTCTAACGTGTTAGACTTCCAAGGGTTTTGCGCTCCTACTTTTCCATAGAACATAGAATGGATAAAGTTATATAAGAATACTAATTGTGCTCCTGCAGTTATGAATGCAAAAATACTTATAGCCTTATTTACGTCTAGTAAATCATCAAAATATGGGAAAGCTGAGTTCGTATAATAACGTCTTGGAAGACCTGCCATTCCAATAAAGTGCATAGGGAAGAAAATACCGTATGCTCCAATCACTGTGATCCAGAAGTGAACGTAACCTAAGTTTTTGTTCATCATCTTACCTTCAAACATTTTTGGGAACCAGTGGTACACTCCTGCAAATAGTCCATAAAGGGCAGATATACCCATTACTAAGTGGAAGTGAGCTACTACGAAGTAAGTATCGTGAACGTTAATGTCAAGTGTAGAATCTCCAAGGATAATTCCTGTAAGACCTCCAGATATAAATGTAGACACTAATCCTATAGAGAATAACATTCCAGGGTTGAACTGAAGGTTACCTTTCCATAAGGTCGTTATATAGTTAAAAGCTTTTACTGCAGATGGTATCGCAATAAGTAAAGTTGTAAATGTAAATACCGAACCTAAGAAAGGATTCATCCCAGAGATAAACATGTGGTGTCCCCATACTATAGTTGACAAGAATGCTATCGCAAGAATAGAAGCAATCATTGCACGGTAACCAAAAATAGGCTTACGTGAGTTAGTTGATATAATCTCAGATGATATTCCTAATGCTGGTAATAATACAATGTATACTTCTGGGTGACCTAAGAACCAGAAAAGGTGCTCAAATAATACAGGCGAACCTCCAGAATTATGTAATACTTCTCCACCGATATAGATGTCAGACAAGAAGAATGATGTTCCAAAACTTCTATCCATGATAAGCATTAATGCCGCAGAAAGTAATACTGGGAATGATACAACACCAATAATTGCTGTTACAAAGAATGCCCAAATGGTAAGAGGAAGTCTAGTCATAGACATACCCTTAGTACGTAAGTTTATTACAGTTACTACGTAGTTCAATGATCCTATTAGTGAAGAAGCAATGAAAATAGCCATTGAAACTAACCATAGTGTCATTCCCATACCTGAAGCAGGGATGCTGTTAGGTAATGCTGATAATGGAGGGTAAATTGTCCATCCTGCTGCAGCTGGACCAGACTCTACAAAAAGAGAAAGAACCATAATTACTGAAGAAAGGAAGAATAACCAGTAAGAAACCATGTTCAAGAATCCTGAAGCCATATCTCGAGCTCCAATTTGAAGTGGAATCAATAAGTTACTAAATGTACCACTCAAACCAGCGGTAAGTACAAAGAACACCATGATGGTTCCGTGTATCGTAATAAGTGCTAAATAAATATTTGGGTCCATAACACCATCTTTACCCCAGTCTCCTAAGAGTACTTCGTAAATAGTGAACTGGTGATCTGGCCAAGCAAGTTGAAGACGGAATATCAATGACATCCCAATACCTATAATACCCATTATCAAACCAGTAATTAAGTACTGCTTTGAGATCATCTTATGATCTGTACTAAAGATATATTTTGTTACAAATGTTTGCTCGTGGTGGTGCTCGTGATCGTCATGACCATGATCTGCTGTTGGTGCGTGTGCTGCCATACCTTGATTCTTTAGTTAATTTTTCTTTTTCTTTTTTTTACTCTTGAGCCGTTGCTAAAGAACTACCAAATGTCTTTTGTTCTGCCATCCAAGCATCATACTCTTCTTGGGTTTCAACAACAATCTTCATCTGCATGTTATAATGCGAAGCTCCACAAATCTTATTACATAGCAAGTAATAGTCAAATTCGTCATAAGCATCTATTGGACCGTCTCCAGCTGCAATAGACTGTTTGTTTTTCTCTTTTCTAATATCCTTAATAGTCGCCATCTTATCCTTCATGTAATCCGTATCGCGTATTTCAGCAGTGGTTTTTGAAGGTGTGAATGAGAACTGAGTAATCATACCTGGCACTACATTCATTTGCGCTCTAAAGTGTGGCATATAAGCAGAGTGAAGTACATCTTGAGAACGTAACTTAAAAATCACCTGACGCCCTACAGGAAGGTGTAACTCTGTAGTGATCTTATCATCCATTGCATCTGCATCACTCTCATCTACTCCGACAGTATTTGCTCCTTCAATGAATCTTACGTTTGCATTACCTAAGGTATTATCTTCTCCGGCATATCTAGCTTGCCATCCAAAACGTTTTGCATAAAGCTCCACTACGATAGCATCTTCATCCTCCTCAAAGTTCATAATATCTGACCAAGTAAAAAGACCATATATAATTAAACCTGCAAGAACGATTACTGGAATTATCGTCCAGATAAACTCTAATTTATCGTTATCTGCATAAAAAAGTGCCTTCTGCCCTTTCTTACCACTATACTTATAAGCAAAATAATGCAACAATGCTTGTGTGATAACCTGCACAAACATAATGAGTGCTAATGAGATAAATAACAAATTGTCATAATCTGCTCCGTGTTCTGAAGACGCTTCTGGCAGATAAAATTTACTGTAATTAATAAAACAGTATGCCATTATAAAATAAAATACAACTGCAAACCATAGCATCAATTTACCATTGATACGATTGTCTTTGTCGTCAGCTACTTGAGCTGTTTCGCTATTAGTCTTCTTATTAAACTGTGATAGCTTAAAGATCTTCGACATTTGCCAAAGCGTGACTACAAATAGAATTACTACGATGAGTGCTAATAAACCTGTCATTGTTTTCTAACTTCTTTATATCAATATTCTAATAATGAAAGTGTTTACTTTCTTCAATAAGTGGATTGCGCTTAGGCTCTAACGGACGTTTTGTAAGCGACGTAAATACAATCAATACAAATAATCCAAAGAAGAACATAAGTGATCCTAACTCTACAAATCCAAATGACCAAGCTTGCCCAACTGTACCAGGCATAACCATGTTATATATATCCACATAGTGACCTAATAAGATTACGATACCAGCCATAACAACGAACCAGTTTACACGTTTGAAGTCACTGTTCATAAGTATTAGTAATGGAAATAAGAAGTTCATTATAAGCATTCCGAAGAATGGTAAGTTATAATCTTCTATACGCTGTATGTAATATGTTACTTCTTCTGGAATGTTTGAATACCAAATAAGCATGAACTGAGAGAACCACAAGTATGTCCAGAAAATACTAAATCCAAACATAAATTTAGCAAGGTCATGAATGTGACTATCATTTACGCTTTGTAAATAACCAGCACCTTTAAGTATCATAGTTATTAAAGCGATAGTTGTAATACCACAAACCATCATTCCTGCAAGTACATACCACCCAAATAGCGTACTAAACCAGTGTGGGTCTATAGACATAATCCAATCCCATGACATCATTGACTCAGTATATAAAAAGAATACTAAGAATGCCGCAGCAAGTTTAAATGACTTCTTATGTGATTTGTTATCTGTTGCTTCGTCTTGCTCCTTTGAAAACTTTACAGCAAAGAATCTATATGCATTCCAACCTGCAATAAATATTACAGCTCTAATCAATAACCATGGAACATTTAACCAATCTGATTTACCAGCAATTAATTTATCATAGTTTTCACTAGTTGGATCTGTAATACCATCTGCCATCCAGTGGAAGATATGGTTGAAATGAAAACCAGAAAGAGCTAACAAAATCAACATGATAATACTTCCAGGTAACAAGTACCCAGTAATACCTTCCATCACTCTAAGCAATAAAGGAGACCATCCAGCTTGTGCTGCATATTGAACAGCGTAAAACGCTAGACATCCCAATGAAATCATAAAGAAAAAGAATGCCGCAACATATACTGCAGACCATGGCTTATTCTTATATCCGTCTAAAAGGTGTTGATTATGTTCAGCTTCGCTCATTGCATGACCTTCTTCAGCTTGATGACTAGCAACTGCATGATCTTCACCGTGACCTTTTGCGGTAGCAATAGCTTCGTGTGTATCATGACCTTCACCAGATACTGCTGTATCATGACTCTCTCCGTGATCATCACCAGCGTGCATAGCTTCAATATCTGCTATTGACGAAGGCATATACATCGCATCTACTGCAAATAATAACGCCCCTACTACCATAAAAATGATAGCTGATAATTTTAAGTTCTTAGATAATGTGTACATATCTTAAATATCGGTTGTTCCGTTAATTAGTTTTATTCGTGACCTTGAGCATTCATTGGCTCTGATTCTGGACCAGGAATTGCATCTACTGCACCCTCGTTTAAATCAGTATCAATTTTACCTTCAGTCATCTCAGAGATAATTTCAGAGGCTGTAAATTCCTTCTGTGGCTTACCATCTAACGCATCTTTAAGACCCATTACATAATGATCAACCATCCAAAGTTCATCTTCTGTCATTTGAGATGCATATGATCCCATAGAGTTGATACCATAGTACATTACGTGGTATACACTACCTTCAGTAACAGCTCTACCTGCATCGTTGTAAGCAGGCACTCCCAGGATTTTTTCGCGTTTAGCAAGATTCCCTTTACCGTCACCTTTAACACCGTGACAGATTGAACAATAAATATTATAAAGTTCGTTACCCTTTACATAATTGTCTTCAGTAAGAGGAAGTGGATTTTTCAAGTTCGCTTTCGCGGAAGCTTTACCTTCTGGAGTATTTTCAAAATCGTAAGGCATCCAACCTCTCATTACAGATCCCTCTGCTGGCTCTAGTGCTTCATAACCATCAGGAAAAACCTCGTACTTACCGTAAGTCTCATAACCTACAGACTCATACATATTAGGCATATACTGATAGTTAGGTTTATTATCATCTTGACAAGAGATTACACTTGCAAAGGCAATTAACAAAACAGCTATTTTAAATATATTCTTCATTGCGTTGGCTTATGCTTCGTTTGCAATTAAATTAATCTCTACGGCTCCTGTTGTAACTAAAAAGTTTGCGAGCTCTTCTCCATCCTTACCAGTTGCGTCAATCTCCATAAGGAAGTGATCATCTGTTGTACGTACATCTGGATTTTCAGCTTTCTTAAATGGCCATAATTTACTTCTTAAGTAAAAAGTAATTACCATCAAGTGAGCGGCAAAAAATACAGTAAGTTCAAACATGATAGGCACAAAAGCCGGCATGTTCTCTATGTAACTAAAAGAAGGTTTACCACCAATGTTCTGTGGCCAATCCTCAATCATTATAAAGTTCATCATTAATGTCGCTACTGTAATCCCAACACACCCATAAAGGAATGCTGTGATAGCAAGACGAGTAGGTGCAAGACCCATAGCCTTATCAAGTCCGTGCACAGGGAATGGCGTAAAGATATCATTGATATGAAGATGCTTCTTCTTTACCTCCTTGACAGCGTTCATAAGAACATCATCATCCGTGTATATTGCGTGTATAACTGTAGATGCCATACTTAATTATTTAAGATTGTTAGCTTGACCAGCCCAGTCATCGCGCTCTGCACGACCAGGAAATGATCCAGTTAGATTATCAAGTAACGTGTACTCATTAGAAGTCATTCTGCTTACCTGCTCATAAGTATAAATACCAAGAACATTAAGCTTCTCCTCCATTTTAGGTCCAATACCGTTAATCACTTTAAGATCGTCTGCTTTCTGTGTTGCAGCATCAAATGAACCTAGACGGTCTGTTAATGATTCAGCACCATGATTATCTTCAGCGATAACAGTTTCCCCTTTAGATAATTCTTGTGGCTTTGCAATGTATGCGCCGTCAAGATTAATTTTTACAGGTCCACCAGAAGTACGAGGATCTGCCCCTGTACCTACTAATGATTGTCCCGACTCACGTAATTTCTTGTAACGCTCTCCAGAAGACTTCATGATTGTCTTTACTTCTGCTTGTGCAATCACTGGGAATGTACGAGCATACAATAAGAACAATACAAAGAAGAAACCTATTGTACCAATAAAGATACCTATATCTACAAACGTAGGTGAGAACATCGTCCATGATGATGGTAAGTAATCACGGTGAAGTGAAGTTACAATAATCACAAAACGCTCAAACCACATTCCTATGTTTACTACAATTGATATAATAAAAGAGAACATTATAGATCTTCTCAGTTTTGGGAACCACATAAATTGAGGAGAGAATACATTACATATCATCATACTCCAATATGCCCAAGCATAAGGTCCAGTTGCTCTGTTTAAGAAGGCATACTGCTCATACTCTACACCAGAGTACCAAGCCATAAATAACTCAGTAATATAAGCAACACCTACTATAGAACCTGTAATCATAATTACGATGTTCATAAGTTCGATGTGCTGTACTGTTATATAGTTTTCTAAACTCACAACCTTACGCATTATGATAAGAAGTGTATTTACCATGGCAAAACCAGAGAATACAGCTCCCGCAACAAAGTAAGGAGGGAAGATAGTGGTGTGCCATCCCGGTATAACCGAAGTTGCAAAGTCAAAAGATACAATCGTGTGTACAGAAAGTACTAATGGTGTTGCAAGACCTGCAAGTACCAATGATACTTCTTCAAAACGCTGCCAATCTTTTGCTCTACCAGACCAACCGAAGGCTAGTAGACTGTAAATCTTCTTTTGGAAAGGCTTTACAGCTCTATCACGAATCATCGCAAAATCAGGAAGCAATCCAGTCCACCAGAATACTAGCGACACAGAAAGGTATGTAGATATTGCAAATACATCCCAAAGTAGCGGTGAGTTAAAGTTTACCCATAGAGAACCAAATTGGTTAGGTATAGGTAATACCCAATACGCTAGCCATGGACGCCCCATGTGAATAATAGGAAACAAACCAGCTTGTACTACAGAGAAGATAGTCATCGCCTCTGCCGAACGGTTAATTGCCATACGCCACTTCTGACGGAATAATAATAGTACCGCAGATATCAATGTTCCTGCGTGCCCGATTCCTACCCACCATACAAAGTTGGTAATATCCCAAGCCCATCCTACGGTTTTGTTTAGACCCCAACTACCAATACCGTTTGTTACAGTATAGATAATACAGCCTATTCCCCACAAGAAAGCAACAAGTGCGATAGAGAATACGATCCACCATGATTTATTAGCTCGTCCTTCAACAGGAGCGACTATATCTAAAGTTACATCGTGATAAGTTTTATCTCCGGTAACTAGTGGTCTTCGTATAGGTGCTTCGTAATGCGCCATAATCCTATATAATTAGTCTTTAGATTAGTTGTTTTTATGCTTCTTCTGTATTACGTACCATTGTCTGGTAGAATACATTAGGTTTTGTTCCTACATGCTCAAGCAAGTGATACATACGATCATCTGTCCTAAGCGTTTCAATTTCACTCTCCTTATCGTTTATATCTCCAAAGGCAAGAGCTCCACTTGTACAAGCGTTAGAGCAAGCTGTAGCAAACTCTCCGTCTTTTACTTTACGTCCATCACGCTTTGCATCAAGAATAGTCTTCTGTGTCATTTGAATACACATAGAACATTTCTCCATAACTCCTCGTGAACGAACTGTTACGTCTGGGTTAATTACCATACGACCAAGGTCGTTATTCATGTGGTAATCAAACTCATCATTCCCGTTATATAGGAACCAGTTAAAACGACGCACTTTATATGGACAGTTATTTGCACAATATCTAGTACCTACACAACGGTTGTACGTCATGTGGTTTTGACCTTGCTTACCGTGTGCAGATGCTGCAACCGGACAAACTGTTTCACATGGTGCGTGGTTACAGTGCTGGCACATGATAGGCTGGAAAGCAACCTGCGGGTTTGCCGCTGGATCTTCTAGCTCACCAAATCCTCCAAGAGAACCTTTATCTCCACCTAAACCACTAAAATCGTTTTTCTTAGTATCATCAAGCTCAAAAGTTTCCTCAGAAGAGTAATATCTATCAATACGTAACCAGTGCATATCGCGACTACGACGTATTTCTGACTTACCTACTACAGGAACATTGTTCTCAGCGTGACAAGCAATCACACAGGCACCACAACCGGTACATGCATTTAAGTCTATAGCAAGATTAAAGTGATGTCCAACAGAACGATCAAATTCATCCCAAAGATCAACTTCTGGTGAAGTTACTTCATATTCTATATGACCTTTGCTCACTTCTGGCATTACATTCCAAGAGTGCTTGTCTTTTGTATTAAAGATCTCAAGTGTAGTTTCTTTTACGATATCCCCACGACCCATCAATGTATTGTGAAGTTGCACAGATGCAAATTCATGTACACCACCTACTTTTTCAATAGATACTTTTTGAGTTGTCTGGAAGTTCTGCATTAACGGGAATGCATTTACACCCGTTTGCATCTCCTCTTGAATTCCGTTTTTACGACCATAACCTACCGCAAGTCCTACAGATCCTTTAGCCTGACCTGGCTGAATCATTACAGGAACATTCTCTAAGGTAACACCGTTTACAGTAACATTTGCATAATGACCGTTAAGACCACCGTTTGCATTGTGTCGTGCTTCTGTGAAGAATGTACTTCTATCAAACCACAATCCTTTCTCTTTGGCATCTGCCTCGGACATTGTCAAGTAGTTATCCCAAGTACAACGTGTTAACGGATCTGGCATTTCTTGCAACCATGGGTTGTTTGCCTGCGTACCGTCACCCATTGATGTCATTGTGTACAACGTCAATTCAAAATCACCAGTTCCTTCTTGCAATGTGCTCGATAATCCAGCATCTGAAGTGATTGATGTATTTGAAGGTGTCACCGCTTTCGCGAAAGCGTCAGTTTCAACAACACCAGCTTGAACAGACTTATTAAAAGGAAGTCCAGCCGAAGTCATTGTATCCTTAAGATACTCGTAATATGTTTTATCCTCACCCATCCAAGTCAACAAACTCTGTTGAAATTGACGTGTGTTGAAAATTTCTTTTATCGTAGGCTGCTGAAGGCTTACCTCTCCCATTTTGATTTGCACATCTCCCCAAGATTCTAGGTAATGTGGCACAGGAGCTATATGAGTAGATAAAGCTGCAGTCTCGTCTGCTCTTATAGAACAAGCGACAGAAACTTCTACCTTCTTAAGACCCTCTGTAAACTCTGTAGCATTAGGTAAACTATATGCAGGGTTTACACCCGCCATAATAAGAGTTCCTACTTGCCCAGCATTCATATCTTTTACAAGCTGTATCATCTTGCGCGCATCTCCAGAGCGAGTCATCTTAGGCTTAGCAGTGTCCATTACAGACTTGCCAGCATTAAAATCAAGCGCTATTTTTTGAGTTGCCACATCTTGCACTCCTGTTATAAGAAGTCCGCTATCTCCAGCCGCAAGTAATGCCTTACGAGCTTGAGCGACTTTTACCTTTATTCCCTCTGGTAAACCAGACACAGAACCACCAGCAAGAGCTTGTACAATTAATTTTTGTTGCGATGGTGTAGATGGTACACGAACATCTGCATTTGCACCAGAAAGAGACATGTTTGCCTCAAACTGGAAATGCTTAGACATCTTTCCATTTTTAGGAACACGCTTCTTACCGTAAGCAGAATCATATCCACCACCATTCCAATCTCCTACAAAGTCTGCACCTACAGCAACTATAACATCTGCTTTAGCAAAGTCATAATCTGGTAATGCACGGAAACCGTATTTCATTTCAAAAGCATCCAAAGCAAATTGTTCTCCAGCAGCATCGTACGATACGTGCGATACATTAGGAAACTTAGCTTTAAATTCTTCTATAAGTTTATCTGTAGACGGACTTGCAAATGTTTGCGTAAGCAACACTGCTTTCCTCCCTCCTTCAAGCGCACCTACAACACCCTTATCTATATCTGACCAAGAAACCTCTTCACCAGCTGCAGTAGGGAATTGCGCACGATTAGTATCATACATTCCTAATACAGATGCATGAACACGAGCATTTGCTCCGAAACCACCTTTAGCAAGATCGTTATTCTCAATCTTGATAGGGCGACCTTCGCGTGTCTTTACAAGAACACTTGCAAAGTCAAAACCATCTGCAATTGTTGTTGCATAATAGTCTGCTACACCAGGAACTATTTGCTCCGGCTGCACTACGTAAGGAACAGATTTAATAACAGGACCTTCACAAGCTGCGAGGGAAGCTGCGGCAGTAGAGAAACCTACATACTTCAAGAAATCACGACGTGTTGTTTCTGAAGCCTCAAGCGTTTCCTTATCACCTAAAAATTCATCTGTCGGAATTTCTTGTACAAACTCATTCTGTCTTAGCGCCTCGATAGACGAGTCTCCTTGGAGCTCATCGACACTTTTCCAGTATTTCTTGTTTGATGACATATACTTAATTTATTAATTGTGATCTTCTTTAGATCGATAATTCGTTTTGGTTAACATACATACCCTATTAAGGCATGCTAGATACTATTCTAGTAATGACACTTACCACATTCTAGACCACCCATTTGAGCAGCAGTTACTTTCTCAACACCATACTTCTTTGCAAGCTGCTCGTGAATCTCCGTGTAATACTCATTACCCTCAATCTTCACGTTAGTCTCACGGTGACAGTTAATACACCATCCCATTGTAAGAGGAGCATGTTGATACATAACCTCCATCTCTTCTACAGGACCGTGACATTTCTGACACTCAATACCTGCTACACTCACGTGCTGAGAGTGATTAAAGTATGCAAAATCTGGAAGATTATGAATACGAACCCACTCTACCGCCTGAGTTTCCCCAGTATAAGATTGTGTTGACTCATCCCAACCTACAGCCTTATAAAGCTTTTGGATTTCTTTATCGTAAAATTCTTTTGAGTAATCCTCAGTAACAGATGTAAACTCAGACTCAGGCCCAGCAACTTCTGCAATAGACTTGTGACAGTTCATACATACATTTAACGAAGGTATTCCCGAGTGCTTAGACACACGTGCAGATGAGTGACAATACTTACACTCAATAGCATTTTCACCAGCGTGAATTCTGTGTGAATAATGAATAGGCTGCACTGGCATATAACCCTGATCAACCCCTATTTGAGACATCCATCCATATGCAAAATATGCACTACCCAATAAAAGGAAGATTACAGAAACAAGTACTAAGAATTGATTTTCAACAAATGCTTTCCAGATAGGCTTACGCTTCTCTTCTGCCTTCAATTCGATTCCTTGAGCCGACGCAAACTTATTAAGCGTGTTGTTTACTAAAAACAATACAGCAATAAGAAGCAACAGTACAAATCCAAGAATTGCAAGAATCAAGTTATTTGAAACTCCACCTCCTTGATTACCATCTGCACCACCAACTACAGCAGTTGGAGCTGGAGCTTCTGGTTTTGGTGTATCTGTATAAGCAAGAATATTATCTATATCTGCATTAGACAATGCAGGAAAAGAGTTCATCACTTTGTTACCGTTTTCCTCATACACTTTTACCGCAAGTGCATCTCCAGACTTGATAAGCCCTTGACTATTCTTAATCCACTTATACAACCACTCACGGTCATACTTCTCAGAAACCTGATGAAGTAACGGACCCGTCATAGGCTTATACAGTTTATGACAAGCAGCACAATTTGCCTTGAATAAAGCTTCACCAGCCTTAGCATCAGCAACAGGCGCGTCTTGCGCAAAAAGAGAACTAGAAAGTGTAAGAATCACCACCACGGCTAGGGTAAGGACTCTTGAGAATGAATTTTGGCGTTTAACCTGTATCATATTAATATTGAATTAGCTTCAAAAGATGGCACGATTTTTAGACAAATAAGATTGTTAAGAGCCTGTTAATCTCGCACGCAAAA
The DNA here is from genome assembly GCA_913060645.1 of uncultured Dokdonia sp. Lineage (GTDB taxonomy): Bacteria > Bacteroidota > Bacteroidia > Flavobacteriales > Flavobacteriaceae > Dokdonia. The sequence goes on along the minus strand of CAJXSW010000060.1, from coordinate 155 downwards.
TGGTTAGCAAAAATACTACACAAACTGCATTCTCAAAGACACCTTACAAGGGTTCTTATTAATTTATAACAGTTCTAAATAATAATTTTAATTTGTTTAAGTTTTAATCTTTTACCTTTACAAAAAATAAAACAATTATGAACGGCATTACGTCT